>NZ_JMPL01000129.1 GCF_000735365.1 Kluyvera ascorbata ATCC 33433 | reverse complement strand
GTATCAACTCGCCGGAGTTCTTCGATAAGGCGGTGTTCTCTTCCCTGGTGTTAACCCTGCGCGATGAAGGCTATATCAGCGACAGCGGCGATGCCGAGCCGGAAGAGACGATGAAGGTATACCAGATGATGGCTAGCCTGATTACCTCGGACGTGCGCTTGACGATTGAGAGCGTCACGCAGGAAGAGGCGGCGCAGTAAAAAAACAAAAATCCCCGGCTGAAACCGGGGATTTTTTTATGTATTGATATTGTAGCCCGGACGAGGCGGCACGCCGCCGTCCAGCAATGAATGCGCGCATCAAAACTGCCAGTAGCTCATCGCCAGCCCAATAAACAGCACCAGCCCCACGTAGTTATTGTTCATAAACGCCTGGAAGCACGGCCCGCGTTCGCGATGGCGAATCAACTTTTGCTGGTAAACAAACAGCGCACCGGCAATCAGAATTGACCAGTAAAATTCCCAGTGCAGGCCGTTGAGCCAGCCGATAATCGCCATCAGCCCCAGCACGCAAGCTTGCAGGATACCGATAATCAGGCGGTCATTATCGCCGAACAGAATCGCCGTCGATTTAATACCGATTTTCACATCGTCGTCGCGGTCAACCATCGCATATTGCGTATCGTAAGCCACCGCCCACAGAATATTGGCCAACAGCATCAGCCAGCAGCTCAACGGCAGCGTTTCGCTGACGGCGGCAAAGGCCATAGGGATAGACCAGCCGAACGCCGCACCAAGCACCACCTGCGGCAGATGGGTGTAGCGCTTCATGAACGGATAAATCCAGGCAAGCGCCAGCGCGGCAATCGATAGCAGGATGGTCATGGTGTTGAGGGTCAGCACCAGCACGAAGGAGAGCAGCACCAGTACGATAAACAGCGTCCGCGCTTCTTTCTCCGTCACCGCGCCGCTTGGCAGCGGCCTGTTGGCGGTGCGCTTTACGTGGCCGTCGAATTTACGATCCGCATAATCATTGACTACACAGCCTGCGGCACGCATCAACCAGACGCCAGCGACAAATACCGCCAGGATCCACAGCGGCGGTACGCCAGGGGAAGCGACCCACAGCGCCCACAGCGTCGGCCACAGCAGCAATAGCGCGCCAATCGGTTTGTCCGTTCGCATGAGCCGATGGTAAGCGAGCAGCTTATTCGACCTAAGACTCCACTCCATTTTTCTTCTTCCTCTTAGTACAGCGGCGATGCGGGCAAAAAAAGCTCCGTCAGCAGCAGCGGTTTGCCGCTCAGACGCAGGCGGGAACGTCGCCCCCACAGCGCATCATGACACCCTATTTCAATAAAATCCCGGGTCAACGTCGATGACGTAAACAGATAGCGCCCGAGTGGCGTTTGCCCCAACTGCTGTAGCGCCAGTTCCGGGCCGCAAAGCGTCGACTCCGGCACCACGGTACGCCCAGCAAGCCAGGGTTCGTCGCCCACGCACAATAATATTTCTCTCAGCCAATAGCGAGGTTCGTCCGGCAGCAAATGCTGCTCGCCTTCTAGCTCATCACGGGTGACAAAGGCTTCGTTCAGCAGCGTGACGCTAACGGGCTTCCCGAACTGCTCAAACCGTTTGGTCATCGAATCTTCCAGCATCAGCCAGTCGCGCTGTGCCGATTCAAGCGGGGGGATAACGTCAAAATAGCGCAGCGCGCGAAGCTGCGTCAGTGCAGAGTGCGACATGCCTGTCTCTCCAATACATAACTTCTGGCTATTGTATCGCAGAACACAGCGGGAGGGGGTGCAGGAATGGTCAAATACGATCATTAGCGCAACAGCAGTGCAACAGTTTGTTGTCGCGCAATGACGTGTAGAAAAAAGGTGTGCCCATAAGGGCACACCGAAAGGCTTCGCCTAAACATCGGCGCTGCGGGGTAAAACTTACCCCTTGCCTTTTACAGCGCCGATAAAGGTGGAACGAGCAGATTTCGAGCCCAGACGTTCGGCTTCATTCATCAGCTTCAGGGCTTTGTCGATATCCCCTTTGGCCACCGCCTGTTTAATACCGTTGTTGAAGTAGGTTTCCGTATCATCCAGCATCGGCTCTGCTTTCGCGGCTGGAGCGGCAGCTGGTGCAACGACTGGAGCAGCGGCAGGCGCACTATAGGCTGGCGCAGCAGTGTTACCCACGGTGACCGGAGCCGGGCCGGAGGAGCCAAACAGTGGGCCGACCAGGACGCTAGAGCTGCTGTTGGTTTTGACTTTCAGCTTCACGAGACCGTCGGTGGTGTGTTTAGCCACCGGGTCTGGAATATCTGGTACCGCGTTACCTGCCCCTTTGGCATAGGCTTTCGCGGGGTCCAGCAGCGTGGTGGTCTGCTGGAGATCTTTTTCAGTGGTAAAGACCAGGACGTACAGCTTTTGTTGGCCCAACGCAGGGGTCAGACGCATGACGCCTTCCAGACGGTCGGCGCTCATTACGCCCGGCGCCTGATAGGTAAAGTAGCTGCTAGGGAAGTAGGCTGATGGCGTCATATTCTGATCGAGGATCAGCACGTTCGGCGCAAAGACATTGGTTTGTTTGTTCACTTCGCTGGTCAGCGTCAGCGTGATTTCACCGATATTTGCCGGCACGCTGTAAGCCGCGACGTTACCGGTGATACCAGGAACGTTCAGGCTCTGACCCCCGGTAGAAAGCTGGGTGGACTGCACTTTAGATTGATCGACCGGCGTCCAGGTCAGTTGCTGGAGGGCCGAGGTTGGGATAGTTGGCGCGGCGCTGGTGTTTTGCGGCACATAGTTGACGTCCGCAAGGCTGATACCCGGAACGCTCGCCAGCAATCCAGCGGATAAGCACAGAGCAACGAGACTTTTTTTCATTTTCATTATGATGACCTCAGAAATCGTCAGTCTAGCGGTAGCCAGGCAATAGCGCGCTAAACCTTACGGAACAGAGGGGCTTTCGCCCCTCGTCAGTTTATTGCTTCAGGTTAGTGCTGAATTACCACCAGATTTCCATCTGAGCACCGAAGGTCCACTCATCGCTGTCGCCACGGCCCATGCCGCCGGTCGCCATACCAAAGTTGGAGTTGTATTTAGCGCTCGTCGCAGATGCGTTACCCGTAGTGTCGTAACCCCATTTCTCATCCCACTTCGCATAGGTTGCGAAGACGCGGATTGCCGGACGAGACCAGATGCTGTTACCCGCCTGCCACTGTTGTGCCAGAGTGATTTTGTACTGGTTGTTGGTGTCGCCAGTTTTCTGCGACTTGACGTTGTCGTAGCCAACTTCCATCAGGGTACTCATGATAGGCGTCCATTTGTACATTGGACGAACACCCACGGTCCACCACTTGGTGCCGTTGTTGCTATCCCAACTGATGTCCTGGTACATACCGACGTACATCAGGTCCCAGTCTTCGCCCAGGGAGATTGCACCGTGGTCGAGGACGCGCAGCATATGGCCGTTGTTGTTGATGGCGTAGGAGTACAGGTTGCCAGTATCATCGTTACCAATACCGATACCGGTACCCTGAGACAGGCCTTTACCCTGAGAGGTCATGGAGTCAGTTGCGTACTGAACCACAAATTTGTTGTAGCCTTTCAGCATGCTCTGGGTGTGTTCAGCAGTGAACATCCAGCCGCTCTTAGAGGCGTCAGGTTGCATGTGGTAACCGTCGGTAACGTTGGTATTACCGTAGTCAACGCCCAGTTCCAGAGTACCGCCTGGGTTAACTTCCATCTGCGCTAAACGAACGTCAAAGACGTCGTTAGCAGTTGCAGTGGTGTAGTCACGAATAGAGGTGCTACCGAACGCAGCGGAACCGCCAGATTCGCTTGAACGGGTTGCTGCCAGAGACAGTTTACCGAAGCCCAGGTCTACGTTTTCGATACCGGCACCAGGACCAGAGATATCCCAGTAGTAGAAGTCAATCATGTGAACGTCATGACGCTGGTAGAAGCGCTTACCGGCCCAGATGGTGGAGCCTGGCAGCCATTCAATCAGGTTTTTACCCTGGACGTTCGCTTCACGGAAGGCTGGGTCGGTTGCTTCCCAGTCACCTTGCTGAGCTACGGAGTAAGCCACGTTAGTATCGAAGTAGAAGCTCTTATCGCCCTCTTTCCATACTTCCTGGCCCAGTTTTAATTCGGCGTAGGTTTCACATTCGTTACCAAGACGGTATTTACTTTGAGCACCAGTTGCCTGGAAGCACTGTTGTGCACCGCCGCTACCCGTCCAGCCAATACCGGAACGTGCATAACCATGGAAATCTACGGCCATTGCCTGAACAGACATAATGCCTGCTGCTACGGCAACCGCCACGGGGAGTTTGCGCAGAGTAATCATCATTCTATCTCCTGAGATCATTGCTTTTCTTGAACATTCCACCCTTCTTGCCTTATCGCTGGCGACGTAAGAGCTTCATGCTTGTTTTGTTTTATGGGACTTCTTTAAACGCCTGGCTCTTTGTGCTGCCGACGACATGCGGTGCCATCCTCACGGAACAGATGGCAGCGCTCTGGCGGCAAGCCGATAGCGAATGTGGCTCCCTCTTCGACCAACACCACGTCGTTCTGGCGATAGACCAGGTTCTGACGGATGGCAGGGATCTGGATATGAATTTGCGTTTCGTGACCAAGCTGCTCGACAACATTGACCACCCCTTCCAGCGTCACATCGGCGATGTGGCTCGGCAGCAGGTGTTCCGGGCGAATGCCCAGCGACATGTTGGCACCAACCTGAACGTTGTTACTCTCGACCGGGAGCCAGATCTGCTGACGGTTCGGCAGCTCGACCTGCACCTGATCGATGGCGGTGGCGGTGACTTTGACCGGCAGGAAGTTCATCTTCGGCGAGCCAATAAAGCCCGCAACGAAGCGGTCTGCCGGATAGTGATACAGTTCCAGAGGCTTCCCGACCTGCGCGACGCGACCGGCGTCCAGCACCACGATTTTGTCGGCCAGCGTCATCGCTTCGACCTGATCGTGGGTGACGTAAATCATCGTGCGGCCCAGACGTTTGTGCAGACGGGAGATTTCAATACGCATCTGAACGCGCAGCGCGGCGTCCAGGTTAGACAGGGGTTCATCCAGCAGGAACACACGCGGTTCGGCCACCAGCGTACGGCCAATCGCCACACGTTGACGCTGACCGCCGGACAACGCTTTAGGTTTACGTTCCAGAAGATGGGCTAACTGCAGAACTTCGGCGACCTGGGTAACGCGCTGGTTGATAAGCTCTTTTTTGGCACCCGCCAGCTTCAGGCCAAAAGACATGTTCTCGGCAACGGACAAATGGGGATACAGCGCGTAGGACTGGAACACCATGCCCACGCCACGTTCGGCGGGCGGGATATCGTTCATGCGGGTTTCACCGATGAACAGATCGCCGCTGGTAATCGTTTCGAGACCCGCGATCATACGCAGCAACGTCGATTTGCCGCAGCCGGATGGCCCGACAAACACCACGAACTCCCCTTCCTGGATATCGAGGTTGATATCTTTTGATACCACCACGTCGCCCCAGGCTTTCGTTACATTGCGTAGCTGTACGTTCGCCATGCCCTTCTCCCTCGTTACAACTTGTCACCGACAGAAACATTCAAGATGGGCTGACTATGCCGTACACATCAATTTGGTGAATCCTCCACCCCCCCGGTTTTTTATGGGGGAGGAGACGGGAGGATGAGAAGGCGCGCTCTGCCCCCGATGACATCTCATCAAAACGAAAATCGTGATGGGGCCGACAAAAAACGGCGCTTTTTTTTGTGCGCCAAGACGCATAACGGGGATTTATGTTACGGAGATCACACTACTGGCCCCGAGGGCGTAGACCTCAGGAGGATGGAAAGGGGTTGCTAAAAAAGGAAACTCATCGACGTTAAACCACCTCTGTGTATCCATAAGTACATAATCTGGAAAGGACGGGATATATGAAAATCAAAACTGGCGCTCGCATCCTCGCGCTGTCCGCATTGACCACGATGATGTTTTCCGCCTCTGCTCTGGCAAAAATCGAAGAGGGAAAGCTGGTTATCTGGATCAACGGCGACAAAGGCTATAACGGTCTGGCCGAGGTAGGTAAGAAATTTGAGAAAGATACGGGGATTAAAGTCACCGTAGAACACCCGGATAAATTGGAAGAAAAATTCCCGCAGGTTGCAGCGACCGGCGACGGCCCGGACATCATCTTCTGGGCACATGACCGTTTTGGCGGCTACGCGCAGTCTGGCCTGCTGGCTGAAATCACTCCGGATAAAGCGTTCCAGGACAAACTCTACCCGTTCACCTGGGATGCCGTACGCTACAACGGCAAACTGATTGCTTACCCAATCGCGGTTGAAGCGCTGTCGCTGATTTACAACAAAGACCTCGTGCCAAATCCACCAAAAACCTGGGAAGAGATCCCAGCGCTGGATAAGACGCTGAAGGCGAAGGGTAAATCTGCGCTGATGTTCAACCTGCAGGAACCGTACTTCACCTGGCCGCTGATTGCTGCCGACGGCGGTTACGCGTTCAAGTTTGAAAACGGCAAATATGACGTGAAAGACGTGGGCGTGGACAACGCTGGCGCGAAAGCGGGTCTGACCTTCCTGGTTGACCTTATCAAGAACAAACACATGAACGCGGATACCGACTACTCCATCGCAGAAGCGGCCTTCAACAAGGGTGAAACGGCGATGACCATCAACGGCCCGTGGGCGTGGTCCAACATCGACAAGAGCAAGGTGAACTACGGCGTAACGCTGCTGCCAACCTTCAAAGGCAAGCCGTCTAAACCGTTCGTTGGTGTACTGAGCGCCGGTATCAATGCCGCAAGCCCGAACAAAGAGCTGGCGAAAGAATTCCTCGAAAACTACCTGCTGACCGATCAGGGTCTGGATGAAGTGAACAAGGACAAACCGCTGGGCGCCGTGGCGCTGAAATCCTTCCAGGATCAGTTAGCGAAAGACCCACGCATTGCGGCCACCATGGATAACGCCCAGAAAGGCGAAATCATGCCGAACATCCCACAGATGTCTGCATTCTGGTACGCCGTTCGTACCGCGGTCATCAACGCCGCTAGCGGTCGTCAGACCGTCGATGCCGCGCTGAAGGACGCGCAGGGTCGTATCACCAAGTAATGCCGCTGAGCCTGTGCCGGATGGCGGCATAAATGCCTTATCCGGCCTACAACACACCGTAGGCCTGATAAGCGCAGCGCCATCAGGCACATCTCCGGCCAGGAAGTTTCAACGCTGTAGAGGAAGATCCCCATGGATGTCATTAAAAAGAAACATTGGTGGCAAAGCGACACGCTGAAGTGGTCAGTGGTTGGTCTGCTGGGCTTGCTGGTGGGTTACCTTGTAGTTTTAATGTACGCACAAGGGGAGTACCTGTTCGCCATCATGACGCTGATTTTAAGTTCAGCGGGCCTGTATATTTTCGCCAACCGTAAAACCTACGCCTGGCGCTACGTTTACCCTGGCATGGCCGGGATGGGGCTGTTCGTCCTGTTCCCACTGATTTGTACCATCGCCATCGCTTTTACCAACTACAGCAGCACTAACCAGCTTACTTTTGAGCGCGCTCAACAGGTGCTGATGGACCGCTCTTACCAGGCGGGCAAAAGCTACAACTTCAGCCTATTCCCGGCGGGTGATGAGTGGCAGCTTGCCCTCACCGACGGCGAGACCGGCAAAAATTATCTTTCCGACAACTTTAAGATTGGCGGCGAGCAGAAGCTGCAGTTGAAAGAGACTGAAGCGCTGCCGAGCGGCGAACACGCACAGCTTCGCGTGATCACCCAGAACCGTCAGGCGCTGAACCAGCTAACCGCCGTGTTGCCGGATGAAAGCAAAGTCACCATGAGCTCACTGCGCCAGTTCTCTGGCACTCAGCCGCTCTACACGCTGGCCGATGACGGCCTGCTGACCAACAACCAGAGCGGCGTGAAATACCGTCCTAACAACGACGTCGGTTTCTACCAGACGGTCAACGCCGACGGTTCCTGGGGCGACGAGAAGCTGAGCCCGGGCTACACAGTGAGCATCGGCTGGGACAACTTTACCCGCGTCTTTACCGATGAAGGTATCCAGAAGCCGTTCTTCGCTATCTTCGTCTGGACGGTGGTCTTCTCGGTGCTGACCGTTATCCTCACCGTCGCCGTCGGCATGGTGCTGGCCTGCCTCGTACAGTGGGAATCGCTGAAGGGCAAAGCCATTTACCGCGTGCTGTTAATTCTGCCGTACGCCGTACCGTCGTTTATCTCGATTCTGATTTTCAAAGGGCTGTTCAACCAGAGCTTTGGTGAAATCAACATGATGCTGAGCGCGCTGTTCGGTATTAAACCGGCCTGGTTCAGCGACCCGACCACCGCTCGTTCGATGATTGTTATCGTCAACACCTGGCTTGGCTACCCGTACATGATGATCCTGTGCATGGGCCTGCTGAAAGCGATTCCGGACGACCTGTATGAAGCCTCGGCAATGGATGGCGCAGGCCCGTTCCAGAACTTCTTTAAGATTACGTTCCCGCTGCTGATTAAGCCGCTCACGCCGCTGATGATCGCCAGCTTCGCCTTTAACTTTAACAACTTCGTGCTGATTCAACTGTTGACCAACGGCGGCCCGGACAGGCTTGGCACCACCACGCCAGCGGGTTATACCGACCTGCTCGTAAGCTATACCTACCGTATCGCCTTCGAAGGCGGCGGCGGACAGGACTTCGGTCTGGCGGCAGCGATTGCGACGCTTATCTTCCTGCTGGTCGGTGCGCTTGCGATAGTGAACCTGAAAGCCACGCGCATGAAGTTTGATTAAGGGAGACTCGAACATGGCTATGGTACAACCCAAATCTCAGAAACTGCGTCTCTTTACCACGCACCTTCTGCTACTGATCTTCATTGCGGCGATAATGTTCCCGCTGCTGATGGTTATCGCGATTTCACTGCGCGAAGGTAACTTCGCCACCGGCAGCCTGATCCCAGACACTATCTCCTGGGAACACTGGAAGCTGGCGCTCGGCTTCAGCGTTGAACACGCCGATGGCCGCGTGACGCCACCACCGTTCCCGGTACTGCTGTGGCTGTGGAACTCGGTGAAAATCGCCGGCATCACCGCCATTGGCATCGTCGCGCTTTCCACCACCTGCGCCTACGCTTTCGCCCGTATGCGCTTCCCGGGCAAAGCGACGCTGCTCAAAGGGATGCTGATTTTCCAGATGTTCCCGGCGGTGCTGTCACTGGTTGCCCTGTACGCATTGTTTGACCGTCTGGGCCAGTACGTTCCGTTTATCGGTCTGAACACCCACGGCGGCGTTATCTTCGCCTACCTCGGCGGTATCGCGCTGCACGTCTGGACGATTAAAGGCTACTTCGAAACGATTGATGGTTCTCTGGAAGAAGCGGCGGCGCTGGATGGTGCTACCCCGTGGCAGGCATTCCGTCTGGTTCTGCTGCCGCTGTCGGTGCCGATTCTGGCGGTGGTGTTTATCCTGTCGTTTATCGCCGCTATCACCGAAGTTCCGGTTGCATCACTGCTGCTGCGTGATGTGAACAGCTACACCCTGGCCGTTGGGATGCAGCAATACCTCAACCCGCAAAACTACCTGTGGGGCGACTTTGCCGCCGCGGCCGTACTTTCCGCTATCCCGATTACCGTGGTCTTCCTGCTGGCACAGCGCTGGCTGGTAAACGGCCTGACGGCCGGGGGCGTGAAGGGCTAATTTTCATCAGCAATGCCACTGCTATTATCCTCAACTTGAACGTACCCTAACTTGTGACTGTTTGGCGCTCCTCTGGAGCGCCCTTTTTTTTGCCACAGGTCGCCATCGGGCTACTTACTCCCGCTTCAGCCGCTTCGAGTTGCACAGCCACAGCGTAATCACCAACAGCAAAATAGCGGCGGAGTAAATCAGCACGTCCAGCGGTGATTTATGGTCAACGATAATCAGCCGCACAATCGCCGTGATGCCGATATAGACAAAGTAACGCAGCGGGAAGTGAAAGCCCGACTGGAAGTACTTCACAATCAAGGCGATAAACTCAAAATAGAGGAAGTAGACTACCAGCCCTTCCACCAGCTCGTACTTACTGGTGCTCTCAGGGGCGAACAGCACGTCCGCCAGATGCAGCGTCTCCTTACCGAGGAAAACCACCAGGATCAGGCCAAGACTGAGCAGACCCAGGTTCAGCACGGTCTGCAAAATGGTGGAGATAAACTCAACGCGGGGACGAGATAATGACGTCATGGCTAGCTCCTCTTTCTCTGGGCCGAGCTCTTTGTATAGCGCAAAGATGTGATCTAGATCTACTTTTTTTTACCCATCCTGAAGCGCCATAACTCACTTGCTGACGCATATCCAGCGCTTAGAGAAGAACGCTGCATCCTCTTAAACTCGGGATCACTGCACACTTTCCTCTTATTTCCTACCTCTCAGCGTGGCCTGCTGGCACAATCAACGTCTGTTTATCATCAGGAGTAGACGGCACATGCTCAACATTCGCCAGGTTGCCACGCGCAACGTTATCTGTGGGGAAAATGTGGTTATCTACGAACCCGCTAACCTCTATGACTGCACGCTCGGCGATAACGTGTTTATTGGCCCGTTCGTGGAGATTCAGGGCAATACGCAGATTGGCGACAACAGCAAAATCCAGTCGCACACCTTTATCTGCGAATACGTCACCGTCGGGCGCGACTGCTTTATCGGCCACGGGGTCATGTTTGCCAACGATATGTTCCGCGAGGGTAAGCCCAACGCCGACCGCGAGATCTGGGGGCGTATTACGATTGGCAATCACGTTTCTATTGGCAGCGGCGCGACCATCCTGGCCGTGTCAATTTGCGATGGCGTGGTGATTGGCGCGGGCAGCGTGGTGACCCGCTCCATTGAGGAAAAAGGGGTGTACGCCGGGAATCCGGCGCGGTTGTTGCGGCGGCTATAACACCAATTGTAGCCCGGCCAAGCGAAGCGCCGCCGGGTTCGGCTCAGAGCCTCCCCGGAGTCGGCGTAAACGCCTCGTCCGGGCTACGAGGTGAACGTTATCTGAAGTTCTGGCTCTTATCGCCGGTCATGTTATACAGCTCGAACTTGCGTCCCAGCATCTGACCGCCGTCGCGCGTCAGCGGCGTCCAGCCAACAACCGCGCGGCTGCGGGTTGGGCCAGAGGTGAAGAGATCCATCGGGATATTCACATAGACCCCTTTGGTGAACTCCCCTTCGCCATACTCGTCCGCTGAGACGTTGGTAATGGTGGCGTATGCGCCGACCACAATGCCGCTATCGAAGTGTTTCGAGATATCCAGCGTGCCGCCTTTATCTCCCGCCAGATACTGCCCGACGCTCGCTTTCACCAGCACATCCTGAGCAAACGACGG
>NZ_JMPL01000128.1 GCF_000735365.1 Kluyvera ascorbata ATCC 33433 | reverse complement strand
AGCCCTGTTCTGAAAGGCTTGCGCGAGACACCGTGCAGATGGTACTGATAATGCGCGTTAAAAACCTCTAAAAGTAAACGCAACACAAATCACCCCCTTTCAAATGGATACCATTCCTGTTTGGCATGGTATTTTTCATTGAGGAAGTCTGCAGTTATGAAGAAAACACGAATCAGCCTGGCGTGGCAAATTCTCATTGCCCTCGTGTTAGGTATTATTCTCGGTAGTTACCTGCATTATCATAGCGATAGCCGCGACTGGCTGGTTATGAATCTGTTATCTCCAGCTGGCGATATATTCATCCATCTGATTAAAATGATTGTTGTGCCGATCGTTATTTCCACGCTGGTCGTTGGAATAGCCGGTGTGGGCGATGCAAAACAGTTAGGGCGTATTGGCGCAAAAACCATCATTTATTTTGAAGTGATCACCACGATAGCGATTATCATCGGTATTACCATGGCGAATGTCTTCCAGCCAGGGTCCGGGATCGACATGTCGCAGCTGGCGACAGTGGACATTTCGAAATATCAGAGCACCACCGCGGAAGTGCAAAGCCACGCGCATGGCTTGATGGGTACTATTCTGTCGTTGGTACCAACCAATATCATCGCGTCGATGGCGAAAGGCGACATGCTGCCGATTATCTTCTTCTCGGTGCTGTTTGGTCTGGGGCTCTCCTCGCTGCCTGCTGCTCACCGCGAACCGCTGGTTACGGTGTTCCGTTCTATCTCTGAAACCATGTTTAAAGTCACCCATATGGTGATGCGTTACGCGCCGGTTGGTGTGTTTGCGCTGATCGCGGTGACGGTCGCTAACTTCGGCTTCGCTTCGCTGTGGCCGCTGGCGAAGCTGGTGCTGCTGGTGCACTTCGCGATTCTGTTCTTCGCGCTGGTGGTGCTGGGCATCGTGGCGCGTATCTGCGGGCTGAGCATCTGGATCCTGATTCGTATCCTGAAAGACGAGCTGATTCTGGCGTACTCCACCGCCAGCTCCGAGAGCGTGTTGCCGCGTATTATTGAGAAGATGGAAGCCTATGGCGCTCCGGCGTCTATCACCAGCTTCGTGGTGCCGACCGGTTATTCATTTAACCTCGACGGTTCAACGCTGTACCAGAGCATCGCGGCTATCTTTATCGCGCAGCTTTACGGTATCGACCTCTCTATCTGGCAGGAAATTGTGCTGGTGCTGACGTTGATGGTGACCTCAAAAGGGATCGCGGGCGTGCCGGGCGTATCGTTCGTGGTACTGCTGGCGACGCTCGGCAGCGTTGGTATTCCGCTGGAAGGCCTGGCATTTATTGCCGGCGTTGACCGTATCCTCGATATGGCGCGTACCGCGCTGAACGTGGTGGGTAACGCGCTGGCGGTGCTGGTTATTGCTAAGTGGGAACACAAGTTTGACCGCAAGAAAGCGCTGGCGTATGAGCGCGAGGTGCTGGGCAGGTTTGATAAAACTGCCGATCAATAAATAGAACAATAATGCCGGGCTTGCCCGGCATTATTTTTTGGGTTTAGGTGCAGATCCCGGCGGCGCTTCGCTTGGCCGGGCGACGTAGCCCGGGCGAGCGCAGCGACCATGGGAAAAAGCTACTCCGCGCTCACCTTATCAAACTCTTCACACCCGGTATCAAACCCTTCCGTACAGCTCAGGTTCAACCACTGCAATGCTTTCTGCTTGTTCTGCGGGATAAACCCTTTCTCGCCGCTCAGGAACATCATCCCGGCCCAGTACTCGGCGTAGCCGGTGCGGGAGAGCGCGGAACTGTTTTTGAAGTAGTCCGTCGCCTTCTCGTCATCTTCCTTCACGCCTACGCCGTTGGCATAAATCAACCCCAGCAGCATTTGCGCGTCTACCGCGAAATCGCTCTCGGCGTTCATCGACGCTTGCTGGAGCAGCGTAATCGCCCGCGGGTAGTCGGTCTGGCCCGCCTGGCTGTTGATAAGAATGCGCGCCAGGATAACTTCACCGGCCCGGCTTCCCGCTTTCGCGGCTTTCTCGGCCAGCGCTTTGGCTTCGGTATAGTCGAGGCTCACCGGGTTAGTGATTTTAATCTGCGCCAGCAGCGCGCAGGCATCGGCATCGCCGCTATCGGCGGATTTTTGCGCCCAGAATTCGGCTTTACTCAGGTCGCCGGAGCTAAACCAGGTATCGGCCAGATAGTATTGCGCCCGTGCGTCTCCCGCTTTGGCGGCTTCCAGGTATTGACTGCCCGGCTCATCGGCATGTGCGGATAGCGCCGTCAGGCATAACCATAACAATGCAAAAATTCGTTTCATCTTATTATGTAGGTTGTCGAGGAAGGGGGCAGTATAAAGAGATTGGCAGGATAAAAAAACGCCCCCGAATGGAGGCGTTGAAACGAGTCCGCTTAGCCCATTGCGCTTTCACGCAGTCCGGCCTTCAGCTTCGTATACTCATCAATAACATACTGCTCTGCGGCACGCTGGTCGGCAATCGGCTCAACGTTTACGGCGCAGTATTTATACTCAGGCGTTTTGGTAATCGGGCTTAGGTTCTCGGTTACCAGTTCATTACATGCCCCAATCCACCACTGGTAGGTCATGTAAATCGCGCCTTTGTTTGGACGATCGCTCACCGCGGCACGGGTGATGACGCGGCCTTTGCGGGAGTTCACCCACACCAGCGCTTCATCTTCAATGCCTAAACGCGCGGCATCTGCGGTGTTGATCTGGGCATAGCCCGGTTCATCCGCCAGTGCTGCCAGCGCCGCACAGTTACCGGTCATTGAACGGCAAGAGTAGTGGCCAACTTCACGCACCGTCGACAGTACCATTGGGAACTCGTCGGTGAGCTTGTCGATTGGCGCTACCCAGTCGCAGGTGAAGAACTGCGCCATACCGTTCGGGGTGTCGAACTTCTCTTTGAAGAGGTAAGACGTCCCCTGGTCAGCGTCGGACTCATCGCGGCAAGGCCACATGACGTAGCCAAGCTCACCCATTTTCTCATAGGTGGCACCGTAGAAATCAGGGCACAGGCCGCGCAACTCATCCCAGATTTCCTGGGTGTTGTTGTAGTGCATTTTGTAGCCCATACGGGTGGCGATTTCGCTGATGATCTGCCAGTCCGTTTTCAGATCCCACTTCGGTTCAACGGCTTTAAAGAAGCGCTGGAAACCACGGTCTGCGGCCGTGAACACCCCTTCATGCTCGCCCCATGACGTAGACGGCAGAATGACGTCTGCGGCAGCAGCGGTTTTGGTCATGAAGATATCCTGGACGATGACCAGCTCCAGATCTTCAAAGCCTTTACGGACCGCAGAGAGCTCTGCATCGGTCTGTAATGGATCTTCACCCATAATGTACGCGGCGCGAACTTCGCCATGCGCGGCACGGTGCGGCAGCTCGCTGATGCGATAGCCGGTATGTGCTGGCAGGCTTTCCACGCCCCAGGCTTTGGCGAATTTCTCGCGGTTAGCCGGGTTGCTCACGTACTGATAGCCAGGATAGGTATCCGGCAATGCGCCCATATCGCAGGCGCCCTGAACGTTGTTCTGACCGCGAACCGGGTTCACGCCCACGTGTGGCTTACCGAGGTTACCGGTCAGCATTGCGAGGCTGGTCAGTGAACGTACGGTTTCCACGCCCTGATAGAACTGGGTGACACCCATGCCCCACAGGATAGCCGCGCTTTTCGCACCGGCATACATACGCGCACACTGACGAATTTCCTGTGCGCTGACGCCGGTAATATCTTCGACGGACTCCGGCGTGTAGCCTTCGACAATCTTACGATACTCTTCAAAACCGTCGGTACGGGTAGCGACGAACGCTTTGTCGTACAGATCTTCTTCAATAATGACATGACCTATGGCATTGAGCAGCGCGATGTTCGAGCCGTTTCTCAATGCAATATGCATATCAGCAATACGCGCGGTTTCAATTTTGCGCGGATCGCAGACGATGATTTTCGCCCCTTTACGTTTGGCGTTAATCACGTGATTCGCCACGATAGGGTGGGAATCTGCCGGGTTGTACCCGAAAATAAACACTAAGTCAGTGTCATCAATTTCGTTGATGGCATTGCTCATGGCGCCGTTACCGACCGATTGGTGCAGACCTGCAACCGAAGGGCCGTGTCAGACGCGTGCGCAGCAGTCGACGTTGTTAGTACCAATCGCCGCACGCGCAAATTTCTGCATGACGTAGTTTGTTTCGTTACCCGTTCCGCGTGAGGAACCGGTAGTCTGAATGGCATCCGGGCCGTATTTCGCTTTGATAGCGCTCAGGCGGTCAGCCACGTAATTCAGCGCTTCGTCCCAGGAGACGGATTCCAGCTTGCCGCCACGTTGGCGACGGATCATTGGGGTTTTCAGGCGTGGCGTCAGGATCTGGGTATCGTTAATGAAATCCCAGCCGTAATAGCCTTTCAGACACAGGGTACCCTGGTTGGTTTTCCCCTGAGCCGCCTCTGCCCGGACGATTTTTCCGTTATCGACCACCAGGTTGATTTTGCAACCTGATGCGCAATACGGGCAAACCGTGACGACTTTTTTCATCGGTCTCGCTCCAGTTAATCAAATCGCGCATACGCGCTGTCGCCCTCAGTATGCATCTTTTATGCCACTTTTTTATTGTGGACATTCCCTGATAATACGGCTGATTTTTGGACAAAACGCTGACGAAAAACAGGCTGTCGTCATATTTGACGTGTCGATGGGAAAAACGGGGTGACATTTATCACGCGATTTTTATCGGGCAGGATTGGGATTCCTCCGCTACATCGGTAGGAGATACTTGCATAACCTACAGCCAGCCCCCTGACGAGACTGGCCCTATGAAACGCTACCTCACCGCCGTGTTCTTCTGCGCGCTGTCGCTGACCAGCCAGCTCGCCCACGCCGACATTATTGATGACGCCATCGGCAACATTCAGCAGGCGATCAACGATGCCTATAACCCAGGCAGCAGCGATCGTTCCAGCCGAAATCGTGATGACGACGATCGATCCTATAACGATCGCCGCAGCACGCAGAGCAGTCAGCAATATAACGATCGTCGTCGGCAGCTTGATGACCGCCGCCGCCAGCTTGACGATCGCCAGCGTCAGTTAGACCAGGAGCGCCGTCAGCTATCGGACGACGAGCAGCGTCTCGACGACGATTACGACCGTTAATCCAGACGGATTTCCATGCCGTCGTAGCCTGCCTCAATGCCGGATGGCAGCAGATGGGTCATCATCCATTCATCAAACTGGTGGCTGATATGGGTCAGGATAACGCGTGGGCAGCGGATCTCGTCGTTAAGTACCTGAATCGTCGCCAGGTCGCTATGGTTGCGCGGCGTTTGATCCCGCGGAGCGTGGCTGCAGTCAATCACCATCACCTGCGGGCGATTATTGCTTAAAAAGGTCAGCGTTTTCTTCGGCAGCCCGGCGGTATCCGAGAGCCAGGCGACGCGGCTGTGTGGCGTTTCCAGCAGGTAGCCAAAGGTGAGCTTCGAGTGCTCGAGCGGCACGGGCGTCACTTGTAATCCCTGCAAATCAAAGACCACGAACGGTTCCACGGTATGGCTGAAATCCAGCAGGCCGGGATGTTTGAACAGATCGTCGCAGCCCTGTTCATCCGGCGGGCCGTAAACCGGAACGGTGTCGCCCACGCCCCAACGCAGCGGAAACAGCCCCTGCACGTGATCCATATGGTAGTGGGTGAGCAAAAACTGCTGGAAAGATCCGGCGGGCCAGCGATCGGTGAGATCGTGCAGCCCGGCGTCGATCAGGGTGATGGCGTCGTTAAAGCGGACCACGCCGCTACAGGGTTTACGCCGATACTGCGGGGCGCGACGGGCCCGCGTACAGGCCAGACAGTCGCAGCCCCAGGCGGGCACGCCCTGTGCGCCGCCGGTACCGCTGAGGGTGAGGCTCAAACTCATACAGCATCCTCATAACGCTTTGGTGAAACGAACGTGGCTTGGGGCATAGCCCTCACGCTGGTAAAAACGATGGGCATGAAGGCGCTTCGTGCTGGTGGAAAGCTCGGTCATCTCTGCGCCTGCTTCGCGTGCGGTCTCTTCCGCCCATGCCAGCAGCTGGCTGCCAATGCCGGTGCTGCGCACCTGTGGCATCACCACCAGTTCCTGAATCTCGCCAATCCAGTTGGCGTGATGCAGATGAAACTGCAAATGCAAACTCACCATACCCACCACCTCGTCGTCGAGCACGGCCAGCTGATAGTGCAGGTTCCTATCCTGAAGATTGGCGGCGAAGCCGGTGTAAAAGGCGTCTCTGTCGTATTCGGCCTGCTTCAGCTCGCACATGAGCGCGTAAACGTCCTCGATGTCCTCGAAGGTGGCATGGCGTAGTTCACAGACAAGCATAGCGTGGCTCCTTTCTCCCCATCAGCGTGAGGAGCTTCTCTACCGACTGTAGCAGACTGCCGTCATTATTGAGTGTATGGCATTCCGAGGGCGTATAGCGCGCGGCGCGTTCCAGCCGGGCGGCAATTTCGACGCCGTTCTCCCGCCCGCGGGCGTGCAGCCGCTGGCGAAGGATCTCTGGTGAAACCTGCAAACAGACCGGCAGCAGCGCATCGGCATAGCGGGCTTTGGCCTGCGCCATGTGCGCGCGGGAACCGTTCACCACCACGTCAAACCCGGCGTGCAGCCAGAGGTCAATCTCTACGCCCACACCGTAATACAGGCCGTTAGCGTGCCAGCTTAATGCCAGCAGATTGTGCCCGGCGCGGGTGAAAAATTCCTGTTCGCTCAGCGAGATATGGTTTTCACACCCGGCGTTGGCCGGGCGAGTGATATAGCGGTGAGCCACTAACAGTTGCGAAAGCTCCTGCTGGCGAAGCACTTCCAGCAGGCTGTCTTTCCCGGAGCCGGACGGCCCCATTAACCAGACCAGTTTTCCTTTCATCAGAACACCCTTTTCCCCTGACGCCAGACGTGGTCGATATGAATGTGCTCGCCTTTACGGTGCGCGAGCACCAGGTCGGCCCGTTTCCCTTCACCAATCACCCCGCGGTCGTGCAGATTCAGCGCTCGTGCCGGATTTTTCGTCACCAGCGTGATGGCCTGAGGGAGGCTAAAGGTATTGCTGTCGTCATCCGCCACGCGGAAGGCGGCGTCCAGCAGACTGGCTGGGTAGTAATCAGAGGAGAGAATATCCAGCAGGCCGAGCTGGGCTAATTCACGCGCGGCGACGTTGCCGGAGTGCGAGCCGCCGCGCACGATGTTCGGCGCGCCCATCAGCACGTTCATGCCGTGGCGGCGTGAGGATTCCGCGGCTTCAAAGGTGGTGGGGAATTCGGCGATTACGCTGCCCAACTGATGCGATTCGACTACGTGTTCATGGGTGGCATCGTCGTGGCTTGCCAGCGCGATATGGCGATCGCGGCACATCCCGGCGATGGCGGCGCGGTTCGGCTGCGACCAGCGTGCGGCAAGCTGAAGCTGCTCTTCTTCATACTGACGCATCTGCGCATCGGTCAGCGAGTATTTGCCCTGGTAGTATTCGCGGTACTTTTCGCGGTTGGCGAACTGGCGCTGCCCCGGCGAGTGGTCCATCAGGGAGACCAGCGAGACCGGCTCGCGGCCAACCAGCTTTTCAAAGAGCGGCAGGGTCGTGTGATGCGGCAGTTCGCAGCGCAGATGCAGGCGGTGCTCGGCGCGGTTGAGGCCGCGTTTTTGTGTCTCCTCAACGGCATTGATCATCTTCTCAAGGTTTTCCAGACGGTCGCCGCCGTCGCGCACATCGCCGATAGCGACCGCGTCCAGCACGGTGGTGATGCCGCTGGCGACCATCAGCGCATCGTGGCTGCTCATCGCCGAGTGGGCGGGCCAGTCAACCTTCGGGCGCGGGGTGAAAAATTTATCCAGATTATCGGTATGCAGCTCAATCAGCCCCGGCAGCAGCCAGCCGCCTTCGCCGTCCATCGCTTCCGGCAGGCGGCTCTGGCTTTCGGCAAAGGCGCGAATTTCGCCGTCCTGAACCTCAAGGGAACCATGAACCACGTCGTTCTCAAGAACCAGCTTTACGTTATTGATAATCATGCAGGTGTACCCATTGGGTGGAGGCGGTCGGCGACCTGGTTGCGGACGGCTTCGTCATGAAAAATGCCGACGATGGCCGCGCCGCGGGCTTTGGCTTCGGTAATCAGGCTGACCACGGCAGCGCTGTTTTTGGCGTCCAGCGAGGCGGTGGGTTCGTCGAGTAGCAAAATCGGGTAGTCGACGATAAAGCCACGGGCGATGTTGACGCGCTGCTGTTCGCCGCCGGAGAAGGTCGACGGCGCGAGATGCCACAGGCGCTCTGGCACGTTGAGGCGTGTCAGCAACTGAGCGGCTTTCGCGGCGCAGACTTCACGCGGTACGCCAATGTTGAGCAGCGGCTGCATCACCACTTCCAGCGTGGAGATACGTGGGATCACGCGCAGAAACTGGCTGACCCAGCCAACGGTGGTCTTCCGCACTTCCACCACTTTGCGCGCCGGGGCGCTCACCAGATCGACCCATTCGCCGCCGTGTTTAATATGAATATGGCCTTCGTCCGGCAGATAGTTGGCGTACAGCGAGCGCAGCAGGGTGGATTTACCGCTGCCGGAGTGGCCGTGCAGCACCACGCACTCCCCGACGTTGACGGTGAGCGAGGCATCGCGCAGCACCGGAAGCTGGACACCGTTTTGCTGGTGCAGAACAAAGGTTTTACTGACGTTTTCGACGCGGATCGCGTTCATTTTTAGCCTCTTTAAGCATTTGAGCCTTCCCGGCGTCGCGTTGCTCGGCCGGGCTACTTCGCATGGGGAGCCCGGCCAAGCGCAGCGCCGCCCGAGGATTAGTTCTGCAACACCGACGACACCAACAGCTGGGTATACGGATGGTGCGGATCGTCGAGCACCCGGTCGGTAAGCCCACTTTCCACCACCTGACCCTGCTTCATCACCAGCAGACGGTCGGCGAGCAGACGCGCGACGCCCAAATCATGGGTGACAATCACCACCGCCAGGTTCAGCTCCACCACCAGGCCGCGCAGCAGGTCGAGCAGGCGCGCCTGTACCGACACGTCCAGGCCGCCGGTGGGCTCATCCATAAACACCAGCTTCGGGTGGGTGACGAGGTTGCGGGCAATCTGTAAGCGCTGCTGCATCCCGCCGGAGAAGGTGGTCGGTAGGTCGTCGATGCGCGAGGCCGGGATCTCCACATCGATCAGCCAGCGCTTGGCGGTAGCACGGATATCGCCGTAATGGCGCGCGCCGGTCGCCATCAGCCGTTCGCCGATATTGCCGCCCGCCGACACCTGGCGACGCAGGCCGTCCATCGGGTGCTGATGTACCACGCCCCATTCGGTGCGCAGCAGACGGCGACGGTCGGCTTCGGTCATGGCGTATAGCGAACGGTCCTCGTAGCGAATATCCCCTTCTTGCGGCGTCAGACGCGCCGAAATGGATTTCAGCAGCGTGGTTTTACCGGAGCCGGATTCACCGACGATGCCCAGCACTTCGCCCGGCCACAGGTCAAAAGAAACATTGCTGAAGCCCTTGCCCGGCGCGTAGAGATGGGTCAAGCGATCAACGGAGAGTAATGGTTGCGTCATGCGTTTTTCGCCTCGCGCTGTTGGCGGCAGAAATCGGTGTCGGAGCAGACAAACATTCGTTTGCCGCTGTCATCGAGCACCACTTCATCGAGATAGCTGTGCTGCGAACCGCAGATGGCGCACGGCTCGTCCCAGCTCTGGATGGTGAACGGATGGTCGTCAAAATCGAGGCTCTCAACGCGGGTAAACGGCGGCACGGCGTAGATGCGCTTCTCGCGCCCGGCACCGAACAGCTGCAGCGCGGGCATCATGTCCATCTTCGGGTTATCGAATTTCGGGATCGGCGACGGGTCCATCACGTAGCGGCCATTCACCTTCACCGGGTAGGCATAGGTGGTGGCGATATGGCCGAAGCGGGCGATATCCTCATACAGTTTCACCTGCATCACGCCGTACTCTTCCAGCGCGTGCATGGTGCGGGTTTCAGTTTCGCGGGGCTCGATAAAGCGCAGCGGCTCGGGGATCGGCACCTGGAAGATCAGGATCTGATCCTCAAGCAGCGGCGTTTCCGGGATCCGGTGACGCGTTTGGATCAGGGTGGCGTCCTCGGTGCGCTCGGTGGTGTTCACCCCGGTCACGCGCTGAAAGAACTGGCGAATAGATACGGCGTTGGTGGTGTCATCCGCGCCCTGGTCAATCACCTTCAGCACGTCCGCTTCGCCAATCACGCTGGCGGTGAGCTGAATGCCGCCGGTGCCCCAGCCGTACGGCATCGGCATTTCGCGGCCGCCGAACGGCACCTGATAGCCGGGAATGGCCACCGCTTTGAGGATGGCGCGGCGGATCATGCGCTTGGTCTGTTCATCAAGATAAGCGAAGTTATAGCCGCTGAGATTAGCCATTTTTCTGCTCCCGTTGCAGGCGTTTCAACAGTTCCAGTTCGGCCTGGAAATCGACGTAGTGGGGGAGTTTCAGGTGCGAGACGAAACCGGCGGCTTCAACGTTATCGGCGTGGGCGAGGACAAACTCTTCGTCCTGTGCCGGGCCGACGGCGTGTTCGTCATACTCTGGTGCCTGCAACGCGCGGTCGACCAGCGCCATTGCCATCGCCTTGCGCTCGCTCATGCCGAACACCAGGCCATAGCCGCGGGTGAAGTGCGGCGGTTCGTCCGCCGGGTCCACGAAACCGTTAACCATTTCGCATTCGGTCATCAGCAGTTCGCCGATGTTCACCGCAAAACCCAGCTCTTCGGGCACAATTTCGACATCAATATGGCCGCTGCGAATTTCCCCGGCAAACGGATGGTTGCGCCCGTAGCCGCGCTGGGTGGAGTAGGCCAGCGCCAGCAGATAGCCTTCGTCGCCGCGCATCAACTGCTGGAGGCGTGAGGAACGTGAGCAGGGATAAACCGGCGGCGTGCGGGTGATGTCATCCGGCGTCGCGCCGTTATCCTCTTCCGCTTTCGCCAGCCCTTGCTTAGCCAGCAGGCTAAAGACGTGCGGTGCGGCAGACGGCTCGCCGTCATCGGTTTTCAGGGTTGGCGCTTCGCCGTTTGCCAGCAGCGTAAAGTCCAGCAGGCGGTGGGTGTAATCGTAGGTAGGGCCGAGCAGTTGGCCGCCGGGCACGTCTTTGTAGACGGCGGAGATACGGCGCTCAAGGCGCATGTTGCTGGTTGCCAGCGGCTCGCTCACCGCCAGCCTGGCAAGCGTAGTGCGGTAGGCGCGCAGCAGGAAAATCGACTTCAACGTTATCGCCGCTCGCCTGCTTCAGCGCTAGCGCGGCCAGTTCGCGGTCGGCGATGCGCCTTCGGTCATCA
>NZ_JMPL01000127.1 GCF_000735365.1 Kluyvera ascorbata ATCC 33433 | reverse complement strand
CCGGGCCGTGGGGGAAACTCTGCGGCCTTTTTCGTTTCTGATCGGGCAGAATTCTGAAAAACACCAAACTGGATAAAAACACAGTGCATTCGATTGCCGCCACCTGATTGACTACTATAGGATTGCTGCAATCCCGAATTCAGGGAGAGGCGCAATGTTGCGGGGGCTTGATCCCCGGTGGCGATTGTTGCTGGAAAGAGAAAACCCCCGCACGTTGCTTGGTAAACCTGGCAACATAACGGGGGCTAACTTGACCTTCGACAAGTTGAGAATAGCCGCGTACGGTTGCCATTGCAACACAGGCGGTTATATGACGTTCAGGGAAGCGTTAGTGATTGCGGTTGTGACTTCGATTATCGGGCCGATTGTGGTCGCGTTAGTCTGTCATTTCTGCAATATCTAACCTGAAGTGGGCGTCATGTGTCGCTGCAATGGCAATATGCGCCCGAACCGGGCCACCGGAGTAAAAGCTGGTGGCTCTTTTCGTTAAGGGCTTGTTATGTTCGGCGTTATCCGCAGATATTTAGGGGTAATTTTCTCAGACGGTTTGCATTTCTATACGTTATATAATCAAATACACACCGTTTATCCCCTCCTTCATAATGAGTGACTCATGTCTACATTACAACGCTTCCTGCTCGGGCTGACGCTGGCTTGCGCGAGCCTGATGGCCGCAAACCCGGCGATGGCCGACCGTACCATCACCGATCAACTGGGTCGTCAGGTTACCCTTCCGGATACCGTGAACCGCGTCGTGGTTTTGCAGCACCAGACGCTGAATCTGCTGGTCCAGTTAAATGCCGCTGACGATATTGTCGGCGTACTCAGCAGTTGGAAAAAGCAGTTAGGCCCTGAATTTGCGCGCTTTATGCCCGGAATTGAAAAGCTGCCAATGCCGGGCGATCTGACGCAGGTCAACATCGAAAGTCTGCTCGCGCTGCATCCGCAGGTGGTCTTTGTCGCGAACTATGCGCCGGAAGCGATGATCCAGCAGATTACCAATGCTGGTATTCCGGTGGTAGCGGTGTCGCTGCGTGAAGACGCTGCCGGTGAAAAGAACAAGATGAACCCGACGATGGCGGATGAAGAACACGCCTATAACGAAGGGTTGAAACAGGGTATCCGCCTGATTGGTGAAGTGGTTAATCGCGAGGCCGACGCCAGCAAACTCATCGATTACACCTTTAACGCTCGCGCGAAATTTAACGCTCCGGTTGCCGCTATTCCACAGCAGGAAAAAGTTCGCGTCTACATGGCAAATCCGGATCTGAACACCTACGGTTCGGGTAAATATACCGGTCTGATGATGGAGCATGCGGGGGCGATGAACGTTGCCGCGGCAACGGTAAAAGGCGCACGCCAGGTGTCACTGGAGCAAGTGCTGCAGTGGAACCCGCAGGTTATCTTCGTCCAGGACCGCTACCCGGAAGTGGTGAAACAGATTACCACTGACCCACAGTGGCAAGGTATTGATGCCGTCAAAAACCATCGCGTCTGGTTGATGCCGGAATACGCCAAAGCATGGGGCTACCCGATGCCGGAAGCGCTGGCGATTGGCGAGCTGTGGATGGCGAAAAAACTCTATCCAGAACGCTATAAAAACGTTGATGTCGACGCACAGGCACAGGACTACTATCAACGTTTCTACCGCACTAATTGGCAGGCCAATGCACATCAGTAGTCACCCTAAAACGGTACAGGGTGGGCTGATGTTGCTCACCCTGGTGGTTGCCGTCGTTTCCCTCTGCTTTGGACAGTACGGTCTGTCGATTGGCGATGTACTTAATCAGCTTGCGCATCCGCATCATGACGCCGATATTGCGCATCAGATTGTCTGGTCAGTCCGCCTGCCGCGCATACTGATGGCCCTGTTGGCCGGCGGTGCGCTCGGCCTGTGCGGCGCGACCTTGCAGGGCGTGTTTCAGAACCCTCTGGTCGACCCGCACATTATTGGCGTCACTTCCGGTTCCGCTTTTGGCGGCACGCTGGCGATTCTGCTCGGTTTCAGCATGCCGATGATGATGGGTTCCACCTTCTTCTTCGGCCTCCTCGCGCTAACGCTGGTCTATCTGCTTGCCGCGCTTCAGGGGAGAGAAAGCACGCTGGTGCTTATCCTCGCCGGGATCATTCTCAGCGGGTTCTTCGCGGCGCTGGTCAGCCTGATGCAATACATGGCCGATACCGAGGAGGTATTGCCCAATATCGTTTTCTGGCTGCTTGGCAGTTTTGCCACCGCCAATTGGACCAAAGTGCTGCTGCTCGTCATTCCCGTCGCCGTGGCGGCACTGGTGCTCTACAAGCTGCGCTGGCGCATTAACCTGCTGTCGCTTGATGATAAAGATGCGCGTGCGCTTGGCGTGCGTGTAACCGTGCTTCGTCGCGGCGTACTGCTGTGCTGTGCGCTGCTGGTTGCCGCTCAGGTCGCGGTGAGCGGCAGCATTGCCTGGGTAGGTTTAGTCATTCCACATCTGGCCAGGATGTTGTCGGGTGCCGATCATCGTCGCCTGCTGCCCTGTGCGTTCTGGATGGGAGCGAGCTTTATGATTCTGGTTGACGATCTAGCGCGCACGCTCACCGCCGCTGAAATTCCGATTGGGATAATCACCGCACTGGTCGGCGCACCGCTCTTTACCGTGATGCTGGTGCGCGCCAGCCGAAAAGGATTGCTCAAATGACCCCAACGCTTTCGCTTTCCCGGTTGGAGTATGGGCATAAAACGCCGCTGTTTGCGCCTCTCAGCCTGCACTGTGAGCCGGGTGATATCTGGGCTATTTTAGGCGCTAACGGCCGTGGGAAAAGTACGCTGCTGGATACTATCACCGGCGTGTTGCCAACGCTCAGGGGCGATATTACCGTCACGGGTGGCGTGGGGATTGTGCCGCAGTCCTTTCGCCCGGCTTTTGCCTGGCGAGTACGCGAAGTGGTGTTGATGGGCCGTGCCCGGCATATCGCCCTCTTCGCGCAACCGCAGGAGGAAGATGAACAGCAGGTGATGGCGGCGCTAGCGCTGCTGAATATCACCACGCTTGCCGATACGCTGTTCAGTAACCTGTCGGGTGGCCAGCAGCAGCTGGTAATGATTGCTCGCGCGCTGGTCAGCGCCAGTCAGAATATTTTATTAGACGAGCCCTGTTCAGCACTGGACCTGGGCAACCAGCAGACGGTGCTGCAGCTTATCAGCGACCTGGCACACGTGCAGTCACGCACGGTGATGTTTACCACCCACGACCCAACTCATGCGCTACAGGTCGCCAGCCATACGCTGCTGCTGTTGCCCGATAGTCAATGGCTGGCGGGCCCTACCGCAGAGGTGGTTTCAGAAGCCAACCTGCAGCGCGCGTATGGCGTTACGGTACGTAAGCTGCAGCTTGAAGATTATCCAGCCGCCGTCGTCACGCCGCTGTTTAGCCTTCGTCGCTAGCCAACATAAAGCCCGCATCGCGCAGGCAGCGCTGCCCCTCTTCTGCGAGGATAAACTGGTAGAACTGCTGCGCGGCCGGGCTTTCCTCTAACATCGCCATGTAATAGTCACAGCGAATATTCCACGGTTCCGGGATGGCCACGCTGCGCACATCTTCCTGCTCACCCATCGCCGTGGCGTAATGTGCATAGCCGATAAACAGGTCCGCCTTCCCTTCACGAATCAGCCAGCTGCTTGCCATTTCGCCCGCAGGCACCGTCAGCGAATCGCGTCCGCCAACCAGTGGCATCGCACGCTCCTTGAGGGATTCGCCAAGGCCGGGAAAACCGGCTTCAAGTTGCTCAAACAGTTGCCAGGTATAGTCGCCTGAAGGGTCGCAAAGCGGCGTTGACGTACCCAGACGCAGCGTTTTGTCGCTTAACAGCTCTAGCCAGGTTTTCCCCGCCGTTTGCCGGGAGTGTCTGACCGTCAAAATTAAACGGTTACGCGCGAAAATCCGCAGGCCGTGCGCCAGCCCCGCGTCGCACAGCACTTTAGGATGGTGGCGGTTAGCGGAAGCGAATAGCGAGCACGCCTCGCCCTTCTCTATGCGCTCGCGCAGCAGCCCCGCCGGGCCAAAAACAATCTCAATCGGGGTCCCGGTTTTGGCCATGAACTGTGACTGGAGAGGAATAAAGGCGCGGCGAAGGCTGCCTGCCGCCAGCAGCGTGAGCGTGGAGTTCATATAAGATACGCAAAAGTCCGGATAACATAACCGTTATGTTACCCGGGCTATTACGCTACTGACCAGCGCTTTAGTAACGAATTTGCGCCAGCTGCTGAAGCTGCTCCGGCGTGGCTACCGGTAGATGGAAGAAATCCAGATAGGCCGGGATCATTTCAAACAGCATGTCAGTGCCGCGCTGTACCGGGCATCCCCGCGCGATAGCGGCCTGTAGAAACGGCGTGTACTCCTGCTTCATCACCACTTCGCCAACAAAGGTACCAGAAGCAATTCTGTCCATGTCTATCGGCAACGGGTCGCCGGGAGACATGCCAAG
Organism: Kluyvera ascorbata ATCC 33433; assembly: GCF_000735365.1. Lineage (GTDB taxonomy): Bacteria > Pseudomonadota > Gammaproteobacteria > Enterobacterales > Enterobacteriaceae > Kluyvera > Kluyvera ascorbata. Next base: position 6,977 of record NZ_JMPL01000127.1, on the reverse strand, counting down.
CGGCGTGGCATTCACGACCAAATCGTGACCCTGTGGGTCGCAGGACATCACCGTCAGCTTTAGCTGCGGATAATGTGCCTGAAGGCGTTGTGCCAGCGCCCTGGCCGTGCTTTCGCGCGTATCATAAAGCGTCAGAGCATTGACACCCGCCGCGGCAAGCGAGGCGGCAATAGCCGACCCCACGCCGCCGCAGCCCGTCACCAGCGCTCGCGCACCGGTCGTGCGGAAGCCTTTACGTTGAATCCCGCGAACAAAACCATCGCCATCGAACATATCACCGGTCAGCGTGCCATCGGCTTCCCGCCGAATAGCGTTGCACGCGCCTGCAATTTCCGCGGTGGGACTCAGGCGGTCGACCAGCGCACAGGTGGCAACCTTATGCGGCATTGTCACCAGCGCACCGGCAATATTTGTCAGTGAAAAGAGCGTTGGGATAAGCGCCGCATAGTCTTCTGGCTTTACGCCCATCGGAACCACTTTGACATCGACGTCCTGATTCTCAAACCAGGGGTTGTAGATCATCGGTGCTTTAAAACTTTCGGTCGGGTACCCCAGATGAGCAATTAACCGCGTATGCCCACTAATTTGCATGACGTCTCTCCTGCTCCGGCAGATCCAGCTCGATACGCTTCACGTCGCCGAGGATAAACAGATAGGCCACCACGCCGAGAAGCGCCGCCCCGCCGATGTAAATCAACGCGTAGAAGAAGCTACCGAATGCGGCGACGATAAAACCAATCACCAGCGGCGTGAGGATCCCCGCCAGATTAGCGCAGAAGTTGAACAATCCGCCGGTCAAACCGCCCAGCCCTTTTGGCGCCATATCGGAGATCAGGGTCCAGCCCAGCCCCACCATTCCCTGCCCGAAGAAGGCGAAGGACATCACCATGATGACCGCCGTATCGCTGGTCAGCCAGTTAGCGCTGATAATGCAGCTTGCCATTAGCAGGCCGGCAATAATCGGCAGCTTACGCCCGAGGTTGGCGCTTCCGGTCGCTTTGAGCAGCTTGTCAGATACCCAACCGCCGAACATAACACCGCCCGCAGCGGCCAGGAATGGCATGATGGCGAAGAAGCCCACCTTAATCCACGGCATGTGACGTTCTGTCGCCAGATAGGTCGGGAACCAGGTAAGGAAGAAGACCAGCACGGTATTACCTGCAAACTGACCGATGCTGGCCCCCACAATCTGACGTTTGCGCAACAGTTGACGCACCAACGGCCAGCTAAACACTTTGCGCTGTTCCGCGCCGGTCGTCATGCCGCCGCCCGCAGTAATATAGTCGCGCTCCTGGTCGCTCAGACGCACGTCTTCATGCGGTTCCCGGTAGTTGCGCCACCAGATCAACGCAAACAGAATCCCTACCACCCCCACGGTGATAAACAGCGTACGCCAGCCGAAGCCATCCATAATCCAGAACAGTAGCGGCGCGAAGCACGCTAAGCCCAGATATTCCCCGACGGTATAGACCGCCGTCGCTTTGGCACGCTCGTGTTGAGGGAACCAGGCACTCACCACGCGGCTATTGACCGGGAAGCACGGCGCTTCGCTGATCCCAAGACCAAAACGACACAACAACAACGACTTGAGCCCAACGGCAAACCCGTGGAACAGCGTAAACAGAGACCAGAAGCCCAGCGCCAGAAAATAGGTCACCTTATTGCCAAAACGGTCGAGAAACATGCCGCCGGGGATCTGCGCCAGCGCATAGGTCCAGGCAAAGGCGGAGAAAACAATCCCCATCACCGCCGCGCCGATACCCAGCTCTTGGGTCAGTTGCGGTGCGGCAATGCCGAGCACGGTGCGGTCAAGATAGTTAATCATTGTCCCGACGGCCAGCAGCGCCAGAATGCCGATGCGCCGCCGGGTACGGGGGACCGCGTTAACCGCCTCAGCGGTAGCCACGCGATTATGGCCAAGTGAGTTCATAGTGTTTACCTGTCGTTGTCGAGTGCAGATGAATGTTATTTTTATGGTCTATCGTGTGACACTAGCGTACCAGGTGGTTCAACCCAGTGTGCTAGCGGTACTGCATAGCCGAGAGACGAACGGCAGCATTGACCGCGCCATACTGCGTATAGCCGTTGCGTCTTTCGGTTAATTCAAAAAAGAAGCGTCCTTCGCTGAAGGGCCAGGTGTAGCGATGTAAAAATTCGCCGCCCGCGGCATCGCGGTCGTACAGTATTTGCTGGCGCTGCATGAGGGTAACCTGCTCCGGGCCGCCAAAACGCGCCAGCAGATCGTCATAGTAGTTTGCCGGTACGGGCAAAGAGAGCGACTCCGCCAACGGCTGTTTGTCCAGTAGCCCCGGCAGGTCATGGCAGGAAAACGCGGCATGCTGGAGCCCTGCGCCCTGATAACAGGCAACGGAGCGAGCAATCTGCGTGGCACGGCTTTGCGAGATATTCAGCGCGAGGCGAATGTTACCCTGCGGGCTTTGCACCGCCAGGCTGCGCACCAGACCGTAGGGGTCTGGCATCGTCTGTTCATGTTCAAGGGTAAAGCCTAATACCGCCCGGCAGAACATCACCCAGTTATCCCGGCTGTCGGCTTCCATCCCTAATGCCAGATGATCAATCCCCAGCAACGCCCCCTGTGTCGCGTCATCGGTCAGGTTAAAGTCATGGCTGTAAATATCCTGGTGTCCTTCAACCAGATAGATAAGGCTACCATCCGGCGCGCATACCGCAGGAATAGCGCTCTCATTTGGCCCCACCTCGCCTTGCCATGTCGCGTAACCATAAGCTTTTGCTCGCGCCACAATCGGTGCGCTTGCGCTCACCCGTAGCGCCATTGCGCACAGAGATACGCCGTGACGCTGATAGAAATGATCCGCCCAGCTATGCGGTTGATAGTTGATTATCACTCTCGCACCGCCGTTGTTCCACAGCGCCACCTGTTTTGAACGATGCATACCCGCAAGCGTAAAGCCCATGCCGCTGAGCATGGCGCTCAGTTTTTTTGCTTCTGCGGGGCTTGCGGCAAATTCAATAAACTCGGTGCCTTGATAGGTCGGTAGATTGGCGGACTGGAACAAGTCAGCGTCGGTATCGCCAAGCGCGTTGCGCGTCTGTTCTTCTAGCCACAGCAGAGAACGATAGCCATCTTTGGCCGTTGCGCCGTTCGGCGAGGCACGGAAACCGTCGTTAAAGATCTCCAGCGACCACGGCCCGCGATAGCCTAAGCGAGTAAGCTCACGCGTAAACTCCACCAGCGGTAGTTCGCCCTGGCCTGGGAAGCAGCGGAAATGGCGGCTCCATTCGAGGACGTCCATTTTCATCAGCGGCGCATCAGCCAGCTGCAGGAAGGTAATTTTATCGACCGGGACTTCATGCAGGCGGCTGAGAGAGTCACCGAGCGACAGAATATGGAAGCTATCGAGAACAATACCGAGCGCCGGGCTATCCACCGCTTTTACTCTTTCCCACGCCTGATACCAATGGTTGACGTGTGTGCCCCAGGCTAACGCTTCATAGCCAATGCGGATATTTTCCTGCTCAGCAAGCGTCGCTAATGCGCGCAGATCGGCTATCTGGAGTTCAACATCAGCGGAACAGTCCGCCTGAACGTTACTGCACAGCAATAACGTGTCGCAGCCCAGTTCATGCATCAGCGCAAACTTGCATTTAGCGCGTTCGAGGTTTGCCGCAAATTGTGCGCGAGTACCGCCTTCAAAATCACGAAACGGCTGAAATAAAGTGATTTTAAGCCCCAGATCGTCGGCCATGCTACGGACATCCGCAGGCGTACCGGTATAATAGAGCAAATCATTTTCGAAGATCTCAACACCCTGATAGCCTGCCGCTGCAATTGCGCTCAGTTTTTCAGGCAGGGTTCCAGAAATAGACACGGTAGCAATTGAACGCAACATAGTTTCACCAGGCTTTTACGGTAACGGTGGGATGAATATGAATCATTTGGTTCGTAGACGCCAGATTTGGTTGCTAAATTGTGATCATTGTGTGTATTTTTTGTTCCCTTGGAAAAGTTAACAGGAGTTGTTATGCCCGCCATTGCTCAAGATGAAGCCCAGTCGCTCAAGAACCGTATCTTCACCGCTGCAATTACCGTGTTTGCTGAGCATGGGCTGGCGGGGGCCAGAATGGAACAGATTGCCGGGGAAGCACAAACCACCAAGCGTATGGTGGTTTACTACTTTAAAACCAAAGAGCAGCTGTACCAGGCGGTTCTTCAATATGTCTATTCGCGGATCCGTGAAACGGAGCAGCAGTTAGGGCTGGAGAATCAACCACCGGTCGAAGCACTGGTGCAACTGGTGAAGTGGAGCGTGCGTTACCACGCCGAGCATGCAGATTTTATGCGGATTATCTGTATGGAGAACATGCAGCGCGGGAAATGGCTGCTGGCATCAGGCGACCTGAAACGACTCAACAAAAGCGCCCTTTCGCTGCTTGAGCACATTCTTCATCGCGGTCAGGTGCAGGGCATTTTCCAGCCTGAAATTGAAGCCCGTGACGTCCACCGTCTCATTAGTAGCTTCAGCTTTTATCAGGTTTCCAACTTTTATAGCTTTAATAGCCTTTATCTGGACGGTCCACTTCCGGAAATCGATGATGAAGCGCTCATTACCCACCACAGCGAGCTGGCAGTAAAAGCTATCCTGCGCTTCGTCATCGCCTGATAATGATTTTTTTAGGCGTTGTCACTGCCCTGAGAGCGCTGTTACCACCTTTTCCATCGCTTCGCGCGTCAGCTCGGAGCGCTGAATTTTGCTATTAGCCAGCGCGGTACGGACGACGCCAGCAATCACGATATGTTTCGGCTCCTGGCCTAAATCGCGCATTTCCAGCACCACTTTGCCCACCACGCGGCACATTTCCTGGTATAAAACGTCGTCTTTTGCCTGATTTCCCATCATTTACGCTCGCTAATTTCCATTAATAATCAAATCATTATTGATTCTATTGCCGGATAAAGCAAATCAACGATGCCGCAAACAACGGCTCTGGCGACGTTGTTGCGCATCTTTACTGTTACGCTTTCACAAATAATTCGTTTTTATTTTGTTAATTAGCCTAATTTGATTTTGAAACGGCGTTTTTATTTTCTTTTTGCAACATTCCATCGTATAATCTGCGGCGTTTCTTTCTTGAATGGTTTCAGCTCATTGGACTGCATTAATAAACGATTAAAACATCGCCTATTTAACTATGCTGAACCTCTAGCACACTTTCCTCTGCACGCTTTTTTTATGTCACCTATCCTTATGGCGTGGCATCGCAACTTTCGTAATACAGGTTTAACTCCGTGGCCGTGCGCGCATGGAGCGAGAATTCAAAATCCCAATCCTTCTCAATCTCAACTTAAAGACTAAGACTGTCATGAAAAAGACCAAAATTGTTTGTACCATCGGACCGAAAACCGAATCTGAAGAGATGTTAGGCAAAATGCTTGACGCTGGCATGAACGTAATGCGTCTGAACTTCTCCCACGGCGACTATGCTGAACACGGCCAGCGCATCAAGAACCTGCGCAACGTGCTGAGCAAAACCGGTAAGAAAGCCGCTATCCTGCTGGATACCAAAGGCCCAGAAATCCGCACCATCAAGCTGGAAGGTGGCAACGACGTTTCCCTGAAAGCTGGCCAGACCTTCACTTTCACCACCGACAAATCCGTTATCGGTAACAACGAAATCGTTGCTGTCACCTACGAAGGCTTCACCACTGACCTGACCGTGGGCAACACCGTACTGGTAGACGATGGTCTGATCGGTATGGAAGTGACCGCTATCGAAGGTAACAAGGTTATCTGTAAAGTGCTGAACAACGGTGACCTGGGCGAAAACAAAGGCGTTAACCTGCCTGGCGTTTCTATCGCACTGCCAGCACTGGCTGAGAAAGACAAACAAGACCTGATCTTTGGTTGCGAGCAAGGCGTTGACTTCGTTGCGGCTTCCTTTATCCGTAAACGTTCTGACGTTGTTGAAATCCGCGAGCACCTGAAAGCGCACGGTGGCGAAAACATCCAGATCATCTCCAAAATCGAAAACCAGGAAGGCCTGAACAACTTCGACGAAATCCTCGAAGCTTCTGACGGCATCATGGTTGCTCGTGGCGACATGGGCGTTGAGATCCCTGTAGAAGAAGTTATCTTCGCGCAGAAAATGATCATCGAGAAATGTATCCGTGCACGTAAAGTCGTTATCACTGCGACCCAGATGCTGGATTCCATGATCAAAAACCCACGCCCTACCCGCGCAGAAGCAGGTGACGTAGCGAACGCCATCCTCGACGGCACCGATGCAGTCATGCTGTCCGGCGAATCCGCTAAAGGTAAATACCCGCTGGAAGCTGTGACTATCATGGCAACCATCTGCGAACGTACCGACCGCGTTATGACCAGCCGTCTGGACTTCAACAACGACAGCCGTAAACTGCGCATCACTGAAGCAGTGTGCCGTGGCGCCGTTGAAACTGCTGAAAAACTGGACGCACCGCTGATCGTGGTTGCTACCCAGGGCGGTAAATCTGCACGTGCTATCCGTAAATACTTCCCAGATGCCACCATTCTGGCACTGACCACCAACGAAACGACCGCGCGTCAGCTGGTGCTGAGCAAAGGCGTTATCGCTCAGGTTGTCAAAGAAATCAGCTCTACCGATGATTTCTACCGTCTGGGTAAAGAAGTCGCTGTAGAAAGCGGTCTGGCTCAGAAAGGTGACGTTGTTGTCATGGTTTCTGGTGCGCTGGTTCCAAGCGGAACCACCAACACTGCGTCCGTACACGTACTGTAATAATCTACATACTTATTATAGTTTGCTTAAAAAAGCGCCCTCAGGGCGCTTTTTTTATACACTCAGATAACTGGGCTCAATAAAAAATCAAATAGGCTGTCACTATTTAAACTCGGATTATCTAAGATGAATCCGATGGAAGTTCCCTGTTTTCACACACTTTTTCGCTGCAAAACCCCAAAGTCGATGCTTCTTTGAGCGAACGATCAAAAATAAGGGAA
>NZ_JMPL01000126.1 GCF_000735365.1 Kluyvera ascorbata ATCC 33433 | reverse complement strand
CAGCAGTCCGGCTGCTATATCCACGCCAGCAGCTACGCGATCCGGCGCGCGGCGCGCGGGTCTCCGCCAGCAGTGAAATGGCGTTGAGCGAACTTCCCGCCAGCGGTCGCTGGATGGCGCTGGATGAACGCATGGCGCTGTTACTGCCAGTGAAGGCAGATGAGTCGCTTCCGGCGCTGCATTTTACCCTGCGGGCAGCGGCCTCTCAGACGGTAAAAATTAGCCTGTTGAGCAGCCAAAAGGCCGCCAACTATTGCGCCGACACGCTGCTGGACGAACGTACGCTGTCGGTTCAGCAAGCTGGCGAATACCGCGTGGAATTTAACGGCAAGTGCGATGCCGACCGCTACCTGTTTATCGCCTTTGAGCGCAACAGTGACGTTGAGATCGCGCTGAGCGATTTAATGCTACCGGGCATAATGACGGTCTTCAACAGCCAGAATGCTCGCGTTGCGAAGCACCCTCGTCAGGTGGTTGACGGTGATTTCGGCGTTGAGGCATTTGATTTCTGGGTGCCGCGCCGCCGCCCTCATCAGGTGATGCCCGCCCTGCGTTTCGCCACACCGCTGCGCTGCTATAACGTGCAAAATCTGCTCAACGGCCGCCTGCGCCCGGAACTGCAGACTAACGGCTGGGTACCCGCACCGGATGACGCCGCACCGCGTTTGACCTGGGAATGGGATACGCCGCAGACAATCCGCTCGCTGACGCTGATGCTGGATAACGATTTCGATAATGCGATGGAAACCGTGCAGATGGGCCATGCCGAGGCGGTTACGCCTCACTGCGTCACCCACTACCGGTTATGGGTTGATAACCTGTTGATTACAGAAGTGAAAGAAAACCACCATTCGCTTTGCCACCATACGCTGAAGACGCCGATGACTGCGTCAAAAATCACGCTTGAGCTAGTGAAATCAGCCGGTGCGCTGCCCGCCGTTTATTCGCTTAACATCAATTAGCGCAAAACGCCCCCTCTTCTCTTTGGGAATAGGGGGCGGATGAAGGGAAATTTACTCAATATTCAACAGCTGACTCACCAGCGCAATATGGGTCTTAATCCCCACCGCCAGCGCATCCTCATCAATGCGGAAATGCGGGTTATGCACGTTCCACGTCGCCCCTTTCTCTTTATTACCGCAGCCAATAAACAGGAACGTCCCCGGAATTTTCTCCTGATAGGAAGAGAAATCCTCACTGCCGAACAGCGCCTTCTCTTCCAGCTTCAGCGTACCCGCCGGGAAGTGGCGGTCAATCGCTTCGCGGGCAATCGTGTTGGTCACCTCATGGTTATTACCCACCGCGTAGCCTTTCTGCCACTGGATATCGCAGCCCGCGCCGTGCGCCGCTGCAATGCCGTTCACAATCCGCGACATCAGCCCCGGCACAGCTTCCCGCACCTGCTGATTATGGGTACGCAGCGTGCCTGCCAGCCGCGCGCTGTCGGGAATGACGTTATAACTGTCACCGGCCTGGAAGGTGGCGATAGTGAGCACTGGTGCAGTGCCGGGATCGATATTGCGTGCCACAACCTGCTGCAACGCCCCCACCATTTCAGCGCCGATGGTCACCGGGTCGATACAGTGCTGTGGCATTGAACCGTGACCGCCCTTGCCGCGAATGGTGATATCAAAGTTGTCGCTGGAGGCCACATAAACGCCCTCTTTTAAGGCGATCGTCCCTACCGGGCTGGTCGGAAAAACGTGCAGCCCAAAAATATGCTCCACATCGTCCACCACGCCCAGTTCCACCAGTTCACGCGCCCCGCCCGGCGGGACTTCTTCAGCAGGCTGGAAGATAAACTTGATGTTGCCGTGCAGCCGATCGCGGAGCTGGCAGAGCACTTTTACCGCCCCCATCAGCATCGCCGCATGGGCATCGTGACCGCAGGCGTGCATCACGCCGGGCACGGTTGAACAGAAACTTTCACCGCTCTCTTCCTGTAGCGGCAGCGCGTCGATATCGGCGCGCAGCGCCCACATTGGGCCAGGGTGCGCACCGCGCAGCACGGCAATCACGCAGTTCTCCACCGGGCGATTGATTTCCAGACCGGCAAATGACGCCAGTTCGCGGGCGATATAGTCCGCCGTTGGCTTCTCCTGAAATGATAAATCCGGGTGGGCGTGAATATGGCGACGCCAGCGCAGCGCATCTTCAAAGGCCGCGGAGATTAACTGTTCAGTGGTGTGATTCATCAGATTATCCTTCTACTCAACAACAGGCAGGCTGGCGACGTTACGGCGCTTCATCAGCGGCAGCACCGCCAGGGCGGAGCAGACCATCGCCAGTGACAGAAACGTAAACGCGCTGGCGTAACCGTGGGTGTTCTCCACCAGGTAGCCAATCACGATAGGTGAGACAAAGCCGCCCAGCGTGCCGCCGGTATTAATCAGGCCAATCGCCGAGCCCATCATATTCTCCGGCAGGCGTTTCATCGGCAGCGTAAAGGCGGTGACAAACGTCGACATCAGGAAGACCTCACCAACAAACAGCAGCAGGCTGGCGGTCAGCGGCGTCGCAGCATGGAAGATAGAAAAAATGGCCGCGGCGCTCAGCAGGGCGCTAATCACAATCACCAGCGGTTCGCGATTGAGGAAGTATTTGCCCACCAGCCAGCCGGTGCCAAGCGAGGAGATCCAGATCCCAAGACCGCCCGCCGCCACCACATAGCCAGAAGCCGACAGCGACATTCCCATATGCTGGACGAAGAATTTTGGCAGCCACGCCATCAGGCCGTAGCTGGGAATATTGACGCAGAAAATCGACAGAAACAGCAGGATAACCGTTGGGTTACGCCACAGCGACGCGCCGGAAACGGCCTGCTTTTTCACGCTCGGCGTTACCTGCTGGCGCGGTACGCGCAGGGCAATCAGTGCGGCAATCACGCAGACCATCACCCCCAGTACGGTAAACGAGGTATGCCAGCCCATCATCGCCAGGGCGTTCACCGCGATAATCGGCCCGATAGTCATCGCCAGCCCCGCGGATGAGAGCAAAATCGACTGGGCGAAGGTGCGCTTCTCAACGCTGAAATTACTGACCACCGCCTTGGCGCACGAGCACGGATAGCCGGAATGGCCCACACCGGAGAGAAAACGAAACAGCAGCAGCAGGCCAAAACTCGCGCCCAACGCGCCAAAGCAAAGTGCGAAAATGCCCAGCGCCGCCAGCGACAGCACCAGCATGGTTTTGTAGCCAATGCGATCGTTCAGCCAGCCAGCAGGCACCTGAAACAATGAATAAGCAAGGAAGAAGATCCCGGTGATATAGCCCAGTTGCTCGGCGTTAAGGCCAAACTCTTTTTCGATAGGCAATAAAGCAAAGCCGGTCACGGTCTTGTCGATGTAGACAAATACGTAGCCAATAAACAGCAAAAAGATCATTTGAGACTGACTTTTCATTATTTTTTCCGCCTTGTGTCTCATTGGAATAGATGTTGTGTGAGGACGATTGCCCCTACGTATCCTGGCGCTTTACCCGAAAGGCGGGAAGATGTAATTTTTCTATAGGTGATGCTTTTTTCTGATAGGGGTAAGCGGTGAAATATTTACCAAAAGTGAACCAGCTACAGGCGCTAAAGCAGGTAGCGCGCAGCGGCAGCATCCGTGCGGCCGCCCGCGAGTTGGGGCAGTCTCAGCCCGCGCTCAGCCGCACGTTGCGTGAGCTGGAGCAAACCCTGGGGACGCAACTTTTATTACGCAGCAAAGAAGGCATCACCCTGACCGAAGCAGGCTGTGCGTTTTCGCAGCGTGCAGAGTGGGTGCTGGAGGAACTGCGGCGCGCCGCCGACGAGGTCGAGCAGATTAACCACGCTACCCACGGTCGGCTGACCATCGGCTACTCGTCGCTCATTGCGCTGACGGTTTTTCCCGCCGTTGCCGACGCCTTTAAGCTGGCGCTGCCGCAGGTGGCGCTCACGCTGAAGGAAGGGCAGCTTTCTTCGCTGTTGCCCGGCGTACGTAGCGGTGAGATAGACCTGGCCGTTGGCTCCATCGACCCGATGCACCCGCCGGAAGGGGTGATGATTGAGCCGCTGTTCACCACCCCGTTTTGCGTGGTGGCGCGCCAGGGGCATCCGCTGGCAAATGAGGGGGATTTAATGGCGCTGCGGCGGGCAAAATGGCTGCTGCCGGAGTCGCCGATGGGCTACTACCAGCAGTTACAGAACGAGCTGTCTCACTTTTATCGCCAGTTGGCGATTGCACCGCTGCGCACCGATTCGGTGATAACCGGGCTGAATATGGTGCTGGAATCCGACTATCTGACCATCGTCGCCCGCGCCATGAGCCAGCCGCTGCAGCTGGAGGGGAAAATCGTCACGCTGCCGGTTTCCACCCTGCCCGCCGCGCAGTATTGCGCGGTCTGGTCGCAGAAATCGGCGCTCACGGCTAATGCCCAGCAGTTTTTGTCGCGGCTGCGCGAAGCATGCCAGGGGTATAACTGGTAGGCCTGATAAGCGTAGCGCCATCAGGCAATTCGGCGCACATTGCCGGATGGCGGCGTTGCCTCATCCGGCCTACAACGGCCACCCCACTGTTATATCGCGACTAACTGGCGCACGCCCTGCGCTTCCATTTCATTACCGCGCCCGCGCTGCACGATGGTGCCACGTGACATCACCAGGTAGCTGTCCGCCAGCTCGGCGGCAAAATCATAAAACTGCTCCACCAGCAGAATCGCCATATCGCCCCGGTTGGCGAGGCTGCGAATCACCGCGCCGATCTCTTTGATCACCGACGGCTGGATCCCTTCGGTTGGCTCGTCGAGGATCAACAGCTGCGGCTTGCACGCCAGCGCCCGGCCGATCGCCAGCTGCTGTTGCTGCCCGCCCGAGAGATCCCCACCCCGCCGCTGCTTCATTTCGCGCAGTACCGGAAACAGCGCGTAGATCTCCTCCGGTACGCTTTTGGCCTGCGCGCCAGAAAAGCGCGACAGCCCCATCAGCAGGTTCTCTTCGACCGTCAAACGCGGGAAAATCTCGCGCCCCTGCGGTACATAGGCAATCCCCTGCTGCACCCGCTGGTGCGGCTTGCAATGGTTAATCAGCTTGCCCTGCCAATGCAACGTGCCAGATTTCGCCGGGATGATGCCCATCAGGCATTTCAGCAGCGTGGTTTTGCCCACGCCGTTGCGCCCTAGCAGACAGGTAATCTCGCCCGGCGTGGTCTCAAACGACAGGCCGCGCAGAATATGGCTGCCGCCGTAATACTGATTTAAATCATTCACCTGTAACATATTAGCGCCCCAGATAGACTTCAATAACCTGCTCATTGGCCTGCACATCGCGCAGCGAGCCCTCGGCGAGCACCTGCCCTTGATGCAGAACGGTGACGTGGTCGGCGATGGTCTCGACAAAACCCATATCGTGCTCCACCACCATCAGCGAATGCTTGCCCGCCAGCCCGCGAAACAGCTCGGCAATATAGTCCGTTTCAGCATCGGTCAACCCGGCGGCGGGTTCATCAAGCAGCAGCAGATGCGGTTCCTGCACCAGCAGCATGCCAATTTCCAGAAACTGCTTTTGCCCGTGGGAAAGTAGCCCGGACGGGCGATGACGATGCGCGGTCAACCGCAGCAGCTCCAGCACGTCGTCAATACGATCTCGCTGAGAGCCATTAAGCGTGGCGCGCAGGCAGGTCCATACCGATTTATCCATTTTCAGCGCAATTTCGAGGTTCTCCATTACGCTCAGCGCCTCAAACACCGTCGGCTTCTGGAATTTGCGGCCAATACCCGCGCGGGCAATCTCCACCGACGATAGCCCCATCAGGTCGACGTTCTGGTCGTAGGTCACTTTGCCGCTGTCCGGCCGGGTTTTACCGGTGATCACATCCATCAGCGTGGTTTTTCCCGCGCCGTTCGGGCCAATGACGCAGCGCAGTTCACCGGCGCCAATCGACAGCGATAGGTCGGTCAGCGCACGAAACGAGTCGAAGCTGACGTTGATATTTTCCAGCTGCAGCACCGGGTCGGTGGTATCGCGGTAACGGTCCTGAGGCTGCGGCTGGGTGAACAGGGAATCAGTCATGCTTTCTCCTTTTGAGCAGGCCAATCACGCCGCGCGGCAGGAACAGGGTGACGAGAATAAACATCAGGCCGAGGAAAAAGAGCCAGAAGTCCGGGAAAGCGACGGTGAAGAAGCTTTTCGCACCGTTAACGATCCCCGCGCCGAGGATCGGGCCAATCAGCGTGCCGCGCCCGCCAAGCGCTACCCAGATGGCGGCCTCAATCGAGTTGGTTGGCGACATTTCACTGGGGTTAATAATCCCCACCTGCGGCACGTATAGCGCGCCCGCCAGCCCGCACAGTACGGCGGAGAGCGTCCAGACAAACAGCTTGAAGCCTTTCGGGTCGTAGCCGCAGAACATCAGGCGGTTTTCCGCGTCTCGAACCGCAGTCAGCACCCGACCAAACTTGCTGCGGGTGAGCATCAGGCCAATCGCTAGCGACCCCGCCAGCAGCAATACTGTGGCGACAAACAGCGCGATGCGCGTGCCGGTCGCTGACACCGGGAAACCCAGCAGCGTAGTAAAACCGGTAAAGCCGTTGTTACCGCCAAAGCCCGTTTCGTTGCGGAAAAACAGCAGCATCCCGGCGTAGGTCAGCGCCTGAGTCATGATCGAGAAGTACACATCTTTAATGCGTGAGCGGAAGGCGAAATAGCCGAACACCAGCGCCAGCAGGCCGGGGACGAGAATAATCAGACAAAGTGCCCAGGCAAAATGCTGGGTGCCGGCCCAGAACCACGGCAGTTCAGTCCACGACAGGAACGACATAAACGCGGGAAGGCCGTCGCCCGAAGCCTGGCGCATCAGGTACATCCCCATCGCGTAACCGCCAAGGGCAAAGAACAGCCCGTGGCCCAGCGACAACAGCCCGGCGTAGCCCCAGACCAGATCCAGCGCCACGGCCACCACCGCATAGCAGAGGATTTTGCCCATCAACGTCAGCGTGTAGGTTGAGATAGCCAGCGGGTTTTCCGCTGGCAGCAATGCCAGAAACGGCAGTACCAGTAGCGCCACCAGCGCCAGCGCCGCCAGCGAGCAGGTCAATCGCGGCGCACGCCGCGCGAGAGTTAACGTAATAGGTTGGCTCATCAGTCAATTACCCGCCCTTTGAATGCGAACAACCCCTGCGGCCGCTTCTGAATAAACAGCACGATCAGGACCAGAATGGCAATTTTGCCCAGCACCGCGCCTATCTGCGGCTCCAACACTTTGTTCAGCACGCCCAGCCCCAGCGCGGCGACTACGGTGCCAGCCAGTTGCCCCACGCCGCCGGTGACCACCACCAGGAAGGAGTCGATGATGTACCCCTGCCCCAGTTCCGGGCCGACGTTGCCAAGCTGCGATAGCGCCACGCCACCCAGCCCGGCAATGCCGGAACCGAGGCCAAACGCCAGCATATCGACACGTCCGGTGGGCACCCCGCAGCAGTCCGCCATGCGGCGGTTCTGCGTCACCGCTCGCACGTTCATGCCAAGGCGGGTTTTGTTGAGCAGCAGCCAGGTCAGCGCCAGCACGCCAATCACAAAGAGGATCACCGCAATACGGTTGTATGGCAGCACCAGGTTTGGCAGCACATTCCAGCCGCCAGAGAGCCAGGAAGGGTTCGCCACCTCAAGGTTCTGCGTGCCGAACAGCACGCGCACCAGTTGGATAAGCATCAGGCTAATCCCCCAGGTTGCCAGCAGCGTCTCCAGCGGGCGGCCGTAGAGGTGGCGGATGATGGTACGTTCCAGCAGCATCCCGACCGCCGCAGTGATAAAGAAGGCTACCGGCAGCGCCACCAGCGGATACAGCGCCAGCCACTCCGGCGCCAGACGTTGAAACGCGTCCTGTACCATCCAGGTGGCGTAGGCGCCAAGCATCAGCATTTCGCCGTGGGCCATATTGATAACGCCCAGCAGGCCGTAGGTGATTGCCAGCCCCAGCGCAGCAAGCAGCAAAATGGAGCCGAGCGAAATGCCGCTAAACGCCTGCCCAAGCCAGTCGCCCCACTTCAGGCGCTGCTGTACCTGATTAAGGCTTTCGGCAGCGGCGGCGCGCACCGCCGGGTCGGGTTCATTTTGCGGCTGAGTCAGTCGGCTGAGGCTCGCCTGCACCTGCGGGTCACTGGCTTCGCCTAAGAGCTTCACGGCGCTAAGGCGCTGCTCGGCCCGGCTATCGGAGAGCTGCAAATTGGCAACGGCGATTGCCAGCGCGGTGTGCACTCCAGCATCCGTTTCCACCGCCAGACGCTGTCTGAGCATCGGTAGCTGGTCCTGCTGAGCGCTATTTTGCAAGGTGAGCGCGGCGTTCAGACGCACTTTTACGTCGTTGCTGACCAGTTGGTGCGAGGCTAACGCGCTGGCCACCAGTCCGCGAATGCGGTTATTCATAAACACTTTTTTGGTACTACCAGAAGGTGCAGCGCTCCCTTCCAGCGGCGTTAACTGGCCATTTTTTTCAGTAAACAGCTGGCCCTGCGCATCGCTCACCACCGCTTCCTGGCTCAGCGCCTGCAATAGCGGCAAACGGTCAGCCTGCGGTGCGGCCGCCCACGCCTGAAGCAGCTGCGCCTGCTCGGTGCGGCTAGCATGACCATAATCGGCCGCCGCACCGGCTCGCGCCGGAAGGCTGGTCAATAGACCGCTTAAAAGGAGAAAGAGCAAGGCGGGGAAGTAAAGCGCCGCGCGTTGTCCCGTTATTATATTCATCGTTGAATTCCTGTTGGTATACAAGATGGAATTCAATTAGCAATGCTCGTGCCAAATATATAAGAAATTGATTTTAATGAAATTAAAATAAAACCAACGTCATCATTAAATATTCCACCGCACCGCCACAGCACATCCGCGCACGGTAATAGCGCAGTTCGTCATAGGGAAAATAAATAGGTTAAGCAGCGAGTCAAAATAATTATTTATATCCATCCCACCGCTTATTCCATGTTATTTACGTGGTTATTTCAGGACGAAAAAAAATTATTCAAAGTGTGAAGGAATATGCAACTATCAAAATCAGTTATTGATAATGAGAAACGTTATCTACAAACTTCCCATTTTCATTTTTTCGTCTCACTTGCTGCGTGCCGATCCTCCCCGCTATCGGACGCGGTAGTACCAGTCTCAGGCAATCGCCGTTCCCCTCGAACGCCGCCTGCCGGGAAACATGCAGCACCGCGCTGCTTCTTTAACTCACTACGCGCATCTTTGGGCCGATCGTTGTCTGCCCGTGCGCAGGAATGATGATGATTAATAAGAAATATACTCTCTGGGCGCTTAACCCCTTGCTGCTTGCCATGATGGCGCCCGCCGTCGCCCAACAAAGCGATGACGAAAATATGGTGGTATCTGCCAGCCGTAATAACCGCACCGTAGCCGAGATGGCGCAAACCACCTGGGTTATCGAAAATGCCGAACTGGAACAACAGATTCAGGGCGGTAAAGAGCTGAAAGACGCGCTGGCCCAGTTGATCCCCGGCCTGGACGTCAGCAGCCAGAGCCGCACCAACTACGGCATGAACGTCCGCGGTCGCCCGCTAGTGGTTCTGATTGACGGCGTGCGTCTCAACTCATCGCGCACCGACAGCCGCCAGCTCGACTCCATCGACCCGTTCAATATCGAACACATTGAAGTGATCTCCGGCGCCACTTCGCTGTACGGCGGCGGCAGTACCGGCGGGCTTATCAATATCGTGACCAAAAAAGGCCAGCCGGAAACCCAGGTTGAGTTTGAAGCGGGAACGAAGAGCGGCTTTAACAGCAGTAAAGATCACGACGAGCGTATCGCCAGCGCCGTCTCCGGCGGTAACGAACATATCTCCGGGCGCATGTCGGTGGCCTATCAGAAGTTTGGCGGCTGGTACGACGGCAACGGCGACGCCACCCTGCTGGACAACACCCAGACCGGGCTACAGTATTCCGACCGTTTGGATCTGATGGGCACCGGGACGCTGAATATTGATGAAAACCAGCAGTTACAGCTGGTGACCCAGTACTACAAGAGCCAGGGCGATGATGATTATGGCCTGAATCTGGGGAAAGATTTCTCCGCCATTTCCGGCACCAGCAAGCCGTACGTCAGCAGCGGGCTGAACTCAGATCGTATTCCTGGCACCGAGCGTCACCTGATAAGCCTGCAATATTCAAATAGCGACTTCCTCGGCCAGGAGTTGGTCGGTCAGGTTTACTATCGCGATGAGTCGCTGAAGTTCTACTCCTTCCCGTCCGTCAACAAACAAATGAAGGTCACCGCGTTATCTTCTTCACAGCAGGACACTAATCAGTACGGTGCGAAGCTGACACTGAACAGCACGCCGCTGGACGGTTGGCAGTTGACCTACGGGCTGGATGCCGATCACGAGCGCTTTACCTCAAACCAGATGTTCTTCAACCTACCAAAAGCTAGCGCTTCTGGCGGCATGAATAACCAGCAAATTTATACGACTGGCCGCTACCCGGATTACGACATCAGCAACCTGGCCGCGTTCCTGCAATCCAGCTACGACATCAACGAGATCTTCACTCTGAGCGGCGGCGTACGCTATCAGTACACCGAGAACAAAGTGGATGATTTTGTCGGCTACGCGGTGCAGCAGCAGATTGCCGCCGGTACGATAAAATCAGCGGATGCCATTCCGGGCGGCTCGACCAGCTACGACAACGTGCTGCTGAACGCCGGGCTGTTGATGCATCTTACCGAGCGTCAGCAGACTTGGTTTAACTTCTCTCAGGGCGTAGAGCTTCCCGATCCAGGAAAATATTACGGTCGTGGTAATTATGCTGCAGCCGTCAACGGCCATCGCGACCTGATCAACAGCGTCAACGTCGATGGCAGTAAACTGGAAGGGATAAAAGTCAACTCCTACGAGTTAGGCTGGCGCTACACCGGTGACAACCTGCGCACGCAGGTTGCGGCCTACTATTCCATCTCCAACAAAAACGTGAAGGCTAACGATGATTTGACCATCAGCGTAATCGACGACAAACGTCGCATTTACGGCGTGGAAGGTGCGGTGGACTACTTTATTCCGGACACCAACTGGAGCACCGGCGGTAACTTCAACGTGCTGAAAACCGAGTCGAAGGTGAACGGCAGTTGGGAAAAATATGACGTGAAGGTTGCAAGCCCGTCAAAAGCCACCGCCTATATCGGCTGGGCGCCAGATCCATGGAGCCTGCGCGTACAGAGCACAACGTCGTTTAAGCTGCGTGATGAAGCGGGCAATGAGATTGATGGTTACACCACTATAGACCTGCTCGGCAGCTACGCTCTGCCGGTTGGTAAGCTGAGCTTTAGCGTTGAAAACCTCTTCGACCGTGATTACACCACCGTGTGGGGTCAGCGTGCGCCGATGTACTACAGCCCTGGCTATGGCCCGGCTTCGCTGTATGACTACAAAGGTCGTGGACGGACGTTTGGGTTGAACTATTCGGTGCTGTTCTGATAGTTGCACCGTGCATTAACCCTCACCCCAACCCTCTCCCTTAAAAAGGGAGAGGGAGCGGATCGTGCCAGACATCAT
>NZ_JMPL01000125.1 GCF_000735365.1 Kluyvera ascorbata ATCC 33433 | reverse complement strand
CGCTTTACGCGGGTCGACAGTGGTATCTACGGCCGTTGCTGCTACTTCCGCGGGTTGTTCTGCTTTGCGAGCCTTAGCACGTGCAATAGCGGCTTCTACCGCGGCTTTGCGTGGGTCAACGGTTTCTGTCGTTGCCTGCTGTTTTTCGGCCTGTGCTGCGCGTGCCTGTGCTTTACGTGCTTCTCGTGCGGCGGCAACTGCACTATTGTCTGGCTGCGCTCCGGCCTGAATAACAATCGGCTGAGTAGCCTGCTGCTGTTTTTCGCGAACGCGAGCAAGCGCGGCGTGGATGGCGTCCTGATCTTTCGCCGCAGGCTGTACGGCAGCCTTTTTATGCCGTGCTTCGCGGGCGATTTTCTCGCGTTCCAGGCGCTGCTGGCGTGCTTCAAAGCGCGCTTTAGCTTCTGCCGCACGCTGTTCTTCCTGACGGATGGCGCTGATTTCGGCCTTCTCCTGGCGGAAATACTGTACCAGCGGAATGCTGCTTGGGCAGACCCACGCACAGGCACCGCATTCGATACAGTCGGAAAGGTTGTGCGCCGTGGCTTTATCGTGCTGCTGGCCTTTGCTGAACCAGTAAAGCTGCTGTGGCAGTAAATCTGCCGGGCAAGCATCGGCACAGGCGCTGCAGCGAATGCAGCCTTTCTCTTCTTCGGGCTCACCCATTTCAGCGGCAGAAGGCGCCAGCAGACAGTTGGTGATTTTCACCACCGGCACGTCAAGCCAGGGCAGAGTAAAGCCCATCAGCGGGCCGCCCATAATCACCATTTGATCGCTGGTTGGGCAAAAATCGGCGTGTTTGAGCAGATGTTGAACTGGTGTCCCAAGACGCGCCCAAACGTTCCCCGGCTTACCGACGGATTCACCGGTTAGTGTCACCACGCGTTCGGTCAGCGGTTCGCCATCAATAACCGCACGTTTTACGGCGTAAGCGGTACCGACGTTTTGCATCAGTACGCCGATGTCCGATGAACGCCCGCCGTGTGGAACCTGTTTACCGGTCAGAATTTGTGTTAGCTGTTTTGCGCCGCCGGAAGGATATTTCGTCGGGATAACACGCAGACTAATTCCGTGGCAGTCAGCCAGCACAGCCCGCATCATTGAGATGGCCTGCGGTTTATTGTCTTCAATCCCGATTAGCACCTGCTGTGGCTGAAGAATGTGCGCGAGGATCTGAATGCCTTCGACAATTTGCGCGGCGCAATCCTGCATCAGGCGATCGTCGGCGGTGATGTATGGTTCGCACTCGGCAGCGTTGATAATCAGCGTGGTGATTTTGTCACCACCGCCGCGCAGTTTGTTACCCGTCGGGAAACCCGCGCCGCCTAAACCGGCCACGCCAGACTGGTGAATACGTTCGATGAGGGCTTCGCGACTGTGATTTTTGTAGTCGGCCCAGCCGTCACGGGTAATCCAGCGGTCTTCGCCGTCAGCGTCAATAATGACGCTCATCTCCGGCAGTGCAGAAGGATGGGCAGTGGCATGAGGTTCAATGGCAACAACCGTTCCGGAGGTCGGTGCATGAACAGGCAGCATACGTCCCCAGCCGCGGGTTAATGGCTGGCCGCGGAGAACGTGGTCGCCAGGCTGAACGGCGAGTTCACCTTCGGCGCCAATATGTTGTTTCAGCGGAATGACAAAACGCTGTGCGAGGGGAACCTGGCGCAGCGGGGTGCCGTTCGACTGGGTTTTCATTTCTGGCGGGTGAATACCCCCGTTGAAATCCCAGATTTTGTCTTTTCTGAAGGCGGAGAATAGCTTAAGCATGGTGTTCCACAGGAATATTTCGTACCGGGATAGTTTGCAAATCCCATTTCCAGCTGTCGGTCGTCGTCTCAACGGGACGTAACTCAATACACTGCGTCGGGCACGGCGCCACGCACAGATTACAGCCGGTGCACAGGTCGCTTACGACGGTGTGCATGGCTCGCGTCGCGCCAACAATGGCGTCTACCGGGCAAGCCTGAATACATTTGGTACAACCGATACAGTTATTTTCATCAATAATGGCAAGCATACGCGCGGGCTCAGCCGCATTTTCATCGCCACCAATCGGCTGCGGATCAACGTTGAGCAGCGTGGCGATTTTCAGCATCACGGCTTCGCCGCCGGGCGCGCAGCAGTTAATTTTTTCACCGTTGCTGACCGCTTCCGCATACGGACGGCAGCCAGGATAGCCGCACTGGCCGCACTGGCTCTGGGGCAGCAACTCATCAATTTTTTCAACAACCGGGTCATCCTCAACGGCAAAACGTCGTGAGGCGTAACCCAGAATGACGCCAAAAATCAGCCCCAACAGGCTGATTGCAGCGACAGCAATCCAGAAGGTCATCATTACAACTTCACCAGCCCGCTAAAGCCCATAAAGGCTAATGACATTAAACCTGCGGTGATCAACGCGATAGCGTTGCCCTTGAAGGGCGCGGGAACGTCGGATACAACAAGGCGTTCGCGAATAGAGGCGAACAGCACCATAACCAGCGAAAACCCGACGGCAGCTGAGAAACCATACAGCGCGGATTGCAGGAAGTTGTGGCCGAGATTGATGTTCAGCAGCGCCACGCCGAGTACGGCGCAGTTGGTGGTGATGAGCGGCAGGAAGATACCCAGCAGACGATAGAGCGCCGGGCTGGTTTTCCGCACCACCATTTCGGTGAACTGGACCACCACGGCAATCACCAGAATAAACGCCAGCGTGCGCAGGTAAACCAAATCCAGCGGGATCAGTATCCAGGTGTCAATCAGCCAGGCACAGATAGAGGCCAGCGTCATCACGAAGGTGGTCGCCAGGCCCATCCCCATCGCGGTTTCCAGTTTTTTGGAAACCCCCATGAACGGACATAGCCCCAGGAATTTCACCAGGACGAAATTATTTACCAGAACGGTACCGATAAAGAGCAATAAATAGTCAGTCATCATTCGACCTGTTACAAAAAAAGCTTCCTATTATCTGACAAAGTGACTTTGGCGACAACAGGCTAAGTGTGGGGGTATTACGCCTGAGTAAAGGTGCGTTTTACCCGCTGCGAGCGCTTGAAATAAGGAACAATCAGCGCAGCCGCCAGCAGCGGAAGCAGCAGTTGACGTACCGCAAGGTCGTCAGAAATCGGGGAAAAGGCGAAGGCTTTAACCGCCAACAGGACGCCAATCATCAGCCAGATAATGTAGTGTTTCGGTACGTTGTGGCGACGCTTGAAGAAGGCGATGGTCAGCCATAGCGTGTAATAACACATGGCAATAAACGACAAGAAGGACAGGGCGAGCAGCGTGATATTTGCCGCTCCCATCTCTTTAACCAGCCCAAGCGTTTGTGGTGTCAGCAGCACATAGCCAAATTTGATAAGCGTCAGGCAGATGCTTATTAACTGAACGATAAGCCAGGCCAACGGGCCAAGCAGCCATCCACCAATACGTTCTGCAGAATTATCTGACATTGTGTCTCCTGAAAATCAGCGCCAGTGAAGAGAGAAAAATACAGGCCGAGGAGTATAAGCAACTGGCGCTCTGGAAAAAACTACTATTGCACAAATCGCCAAACGGATTTTGGCACCTGGCCAACATCAAACAGCCGACCGCCGGAGACCAGCTCGGCGCGACGGTGGTCGGCGGCACGGTACATATTGATAAGTTCTTCAGTGTTGGTCAGCGAATAGTTAAGGTGATCGTAGAGTTTTTCAAGATTATCCAATGAACTGACTTTGCGGAATTTTAATAAATAATCCAAAACGGTCATTTGTGGGTATCCATTTATAATGTTAATGCTCACCGTACAATGTGTTTAAAGCAGCCTGGAGGGCTGAAACACGAAGCGGTTAATAGAGTTTGTACTGCTAATAGGTGGTTCGACATCCGTTTTTATCGAGCGTTCAGCGCAGATGACTAAACCTCAGCAGGATAGCCTGGATTATTTGGGTTATAGGCGGGAATTACAATAACAGAAAATGTGCTTATTGATTTTGACCCAAAAAAAGCGACTTTTTATGCAATCAGGGCGCGTTGCCGCACCCTGATTTCGCGGAAAATTAACGATTTTCGCCGCGGCTGGCAATCACATCTTTATACCAGAAGAAGCTTTTCTTACGTTTGCGCGCCAGATTTTGCTTATGGTCGACGTAGACAAAGCCATACTGTTTTTTGTAACCGTTCAGCCAGCTCAGCAGATCGATAAACGACCACGGATAATAGCCGCGGACATCAGCTCCCAGCGCAATGGCTTTTTCCAGCGCCTCTATGTGCACGCGTAAGAAATCGATACGTGGTGTGTCAACCACTTCGCCATCGACGATAGGATCGACGGCACCCAGACCGTTCTCGGTAATATAAATAGGAATATCACCGTAACGCTCTTTGATCATCATAATGCCGTCGGTTAACCCCTGTGGCCAGATTTCCCAGCCCCATTCCGTGTAAACACTCTGCGGATTGCGCACAAAATAGAACAGCCCTTCAACACCTTGCTCGCCGCTGACTTTCTCTACCGGCGGCGTGGCAGAAACGGTTTCACGCCGATAGTAGTTCAGGCCGATAAAATCACAGCGGTTTTTGCGCAGCAATTCGTCATCGCCCGGCGCAAAGCGCGGTACGCCCCACAGCGCCTGAGATTGCGCCAGCAGTTCGTCAGGGTAGTGGCCTTTCAGCACCGGGTCGTAGAGCCAGTGAGTATGGATGGCGTCGGCCAGCGCCGTCGCCGCTTTGTCTTCTGGGCTATCGGTCAGCGGTGAATGCGGTTGCAGCACGTTAACAAAGCCAATTTCACCTTTGATTTGCATCCCTCGGAAGGCTTTAACGGCCAGCGCATGGGCAATAAAGACGTGGTGGCAAGCCTGAATAGCGCGAGCCGGATTACGTACTGAAGGCGGGTGGCTTCCGGTAATGTAACCGTGACCAATAAAGACGATGGTTTCATTAAACGTTGCCCATTTCTGGACGCGTGACCCGAAGCGGGCATAGCACAGTCGTGCATATTCTTCGAAGGCTTCCGCCGTTGAACGAGCTTCCCAGCCGCCTTCATCCTGCAACGCCTGCGGGAGATCCCAATGATAAAGGGTAATCATTGGCTCAATATTGTGTGCTAACAGGTCATCAATCAGATCGCTGTAAAACTTCACGCCCGCTTCGTTTATCTCGCCGCGCCCGTTTGGCAGCAGGCGAGGCCACGAGATAGAGAAACGGTAGCTTTGCAGCCCCATTTCAGCCATTAGCTGGACGTCTTCTTTTACGCGATGGTAGTGATCGACGGCAATGTCGCCGTTTGTACCCTGATAGGTTGTCCCTGGCTGGTGGGAGAATATATCCCAAATAGACGGGCCTTTACCGTCTTCATCGTGTGCACCTTCAACCTGGTACGCTGCGGTAGCAGCACCCCAGAGGAAATTTGGGGGAAAAGCGGACATAAAACACTCCTTACCTGTGTGATATCACGAGTGTAAAGAGTGAGGTTAATGAGTGCAACCGGTTTCAGAAACCGGTTCCATAGATGAGATCCGAATCACTTTTTCAAGTAGAAGGGGTGATGGTTTTTTGCAGCGTCGCGGTAGCCGGCTCAGGCGGCTGATAATTATCAATGTGGTGGGCCACAATCAACAGCAGAACGGAGAAGCCCAGAATAATCCAACCAATTAATTCAACAATACGAGTCAATACGGAATTCATGAAATTTAGCTAACAGTCCATTGAGAAAATAATGCCAGAGCAAGATCTTAGCGTGCTGGCGTCACAACGCAAGTTTTCAGCCGAATCGTTTCGTCAGGTGGTGTTTATTTCATCAGTTGGCGGGTTGCTACGCCATAATGTTATTAAACTGTTGTATGAAACTAGCAGATGAGTTCAAATAAAGAAATCGATTACAAAACACAATCAAGCACATTAAATACAGAAGTGAGGCGACACATGAGTGACCAAATCCGTGTTGGACTAGTGGGTTATGGCTATGCCAGTAAGACATTTCACGCGCCGCTTATCAGCGGTACGCCGGGTATGGAGCTGTCTGTTGTCTCCAGCAGCGATGCGAGTAAGGTCCACGCCGACTGGCCAACGGTGCAGGTGGTTTCAGACCCAACCGCGTTGTTTAACAACCCTGATATTGATTTGATTGTTATCCCAACGCCGAACGATACCCATTTCCCGCTGGCGAAAGCGGCGCTGGAAGCCGGGAAAAACGTGGTGGTCGATAAACCTTTCACCGTGACACTGTCACAAGCTCGCGAATTGGATACTCTCGCCAGGCAGCAAGGTAAGCTGCTCTCTGTCTTCCATAATCGCCGTTGGGACAGTGACTTCCTGACGGTGAAAGCGCTGATCAACGACGGCAAACTGGGTGAGGTGGTCCACTTTGAATCACACTTTGACCGCTATCGTCCGCAGGTGCGCGCACGCTGGCGTGAACAGGCAGGGTTGGGAAGTGGTATCTGGTACGACTTAGGACCGCATCTGCTCGATCAGGCCGTCAGCCTGTTTGGTTTACCGCAAAGTCTGTATGTCGATCTTGGTCAACTGCGACCGGGCGCGCAGTCGACGGACTACTTCCATGCGGTCTTAACGTATCCGCAGCGTCGCGTGGTACTGCATGGCACACTGCTGGCGGCGGCGGAAACGGCGCGCTATATCGTGCACGGTACCGAGGCAAGCTATGTCAAATTTGGTCTTGACCCGCAGGAAGACCGCCTGAAAAATGGCGAGCGTTTACCGCAGTCGGACTGGGGTTACGATATGCGCGACGGCATCTTAACCACGGTAGAAGGTGAAACGCGGGTGGAAACCACGTTGTTGACGCAGCCCGGCAACTATCCTGCCTATTATGCCGCGATTCGCGATGCGCTGAACGGGATTGGCGAGAACCCGGTTCCGGCAAATCAGGCTATTCAGATTATGGAACTGATTGAACTGGGTATTGAGTCTGCGAAGCACAGAGCAGCACTAACGTTAGTGTAAGTGCCCAGAGATGGGAAAACCGGCAGGTTGGTCCTGCCGGTTTTTTTTATGCCTGTTTGACGCGCGCGATAAGCGCCTGTTTTTCCGCGGCGGTGAGGAATGCCATTTCCAGACCGTTGATTTGTGCCTGGCGAATCTGCGCTTTGCTCAGACCCGCAGCCGGAGCAGCGGTATGGTATTCGTGCTGAATATCAATCCCCTGGACTGCCGGATCATCGGTGTTAATGCTCGCCAATACGCCGTGCTCAAGGAAGGTTTTCAGCGGGTGCTGAGCCAGCGATGGCACGGTGCTGGTCTGAATGTTGGAGGTCAGGCAGGACTCGATGCCGATGCTTTTTTCCGCGAGGAAATCCATCAACGCTGGATCCTGTACCGCCTTCACACCGTGGCCAATGCGCTCAGCGCCGAGGTCGCGAATCGCCTGCCAGATGCTTTCCGGGCCTGCGGCTTCGCCTGCGTGTACGGTAATGCGCCATCCCGCATCGCGCGCGCGGCTGAAATGGTTCAGGAACAGATGCCCGGGGAAGCCGAGCTCATCACCCGCCAGATCGAGCGCGGTAATACCGTCACGGTGCGCAAGCAGCGCATTCAACTCTTCTTCACAAGCCGCTTCACCAAAGGTACGGCTCATAATGCCGATAAGGCGCGCGTCGACATTAAACACGCGACAGCCTTCTTTGACCCCAGCGATGACCGCTTCTACCACGCCGTCAACCGGCAGTTGGTGCGTCATCGCCATATAGCGCGGGGAAAATCGCAGCTCAACGTAGTGCAGACCGTTACGGGCCGCATCTTCAATGTTTTCATAAGCCACGCGGCGTACGGCATCCAGGGAGGCCAGAACCTTTACCCCCCAGTCAAGCTTGCTCAGGAAGCTTACCAGATCGGGTTCATTGCTGGTGACCTGCACGTGTGGTAGCAGGGTTTCAAGCGTAGTTGCGGGGAGCGCGAGATTGTACTGACGGCCAAGATCGAGAATGGTCTGGGCACGAATATTACCGTCAAGATGGCGGTGGACATCGGTTAAAGGCAGGTTGATATCAATCATGATCGCACTCGTTTTTTTAGTTAAAGTGCAAACCATTATACAACATGCCAGTAACCAGTTAAAAGCATTGAAAAAATACGGTTTTACAATCGCTTGGCGATACCATGAGGCAATTTTCAGCATTTTTGCATTAAGCGCAGTCAGCTCATCGTTGCTTTTGTCACCACTCCATATTCCCGCCTGCCGTTGTTGAGGTAAGTGGCGAATGGGCAAACAAAATAGAAAAGTGAAAAATATGTGGTGAAAACGCAGATGTTGTCATTTAATCACATAGCGCCAGTACAAATGGGTTTATTAGCATAAAGGGTTAAAGAGCGGGTTTTCACAACGCTATAGGTGTTTTACTATCTACAAAAAAATTATTTTCTTAGAGAGTAACTGAAAATTTAACTTAAGGATGAATGATGAAAATTGTTGTGGCTAGCGCAATCGTGGGTGTTGCTGCTATCTTTTCAGCGGCGATGATTTCTGGGAATATCGACTTTAAACCGCAGAATATTATACGGACAGATAACGGTCATGTGAACTTAGGTAAGGTTTACAGTGAAAAATCGTTAGTTGATGTGACGCTACGGTTCTCGGATGATAAGTCTTTGGTTTTCACAGCTAAAGATCTCTCCAGTGGGTCGTATATGAGCAGTGTTGATGAACGTATTCAAGCAATTCTGGATAATTATAACAAAGATAAATCGGACGATAAAAAAATCACCAAAGAGACATTAACGTTCAAAGTACCTGCAACTTTGATTCTGCAAACCCATACTGAATATCGCTCTGAAAACTTTCCATCATATGATCTGATGCTAAATAAAAAAGAGGTTGATATTGATAAGGATACTATTGTCTACAAGGCCATTTTCAGTGCGCTATCTGAATTTATGCATTCAGAAGATGATATTTTCAAAAGGACCTACTTTATAAAATCACCGCAATAACAATCGCTGCATTTTTATAGCCTGCCAACGGGCAGGCTTTTTTGTTGTCTGGACGCGACCAATATCCTGTTGAGAATAAGCCGCTCCGCACACGCTCATTTTTCCGTGTTATTGGCGACTAAGCGGGCCTTAAACTCTTCAATAGTGGGTACAGGGCTAATGCGGTGAATCATCCGGTGACAGTTTGAGCATACAAGGACGAGATCGTCGGATGTCGTAGTGACAGAACCAGTTGTTTCAGCTAATGGTTTGATATGGTGGGCTTCGCAAAAATCATTACCAATATCGCCATAGACACTTTTAAAGTTAAACCCGCAGACTTCGCATTCCAGATAACCGACAGCGCGAAGAACGGATGCCTTCTTTTGTTTTACGATGGCACTATTACGCTCTCGCCTGATGTGGGTAACTAGTATTTCTCTTCCTTCTGGCGCAGTATCCAGCAGATCAATATCGGGAATATCCGCTATTTCAGTATCAGAATTAACTGGCCTATGCTGCTGAAAATGCGCTGATTGCTTGTCTATTAATTCGCGGACCTGACGAATAAAAGGTTCAGCTTCCGGCGTCTGTGCATACCAAAGCGGAGAAGTACCAGGCCATCCCTTACCTTTGCCTGCCACCAGTGTTCGCTCCGACGGCGGTAGCAAATGTGCGTTCTGCGCTTTTGCACTGATATTATGATAAAAAATAGCATCTTTGAGATGTAATGCTGACGGTGCTTGTGTTTCTCTATAATCGCGGTAAACCGTCGCATCTTTATACCATCCAACAACGGCGAGACCTTTTTTATCAGGTGCTGTTGCAAGCCATACAACGGTGACAAACTCAGCATAGTCTTTATCGCTATCGGCTCCGAGTTTCGCGATATTAATGGTTTTCCCCTCGGTAACCTGGACGTATCCGTACACCGAACCATTGATGCTTACAAAATTACAAGCCTCATGTCCGATATTATTTTCGTTATATTTCCCGCCTTTTAAAGGGGAGTCATTCTCCGTAGCGCCGTGGTAATCGTTCATCCATCCTATATGGCAAAAGAGATATTTCATCATTTAAGTCCTATTTGCTATGCCAGATATCTATGAGTTCCTTTTTGAGGAACGGTAATCATTTGTTTCTGTTGGTGCAGAAAACTTAACGGTTGGTTGTTGCCACCCACAGAAAATTCGTTTGCGTTTTGATGCTCACTACGCGGCGACCAACCAACATTGGTAGTGCTGGCAATTAGTGCTTTTAACAGTCTATACCTATCGTGCATGTTGTTGATATAGCGATTTAAAGTAGATTACAGAGGCCGTCAATGAGCACCGATACCTTAGCCACATTATTTCAGTACAAGCAATGGATCGATTCAGAAACGCTGCGTGCGATAACAACCGTCGAAGCCGCAGCCTATGCGGAAAACCACCGTCTGGTACACCGGTTAATGAACCATTATCCATCACACTACCTCATGGGGACGCATGAAAAACCAGATTCATTCATTAACTCATTGTTAATTATGAATAAGAAGGAAATGCTGTTTGCATTGCTTTTCTACTGTTTTTCGGCGTTGCAGCTAAGTGTGTATTGCAATGTGTATTGCAGAATGAGGTGTTATGGCTGGCGAGAACAAGTTAAGCGACAAGGCGCTAAGGGCTTTGCATGGTAAACCCCAGCAAAGCCAAAAGATGGTTGCTGATGGTAGGGGACTGTCTGTCAGGATCAGCGTGAATGGCACTGTTAGCTTTGTTTTTTTCTTTAGACATTCCGGCCGACAGAGTGCCCCCATCTGGATGACGTTAGGCAAGTATCCAGATATGACACTTAAACAGGCTAGGGAGAAAAGGGACGAGTGCCGGGGATGGCTGTCACAGGGACTTGATCCACGGATAGAGAACAAACTCACTAAAGAGAGCCTGTTTACTCCGGTGACAGTTAAGAACGCTGTCGATTACTGGTTTGATAACTATGCCAGGGAAAAACGCAAAGAGACGGTGCGCCTCTATCGCCGTTATGAGAGATACATCTTTCCCTACATCGGTGGGTTTCCAGTCGAAAAATGCGGGCTGTCGGACTGGATAAAATGCTTTGAGCGAGTGAAGAAAATAGCACCTGTTCAGTCTGCCGCGATGCTGATTGAGTTAAAGCAGATCTTCAAATACTGCCGGGTGCGCCAGTATGTGCGATGTAATGTGCTGGATGACTTGAGTCCTGCAGATATTGGTAAGTATCAGAACAAGAGAGAACGGTTGCTTGAGGAAAGCTATGTTGCTGACCTGTGGGGCGTTTACTTTCATGGCAAGGGTAAAACCCGCGTAATGAATTACAAAAAACGGATGGCGATTTTGTGCCTTGTGTTTGGATGCCGACTCAGTGAGTCTCGTCTATCCACATGGGATGAATGGGACTTTGATAAATGGCTTTGGACGGTGCCGAAAGAGCACAGTAAAAACGGCGAAGAGATTATTCGTCCCGTCCCTCAAAAGATGCGCCAGTGGCTTGTAAACCTTCGTGAGGAGACTAAACGCCGTAAATACATAATGGGTGAACTTAAATCTAACTCGACAGTGAGTGCGATGGGATGTTCAAACTTCACTTCCCTCAAACATGAAAAACGCTGGTCATTACATGATTTGAGACGAACGTTCTCAACAAGCCTCAACGAGATGGGTGTTGATTTTATTGTGGTAGAACAGTTACTGGGGCACACCATAAAGGGAGTAGCCGGAATCTATAACCGCAGCAAGTATATTCCACAAAAACAAGAAGCACTGGACC
>NZ_JMPL01000124.1 GCF_000735365.1 Kluyvera ascorbata ATCC 33433 | reverse complement strand
CGCCGTAGTGCGTGCCATGTATCCGTACATTGAGCGCGAGCTGAGCAACGGCACCTATCTGGGCCACGTCACCCGTCATATGCTGGGTCTGTTCCAGGGCATCCCTGGCGCGCGCCAGTGGCGTCGCTACCTGAGCGAGAACGCTCACAAAGCGGGTGCCGATATCAACGTACTGGAACACGCGTTAAAGCTGGTCGCGGATAAGCGTTAATTTTTTCGCTAAATCCTGGTCAAATTCACCAAGCCCTGCACAACGTTGTGGGGCTTTCTTATTGATAATCAATAAGTTATTTTTGGCACGTTTTTTGTAATAGTTCAGACAGCTACGTATGATTTCTGGGAGAACCACCATGCTGGAACTGTTATTTGTGATTGGATTTTTTGTGATGCTGCTGGTCACCGGGATTTCGCTGCTCGGCATTATTGCCGCGCTGGTGGTGGCCACCGTATTAATGTTCGTTGGCGGGCTGTTTGCTATTATGATTAAGTTACTGCCATGGCTTATCCTGGCGGTCGCGGCGGTGTGGATTATCCGGGCGATTAATTCACCGAAAGAACGGCCATATCGCGGCAATTATCGGAGGTATTGAGGTCCTCGTCACAACCTCAATCATTTTGCATAAAACCTCATAGGATTCGCGTAATAAATCTGTCACTATTGCCGCCGTTAAAGAATTCATCGAGCTGTACCCTACATACAGCCGAACTAAAAAAAGAAAGGGCTTCCTACGGGAAGCCCTAGTCTTTTGTGCGGCAGGAACGTTACGGAATCAGCAGGCTTGACCCCTGCGTAGCCCGACTCTCCAGAATCTCATGCGCGCGCCGCGCGTCCTTCAACGGATACTTCTGGCTCTCCGCCACGTCCACTTTGATAATCCCGCTCGCAATCAGCGAGAACAGTTCGTGGCTAGCTTCTTTCAGCTCATCATAGTTGGTGATGTAGCCGTTAAGGGAAGGGCGGGTGGCGAACAGTGAGCCTTTTTGATTGAGAATGCCAAGGTTAACCCCGGTGACCGGGCCGGAAGAGTTACCGAAGCTGACCATCAGCCCACGGCGCTTTAAGCAGTCCAGCGACGCTTCCCAGGTGTCTTTCCCCACCGAGTCGTACACCACTGACAGCTTTTTCCCGCCGGTTAGTGCTTTGACGCGCTCAGCAATATTCTCATCGCGATAGTTAATCACCTGCCAGGCACCGGCCTGAAGTGCACGCTGTGCTTTCTCCGCGCTGCCGACGGTACCGATAAGCTTCGCACCCAGCGCCTTTGCCCACTGGCAGGCAATCAGTCCTACGCCCCCTGCGGCGGCATGGAACAGGAACAGTTCGCCGGGTTTGATTTCGTAGGTTTTGCGCAGCAGATAGAAGACGGTTAAGCCTTTGAGGAAAGAGGCGGCGGCCTGCTCGTAGGAGATAGCCGCCGGAAGCAGGGCGACCTTATCCGCCGGGACGTTATGCACTGAACTATACGCACCGAGCCCGGACTGCGCGTAGACTACGCGATCGCCCGCCTTGATGTGCTTCACGTTGCTACCCACCTGGCTCACCACGCCAGCCGCTTCTGTGCCTAAACCACTGGGCATTGACGGTGGCGGATACAGCCCGCTGCGAATATAGGTGTCGATATAGTTGATACCGATAGCTTTGTTTTCCACCTGCACTTCGTTTTCGCCAGGGGCTGATGGAGTGAACTCGACCGCGTTAAGCACTTCCGGGCCGCCATGTTTGCTAAATTCAATACGGGTTGCCATGCTTCCTCCAGAACGATTATGTGGTAATCTTTCGACCCACTCTTTATCTCGGTAATACCATTCACTATGGCAGCAAATAAACCCTTCAACAAACCGCAAACCGAACCTCGCGTCCGCGATTTTCAGGTAGACGGGCTGAAAGTACCGCCGCACTCGATTGAAGCGGAACAATCGGTGTTGGGCGGGCTAATGCTGGACAACGAGCGCTGGGACGACGTTGCCGAGCGCGTGGTGGCGGAAGATTTCTATACCCGTCCGCACCGTCACATCTTTACGGAGATGGGGCGTTTGCAGGAAGGCGGCAGCCCGATTGACCTGATTACGCTCGCGGAATCGCTGGAGCGACAGGGGCAACTGGACAGCGTCGGCGGGTTTGCCTATCTGGCAGAACTCTCCAAAAATACGCCAAGTGCGGCGAACATTAGCGCTTATGCTGATATCGTCCGTGAACGTGCCGTTGTTCGTGAAATGATTGCGGTGGCTAACGAGATTGCCGAAGCCGGTTTCGACCCGCAGGGGCGCACCAGTGAAGACCTGCTGGATCTCGCCGAGTCCCGCGTCTTTAAAATCGCTGAAAGCCGCGCTAACAAAGACGAAGGCCCGAAAAATATTACCGAAGTGCTCGACGCTACCGTCGCGCGCATCGAACAGCTTTTCCAGCAGCCGCATGACGGCGTCACCGGGGTGAACACCGGTTATGACGACCTCAACAAGAAAACCGCCGGTCTACAGCCGTCGGACCTGATCATCGTGGCGGCGCGTCCGTCGATGGGTAAAACCACCTTTGCGATGAACCTCGTCGAAAACGCGGCGATGTTGCAGGATAAACCGGTACTGATCTTCAGTCTCGAGATGCCATCCGAACAGATTATGATGCGTTCTCTGGCATCGCTGTCGCGCGTTGACCAGACCCGTATTCGTACCGGCCAGCTCGATGATGAGGACTGGGCGCGTATCTCTGGCACCATGGGCATTCTGCTGGAAAAACGAAACATATATATCGATGACTCCTCCGGCCTGACGCCGACGGAAGTGCGCTCCCGCGCGCGCCGTATCGCCCGTGAACACGGCGGCATCGGCCTTATCATGATCGACTACCTCCAGCTGATGCGCGTGCCGTCGCTTTCCGACAACCGTACGCTGGAGATCGCCGAAATTTCCCGCTCGCTCAAAGCGTTAGCCAAAGAGCTGCACGTGCCGGTGGTGGCGCTGTCGCAGCTTAACCGCTCCCTGGAACAGCGTGCGGACAAACGCCCGGTCAACTCCGACCTGCGTGAATCCGGCTCCATCGAGCAGGATGCCGACTTAATCATGTTCATCTATCGTGATGAGGTTTATCACGAAAACAGTGACTTAAAAGGCATCGCCGAGATTATTATCGGTAAACAGCGTAACGGCCCAATCGGCACGGTGCGCCTGACGTTTAACGGTCAATGGTCGCGCTTCGATAACTACGCCGGTCCGCAGTACGACGACGAATAACAACGCTGAATCAGCAAATTCATATCAAGGAACACAAATGCAAGCGGCAACTGTAGTCATTAACCGCCGCGCTCTGCGACACAACCTGCAACGTCTGCGTGAGCTGGCACCTGCCAGCAAGCTGGTTGCGGTGGTGAAAGCGAACGCTTACGGACACGGCCTCCTCGAGACCGCGCGAACGCTCCCCGACGCCGATGCTTTTGGCGTTGCCCGTCTTGAAGAGGCGCTGCGCCTGCGCGAGGGCGGGATCACTCAGCCAATTCTGCTGCTGGAAGGCTTCTTCAACGCGACCGATCTGCCGACGATTGCTGCCCAGCATCTGCATACCGCCGTGCATAACATCGAACAGCTTGAAGCGCTGGAAGCCGCTGACATCAGCGAGCCGGTCACCGTCTGGATGAAGCTCGACACCGGTATGCACCGTCTGGGCGTACTCCCGGAAGATGCCGATGCGTTCTATCAGCGTCTGAGCCAGTGCAAAAACGTGCGCCAGCCGGTTAACGTGGTCAGCCACTTTGCCCGTGCCGACGAACCGGAATGCGGCGCGACTGAAAAACAGCTCGCGATTTTCACCGCCTTCACCGAGGGCAAACCGGGTCTACGTTCTATCGCGGCATCCGGCGGCATTCTGCTGTGGCCACAATCGCACTTCGACTGGGCGCGCCCAGGTATCATTCTCTACGGCGTATCCCCGCTGGAACAGAAACCGTGGGGCCCAGACTTCGGCATGCAGCCGGTGATGTCATTGACCTCCAGCCTGATTGCCGTACGCGAGCACAAAGCCGGTGAGCCGGTTGGCTACGGCGGCACCTGGGTCAGCGAACGCGATACCCGCCTCGGCGTGGTCGCGATGGGCTACGGCGACGGCTACCCGCGTGCGGCACCGTCCGGTACGCCAGTGCTGGTTAACGGCCGCGAAGTGCCAATTGTGGGCCGCGTGGCGATGGACATGGTCTGCGTCGATCTGGGCCCGAATGCCCAGGATAAAACCGGTGATGAAGTGATCATGTGGGGCGATGGCCTGCCGGTTGAACGCATTGCTGAAATCACAAAAGTGAGTGCTTACGAACTTATTACGCGCCTGACGTCGCGGGTGGCGATGAAGTATATCGACTAAGCCTATCGCGTGCCGGATGGCGCTTGCGCTTATCCGGCCTACATCGCGCATTGACCCTAGGCCGGATAAGGCGTTTACGCCGCCATCCGGCAATCTTTTCATCAACCGCTCGACCTTCCTCCCCATCCAGTTTATTGTGTTATTTCCTGCCTTCTGTAAACCTGGAGAACCATCGCGTGTTTCAAAAAGTTGACGCCTATGCGGGCGACCCGATTCTTTCCTTAATGGAACGCTTTAAAGAAGATCCGCGCAGCGACAAAGTTAACCTCAGCATCGGCTTGTTTTATGACGAAAACGGCATTGTTCCGCAGCTGAAATCGGTGGCGGAGGCTGAAGCGCGACTCAACGCGCAGCCGCACGGCGCGTCGCTGTACCTGCCGATGGAAGGGCTGAACAGTTATCGTCACACAGTAGCACCGCTGCTGTTTGGCGCCGATCACCCGGTTCTCCAGCAACAGCGCGTGGCGACTATCCAGACTTTGGGTGGCTCCGGCGCGCTGAAAGTGGGCGCAGATTTCCTCAAGCGCTACTTCCCGGATTCCGGCGTATGGGTCAGCGACCCTACCTGGGAAAACCATATCGCGATTTTTGAAGGCGCTGGTTTCAAGGTTGGCACCTATCCTTGGTTTGATAGCGAAACCAACGGCGTACGTTACGACGCGCTGCTGGAAACGCTGAACACGCTGCCTGCGCGCAGCATTGTGCTGCTGCACCCGTGCTGTCATAACCCAACTGGTGCCGATCTCACAAATGAACAGTGGGATGGCGTGGTTGAGGTACTGAAAGCACGCGATCTTATTCCGTTCCTCGATATCGCCTACCAGGGCTTTGGCGCAGGCATGGAAGAAGATGCATATGCCATTCGCGCCATCGCCGACGCAGGCCTACCGGCGCTGGTCAGCAACTCATTCTCCAAAATCTTCTCCCTGTACGGCGAACGCGTCGGCGGCCTGTCGATTATCTGTGAAGATAACGAGACCGCGCTGCGCGTGCTGGGTCAGCTGAAAGCGACCATCCGTCGCAACTACTCCAGCCCGCCAAACTTCGGCGCGCAGATTGTGGCTGCCGTTCTCGGTGATGCTGAGCTGAAAGCCATGTGGCTGGCGGAAGTGGAAGGGATGCGCACTCGCATTCTGGACATGCGTCAGGCGCTGGTGAACGTGCTGAAAGAAGAGATGCCGAACGGTAACTT
Source organism: Kluyvera ascorbata ATCC 33433 (assembly GCF_000735365.1). GTDB lineage: Bacteria > Pseudomonadota > Gammaproteobacteria > Enterobacterales > Enterobacteriaceae > Kluyvera > Kluyvera ascorbata. The sequence continues at coordinate 6,144 of NZ_JMPL01000124.1, read as the reverse complement.
CGACTACCTGCTCAAACAGCGAGGAATGTTCAGCTATACCGGCCTGAGCGCCGCGCAGGTCGATCGTCTGCGCGATGAATTTGGCGTCTACCTGATTGCCAGCGGTCGTATGTGCGCAGCGGGCCTCAATAGCCGCAACGTACAGCGTGTGGCAAAAGCATTTGCTGCAGTCATGTAAGTAAGTGCTCACGCTGGCTCGGAGGTATATGCTGAGCCAGCGTGCTTTCAAAGCACTAAACTGTGATCCCCTTACTTTTTTCAGGATTATTCTGAGATAAACCTTTCAATCGTATCCCTCAGACGGTAAGGTCGCAGTGCTTTTATTTGAAGCAACACTCACTTTATTACAATAACGACTCGACGAATTAAGGGAAAACATGCGCAAGATCACGCAAGCTCTCAGTGCCGTCTGCTTGTTATTTGCACTGAATGCTTCGGTGACGGCTCACGCCTCGTCACCTTCTCCACTCTACCCTGGTACCGACGTTGCGAAGCTGGCCGAACAGGCTCCTATCCACTGGGTTTCCGTGGCGCAAATTGAAAACAGCCTGATGGGCCATCCGCCAATGGCGGTCGGTTTTGATATCGACGATACCGTCCTGTTCTCAAGCCCAGGCTTCTGGCGCGGGCAAAGAACCTACTCGCCGGATAGCCAGGACTACCTGAAGAACCCCGAGTTCTGGGAAAAAATGAATAACGGCTGGGACGCGTTCAGTATCCCGAAAGAAGTGGCCCGTTCGCTGATTGCAATGCATGTGAAGCGCGGCGACAGCATCTACTTCGTGACCGGCCGTAGCCAGACCAAAACCGAAACCGTCTCTAAAACGCTGCAGGATGATTTCCTGATCCCCGGGGCGAACATGAATCCGGTGATTTTTGCCGGTGATGAGCCGGGTCAGAACACGAAGACTCAGTGGCTGAAAGAGAAGAACATCAGGGTGTTCTACGGTGATTCCGATAACGACATCACCGCCGCGCGTGAAGTGGGAGCCCGCGGTATCCGCGTCCTGCGCGCCTCTAACTCGACCTATCGCCCGTTGCCGCAGGCCGGTGCGTTTAATGAAGAAGTGATCGTTAACTCCGAGTACTAGCGACAACACTTTGTAGGCCGGATAAGGCGTTTACGCCGCATCCGGCAATCTGCTCTATGCTGCCGGATGGCGCTTCGCTTATCCGGCCTACAATTTGCACCAATAAATGATGCTTTTTTAGTCAAAATCAGGCGCTGAAAGGTTTATCCTTTCGGCGTCTTGTTGCACACTGAAATGATGCTTTTTTGCACAACATGGTTTGCGAGACTGAGGAGTATAAAATGATGACCAGTTCGGATCTTCTGCAGTACTGCATGGCGAAGCGTGGCGCGGAACAGAGCGTGCACAGCGATTGGAAGGCAACACAGATTAAAGTGGCCGACGTGCTGTTTGCGATGGTGAAGGATGTCGAAGACCGCCCGGCGGTGTCGCTGAAAACCAGCCCCGAACTGGCAGAGCTGCTGCGTCAGCAGCACAAAGACGTTCGTCCAAGCCGACACCTCAACAAAGCACACTGGAGCACCGTCTACCTGGATGGTTCGCTGCCAAGTTCGCAAATTTACTATCTGGTGGATGCGTCCTATCAGCTGGCGGTGGATCTGCTGCCGGAAACGCTCCGACAGCAGATGTACTCGTGATTAACCCAGCAGAGGCTTAAGGAAACGGGCGGTGTGCGAGGCTTCGCAGTTAGCCACCGTTTCTGGTGTCCCGGAGACGAGAATTTCACCGCCGCCGCTACCGCCTTCCGGACCGAGATCGACAATCCAGTCCGCGGTCTTAATCACGTCCAGGTTGTGCTCGATAACCACAATGGTGTTGCCCTGATCTCTGAGCTGATGCAGCACTTCCAGCAGCTGCTGGATATCGGCAAAGTGCAGGCCGGTGGTCGGTTCGTCCAGAATATAGAGCGTCTGACCGGTGCCGCGTTTTGACAGCTCGCGCGCCAGCTTCACGCGCTGGGCTTCGCCGCCGGAAAGCGTCGTTGCCGACTGGCCAAGACGGATGTAGGTCAGGCCAACGTCCATCAGCGTTTGCAGCTTACGCGCCAGCGCCGGAACGGCATCGAAGAACTCACGTGCCTCTTCAATGGTCATATCCAGCACTTCGTGGATGGTCTTGCCCTTGTACTTAATCTCCAGCGTTTCACGGTTATAGCGTTTGCCTTTGCACTGGTCGCACGGCACGTAGATATCCGGCAGGAAGTGCATTTCGACTTTGATAACGCCATCGCCCTGACAGGCCTCGCAGCGACCGCCGCGGACGTTAAAGCTGAAACGGCCCGGGGTATAGCCGCGTGAACGCGATTCCGGCACGCCGGCAAACAGCTCACGCACTGGCGTAAAGACGCCGGTGTAGGTGGCCGGGTTGGAACGCGGAGTACGGCCAATCGGGCTCTGGTCAATATCGATAACTTTATCGAAATGCTCCAGCCCTTGAACGTCGCGGTACGGCGCCGGTTCCGCGATAGTTGCGCCGTTTAATTGCGTCTGCGCAATCGGGAACAGGGTATCGTTAATCAGCGTTGATTTACCGGAGCCGGACACGCCGGTGATGCAGGTAAACAGGCCGACCGGCAGCGTCAGGGTCACGTCTTTCAGGTTGTTACCCGAAGCACCCGTGAGCTTAAGCACTTTTTCCGGGTTCGCCGGAACGCGGTCTTTCGGCACTTCAATTTTGCGCTTCCCGCTCATGAACTGCCCGGTTAACGACTCTGGCACCGCCATAATGTCGTCCAGCGTCCCTTCAGCGACTACCTGGCCACCGTGGACACCCGCGCCTGGGCCAATGTCGATAACGTGGTCGGCGGCGCGAATAGCGTCTTCATCGTGTTCAACCACAATCACCGTGTTGCCAAGGTTACGCAGATGAATCAGCGTGCCGAGCAGGCGTTCGTTGTCGCGCTGGTGCAGGCCGATAGACGGCTCATCCAGCACGTACATCACGCCAACCAACCCCGCGCCAATCTGGCTTGCCAGACGGATACGCTGCGCCTCGCCGCCGGAGAGGGTCTCTGCGGAGCGGGAGAGGGTCAGGTAGTTCAGGCCAACGTTGACCAGGAACTTCAGGCGGTCACCGATCTCTTTCAGCACTTTTTCCGCGATTTGCGCGCGCTGGCCGGAGAGCTTCAGGTTGTTGAAGAAGTCCATCGCGTGACCGATGCTCATGTCGGAGATGGTCGGCAGCGGCGTATTTTCAACGTAGACGTGGCGTGCTTCGCGACGCAGACGGGTGCCGTCGCAGCTGGCGCACGGACGGTTGCTGATGAACTTCGCCAGCTCCTCGCGCACCGCGCTGGATTCCGTCTCTTTGTAGCGGCGCTCCATGTTGTGCAGTACGCCTTCAAACGGATGGCGACGCACGGAGGTATCGCCACGGTCGTTGATGTATTTGAATTCAATCGACTCTTTGCCGGAGCCGTAAAGAATGGCTTTCTGCGCGGTGGCATCAAGGCTTTCCCACGGGGCTTCAACGTCGAATTCGTAGTGTTCTGCCAGCGACTTCAGCATCTGGAAGTAATAGAAGTTACGACGATCCCAGCCGCGAATCGCGCCACCGGCCAGCGACAGCTCAGGGTTCTGGATAACTCGGTCAGGATCGAAATACTGCTGCACGCCCAGGCCGTCACAGGTTGGGCATGCGCCCGCCGGGTTGTTGAACGAGAACAGGCGTGGCTCAAGCTCGCGCATGCTGTAGCCGCAAATCGGGCAGGCGAAGTTGGCGGAGAACAGCAGCTCTTCCGCTTTCGGGTCGTCCATATCGGCGACCACCGCCGTGCCGCCGGAGAGCTCCAGTGCGGTTTCAAACGATTCCGCCAGACGCTGCGTCAGGTCATCGCGTACTTTAAAGCGGTCAATCACCACTTCGATGGTGTGTTTCTTCTGCAGTTCCAGTTTTGGTGGATCGGACAGATCGCAGACTTCGCCGTCGATGCGCGCGCGGATATAGCCCTGGCTTGCCAGGTTCTCCAGCGTTTTGGTGTGCTCGCCCTTACGTTCTTTAATGATCGGGGCCAGCAGCATCAGGCGCTTGCCTTCTGGCTGCGACAGTACGTTATCGACCATCTGGCTGACGGTTTGCGCCGCCAGCGGCACGTCGTGATCCGGGCAGCGCGGCTCGCCTACGCGGGCATATAGCAGGCGCAGGTAGTCGTGAATTTCGGTAATGGTACCGACCGTCGAACGCGGGTTGTGTGACGTCGACTTCTGCTCGATAGAGATCGCAGGCGACAGCCCTTCAATATGATCGACATCCGGCTTTTCCATCAGCGACAGGAACTGGCGCGCATAGGCAGAAAGCGATTCTACATAGCGACGCTGCCCTTCGGCGTAGAGGGTGTCAAAAGCCAGTGAGGATTTGCCAGACCCGGACAGCCCAGTCACGACAATCAGTTTGTCGCGAGGGATGACGAGGTTGATGTTTTTGAGATTATGGGTGCGGGCGCCCCGAACTTCGATCTTATCCATTCACCTTTCCCGGTAGAGGAGATACACGGATTGCCTGGTTTGTTAGAAGGACAAACGGCAGAAACGGCTAATTATGACACAACTTAACCTGAATGAATATACAGTATTGGAATGCCGATTCCGGATGCCGATGAAAATTGCAGCGGGATAAGATGTTTAGTGGAATCTGTCTCGCAGCTACCAAAATACCGTCTGGAAATGATACACTGGCGCGTTTACACTTAATCAAGATTCATTTTTCAGGAGAGACAAACATGGCCAGCAGAGGCGTAAACAAGGTGATTCTCGTCGGTAACCTGGGCCAGGACCCGGAAGTACGCTACATGCCGAATGGTGGCGCAGTTGCCAACATTACGCTGGCTACTTCCGAATCCTGGCGTGACAAAGCGACCGGTGAAATGAAAGAGCAGACTGAATGGCACCGCGTTGTGCTGTTCGGCAAGCTGGCGGAAGTAGCAGGCGAATACCTGCGTAAAGGCTCTCAGGTTTATATCGAAGGCCAGCTGCGTACCCGCAAATGGACCGATCAGTCCGGCGCTGAAAAATACACCACCGAAGTCGTGGTTAACGTTGGTGGCACCATGCAGATGCTGGGTGGCCGTCAGGGCGGCGGTGCACCGGCAGGTGGCGGCCAGCAGCAGCAGGGCGGTTGGGGTCAGCCTCAGCAGCCACAGGGCGGCAATCAGTTCAGCGGCGGCGCGCAGTCTCGCCCGCAGCAGCAGTCCGCTCCGGCACCGTCTAACGAACCGCCGATGGACTTCGATGACGATATCCCGTTCTGATTCATCGCCGTCCCGGCGGCATTTATCAAGACGACAAAAACCCTGCTTCGGCAGGGTTTTTGCTTTTTTAGTGCGCACCATCAGGCCACATCGGCACCGCTTCGGTGCGAACATTGCTCCGCGTTAATCTCCGCCTTTTCTGTTTTATTCACATAACCACAAGATAATTAACAAAAATAACAGTTGGCACGCTTTGTGCCTACATCTGTGTATACACTCATGTAGGCAAGGTGCAGACGATGACTCAAATCCAATCAGCTAAATGTATGCAGGGCATGGCCGTTGCGCCGCACTCGCTGGCCGCAGAAAGTGCAGTGGCCGTTTTGCGCGATGGCGGTAATGCGGTTGAGGCGATGGTGGCGGCGGCGGCGACCATCGCGGTGGTTTACCCGCATATGAATGGCATCGGCGGCGATGGATTCTGGTTAATCTCAAAACCGGGTGAAGCGCCGGTGGCGATTCAGGCCTGTGGCTTTGCGGCGGAGAAAGCAAATATCGATTTTTATCGCCAGGCAGGATATGAGCAGGTTCCGGTGCGCGGCCCGCTGGCAGCCAATACTGTCGCCGGCACGGTGGGCGGTTGGGAACGTGCGCTGGAGTGGGCAGGAGAGCAGATGGCCAACGCGCCGCTGCCGTTAACGCGTCTGCTGAACGATGCCATCCACTATGCGCGTCATGGCGTACCGGTGAGCGCAGGGCTGCATCAACAAATCACCGCACGCTTGCCGCAGCTCGGCCAGTACCCTGGCTTTCGCGGCCTGTTTGCGCCAACAGGTCAGGCGCTCGATCCCGACGAACTGCTGCTTCAACCTGCGCTCGCCAACACTCTGGAGCGGTTGGCAACTCACGGGCTGAGTGATTTTTACC
>NZ_JMPL01000123.1 GCF_000735365.1 Kluyvera ascorbata ATCC 33433 | reverse complement strand
TCATTGAGGTGGTAGCATGAGCATATATGAGCAATCCAGAACATCTCTATCTGAACTTGTTTCCACAAGTGAGTTAGCACATCTATTAAACCTTAAAGCCCAAACAATTCGAAAATGGCTTTGCCAAGACAAGCTGCCTAATGGTTTACCACGCCCAAAGAAAATTAACAGCCGACATTATTGGTTACGCAAAGACATTGATAGGTTCCTATTAACCTTCTCAGTATATTGTAATTAACAGCAGCATCAAAATCATAACTCCCCAGCTATTCTAAAGAATAGCTGGGTTAATTAACAGAAACAATCCGTCGATAAAAGATACTAAATCACACCGTTTATCACATTTTACATTAACGAAAGTCAAGGATACATATGAAAAAACGCATCACTTTCAGCGCAAACAAAAAATCAACTATTGATGCAATTGACGACTATAGCAATGCAAAAGGATATTCTAGGTCAGAGGTGATATCATTTTTGTTAAACGCCACAGCCCCAGCATTGAATAAAATAACATCGCAATATCATATAGCTCAAACTTTGGAGTCAACATTAGGCTGTATTTTTGAAGAGAAGGCCCCCTCAATCGCACGGGGTGAGCCAAAATTAACTTACGAAGAGTTTTTTTATTCCGTCTGGAACACTCACATTCGACACCGGAACGAGGTTGTCGATCAAGATTTTTATGCGCACAAAATACCTCATGATAAGATGGGTAAGAGCGAAAAAAAATTAATTCATGAAAAGCTCTCATACATTATAAAAAGTTTCAATGTAAAAAAAGCAATTTTTATTTACACAGATCGGCGCGTGAACCACAAACATCTCATTGCAGGAGGGTTATCTAATATCATACTGATAAAGGAAACAGTCTACGATGGTTGTTTTTTTGATTTGAGCAGCATTGTGATTATGCCAATCTTTGAACTTATTACATTTGGAGTTGAAGCAGTATTGAAAAGAAATAAAACTCCCCCTAAACAATCATGCTATTGCTGGATACCAATTTATTACACAAATGATCTAGCGGTAATGGTCCCTGTGATTGCCGAAGGCGATACACCTCAAAAGGCGATGAAAGGAGGAGATGCCATCATTATTAACCCCTTTAACGGTGAAGTAAGCCATACTTTCTGATACCAATGTTAAGCATAACCACTTAGTTGTATACATCTCGACAGTATGGAGTTAGTACCTAATAGCTTGATGAGGGTAAAAGATGCCTACTAACAAAGCAAAATCAAAGAAAATTCTAGGAAGGCCTGAAGGAAGTAAATATTCCCATTTAATTCAGAGTGAGAAGGCTAAGCATTACTCTCAATCCAAGGTGGCAAAGATCTTAGGAATAAGTATTTCCACGGTAAAAAGACACTGGGATAACGGCATCTTTGGGTGATTATAATTGCAGAGTTGCTTTTTAATTATTTTACTGCATGGGTAATGGGTTGATAACAAGTTTTATTGTTGGAAAGGTATTATATAACAGTCATTACTATTAACAGTTAATTAATATAACTAACCACAGACATTAAGCTATGTCTGATCATATTACTATATACGGCTATCCAAAGCCGTAGGGCTAACGACAGGATCGAAACATGGAATTATATCATGGTTCCCATGGTGAGCATGTGCTCGCCTATAAAAAACATATTGAACGAGTCGTCAATGATGCTATCAGTGAATTCCCCAGAACAATGGCGTTACGTGTTGATGTTCATTATCCACCCATTTTAGACAGAGGTGACACTGTTTGCTGTTTTCCTAATCTAGAGCCTGGTGCCATATCCCGTTTCCGTAATGCATTAAATGCCATGTTGGAGGCCAATGAGAGAACCAGAGCAGCTAACGGCAAAAGAATATATCCAAACCGTGTTCGTCATGTTTGGGCACGGGAGTTTTCCGAAGAAGGAAAATGTCACTTTCACCTTGGTCTTTTTTTTAATAAAGATGCTTATTACCATTTAGGTGATTATGAGGCTGAAAGAAATTTAAGGATGATGATTGTAAGAGCATGGTATAGCGCACTGGGATTGGAACTGGATGATTATCCGGGATTGGTTCACTACCCTGAAAATTGTCGTTATATTTTAGACGTCAATGATTTTAACTTTGAAGGAGAATACAATAAATTACTGAATCGCTTCGACTACCTAGCTAAACTCGATACAAAAGCATATGGAGATGGCGACCGTAGCTTCGGCTGCAGTCGCGGGTAATTTATTTTTTACAGCAATGGCCTTTCTTATGGATGGAAAGGCCAGACCTTATATATCAAGAAGATGGTGAGCGATAAAGTATTGTTTTCAAGTAATCATCTGTTGCAGTAAACTCAGGGAGTTGGCCACTCATGGCCTGTGTTAGTGGAATAATCTTTGTCCTGACTCCCATCCCCCTGAAATCAACGTAACCATAATCACGTAAGACTTCCATAATAATCGTATTGCGTGGTGATCGCTGACCTGTAACCATCTTTTCAATCGACATCGAATTATTCAGCGCCCCTGGGCTAATAACTTCAAATCGATTGCTATACAAGCCAATCTCTATCTCAACAAAGCGTGTCCAGTCACGATGAGCCAGTGCATTTACAACAGTTTCGCGAATAGCTTCCAGTGGATAATACCAGGTTGTTTCCCGACGTAGATGCGTATCGGGTAGAGGGGCCTCTGAAGTGATAAAGGGCATGATAGTTGACATCAAACGCTCAATCAATCCACCATCGATCAAAGCCTTTCCGGCTTCCTCAGTATCAAAACGCCCAACCATTGGACCATCCAGAATATCATCGAGTAACGGTTGGTACTCCTTATCCTCGCTGGCAAACGCAAAGACTCGGATATCTGGTCGATGCGAGAGTTCAACCATTTTGATTTTGAACTCAACGGGATAATTAGGGCTTTTTTTACGCACTGTGGTTAATGATTTCATGGATAGTGTCCACCATATTTGGTGTCCACTATCCTCTCAGGAATTTCAGGATCTGCCAGACGGTGCTGAGACGACGCTTACGAATGTTATACCCCCTGCTGCAGTGGAAAGACGTGGTGACAGATACCCCTTCCCCACATTCAGGCAGCAACTCTTTCATCAGTAGCAGGCGGGAATCAATATGAGCAGGATCGGTGTGGTTAAAACGATGAAGGAGCGATTTTGTCCGCAAAGAATCCGCTTTTATGGCGGGTTCAGCAGGGAAAAAGTAATCCCCATCTTTAAGACGGACACGTTCCACCCTGGTATCAGCGCAGGGCGGCAATTTATCATTCATTAATTCTGTTTCCTCCGTATGCAGCGTGGAGCCTTTCCTGTTACCGGTTTTATCCGGATGTATGCTGTCCCGTGAAGTGGCGGGCAAACTCACTTCTAAAAAATTACGGCCAGATCTTGTCATGCCTATCACAAAGTATCATAACCGAGCATTGTGTAAAGATGAAAACCGTCAAATTGAGCGCAATCGAGCTGCATGATATGATCAGAACCCTACTAAATCAGAAGTATTGGGTATGAGATTACTTTTGAGGAAGCACGTAAATGAAACGAGTGGTTCTGTTTTCATGTGGGAGCGCTTGTCGCTCCCTGAATAGTCCATGTGACAATGAAGATTAAACAGCATCATAACCAGCATGATGCCGTTGCATTTCTTGCATATCGGCAGACTACATCAGAACCCGGTAACCTTGGATGCTGGGATAATGGCAGAGAAGAGGCACTTACTGTATCTACGGTAAAAAGCGGTTTTGTCGATGAAGTTTTAAAGGAAACCCTCCAGAAACGCTGATGAAATTGCGCAGTTTCGCTGGCCTGATGCGACAACAACTCGCCAGTAGAATGGGTATTTCTTACAAATACCTGCGCAGCATAGAAGCAAACCCATCCAGAGCGAGCATTACTACACTTAACCATTATGCCAAGAAGTGTGGTGTTAAAAGCCCTTTGATTTATCTGTAAATAAGATAAAACATGATAATTTCATCAAGTTGCATGGTAATTTATCCAGGATCCATTTGTGTCCAGGACGTAAGTCTTCACAGCTGTCGAATCAATTCTATTTCGTAAGGCGGCTCACGTTTTTATGCCCTGAGCAGTGCTTTTCCGGCTGGAACTTTCCCCCACTCATTCACTGTGATTTAATATGCTAAACCGGTTTAATTAAGTTTAGCCTTGGAGGGTTTTAGCATGAAAGCAAAAGTTTGGGTTCTGGGCGACGCAGTGGTGGACCTGCTACCGGAGAGTGAAGGGCGCTTGCTACAGTGCCCTGGAGGCGCGCCGGCTAACGTGGCGGTAGGGGTTGCCCGCCTTGGCGGCAACAGCGGATTTATCGGCCGCGTCGGCGGTGACCCGTTTGGCCGCTACATGCGTCATACCCTGCAACAGGAGCAGGTCGACGTCAGCCATATGTATCTTGACGATCATCACCGCACGTCCACTGTGGTGGTCGACCTTGATGACCAAGGTGAACGCACCTTTACCTTTATGGTACGCCCCAGCGCTGACCTGTTCCTGGCTGAAGAAGACCTGCCACAGTTTGCCGCCGGACAGTGGTTGCACATCTGCTCCATCGCGCTCAGCGCCGAGCCCAGCCGCAGTGCTACCTTCGCGGCTATGGAGAACATCAAACGTGCCGGTGGCCGGGTGAGCTTTGACCCTAATATCCGCCTGGATCTCTGGCAAGATCAGAACCTGTTGCACGCCTGTCTCGACCGCGCCCTGCGTCTGGCGAACGTGGTGAAACTGTCCGAAGAAGAGCTGATACTCATCAGCGGGAGTAATGATATCGCGCAGGGGATCGCCAGCATCACTGAGCGTTATCAGCCTGAATTACTGCTGGTGACTCAGGGTAAAGCGGGCGTCATCGCCGCATTCCAGCAGCAGTTTATCCATTTCAGCGCTAAACCGGTTGTCAGCGTGGATACCACCGGTGCGGGCGATGCGTTTGTCGCCGGACTGCTTGCCAGCCTTGCTGCCAACGGGATGCCGGCGGATATCAATGCCCTGGAGCCAACGCTCGCTCTGGCGCAAACCTGCGGTGCCCTGGCAACCCTGGCGAAAGGCGCGATGACTGCCCTGCCATACCAGCGCGATCTACACCGCCAGATTTGATCCTAAATACCGTCGTACGCGGTCCACTTTGTTGCATCCATCACACTTATTAAACCGGTTTAGCAAAATCAATTTCAAAATGTTAAATGTCGTGCTTAACATTGCAACTAAACCGGTTTAGCAAAACACACAATTTTTTATTTTCCTTTTGGGATGCAATCAATATGTTCAGAAAAAGCACACTCGCGGTTCTTATCGCTTTGCTAACCGGCGCCGCCTCAGCCCATGCACAAACGGATCTCAGCAGTATCGAAGCCCGTTTAATTGCGCTGGAAAAACGCTTACAGGATGCCGAAAACAGAGCGCAAACGGCAGAAACCCGCGCAGAGTCGGCAGAGAAGAAAGTACAGCAGCTCACGACACAGCAACAAAAAACCCAGGACAGCACTCAGGAAGTGGCTCAGCGTACCGCCAAACTGGAGAAAAAAGCCGATGAGAAAAGCGGGTTTGAGTTCCACGGCTACGCCCGCTCCGGCGTGATAATGAATGACTCCGGCGCCAGCACCAAATCCGGAGCCTACATGACGCCAGCAGGGGAAACCGGTGGGGCTATTGGCCGCCTGGGAAACCAGGCCGATACCTATGTTGAAATGAATCTTGAACATAAGCAGACCCTGGATAACGGGGCAACGACCCGCTTCAAAGTCATGGTCGCCGACGGTCAAACCACTTATAACGACTGGACGGCGAGCACCAGTGATTTGAACGTGCGTCAGGCCTTTGTTGAACTGGGCAACTTGCCCACCTTCGACGGGCCGTTTAAAGGCTCCACCCTGTGGGCCGGGAAACGCTTTGACCGGGATAACTTTGACATTCACTGGATCGACTCGGATGTCGTGTTCCTCGCCGGTACCGGCGGCGGTATTTACGATGTCAGGTGGAACGACAGCGTTCGCAGCAACTTCTCTCTTTACGGGCGTAACTTCGGCGATATTGCTGATACCAGCAACAGTGTGCAGAACTACATCGTCAGCATGAACAATTTCATCGGGCCGGTGCAGATGATGGTCAGCGGGATGCGGGCAAAAGACAACGACGAACGCCAGGATACCAACGGTAATCCGGTCAAAGGCGATGCGGCAAATACCGGTGTACATGCGCTGCTCGGGTTGCACAACGACAGTTTTTACGGCCTGCGTGAAGGTGCCAGCAAAACCGCCCTGCTCTACGGTCACGGACTGGGTGCCGAAGTTAAAGGTGTCGGCTCTGACGGCGCGTTACGCTCGGGGGCTAACACCTGGCGCTTCGCCAGCTACGGCACCACGCCACTGAGCAAGAACTGGTTTATCGCCCCGGCGATACTGGCACAAACCAGTAAAGACCGTTATGTCGATGGCGACAGCTACCAGTGGGCAACCCTCAACATGCGTCTGATCCAGGAGATCAATCAAAACTTCGCCCTCGCTTATGAAGGCAGTTACCAGTATATGGATCTCAAACCTGAAGGTTATAACGATCGCCATGCGGTAAACGGCAGCTTCTACAAGCTCACCTTCGCCCCGACCTTTAAGGTTGGCGACATCGGCGATTTCTTCAGCCGTCCTGAAATCCGTCTTTACACCTCGTGGATGGACTGGAGCAAAAAACTCAATAATTACGCCAGCGATGACGCGCTGGGCAGCAGTGGTTTTAAATCGGGCGGCGAATGGTCGTTCGGGATGCAGATGGAAACCTGGTTTTGATGGTTAACACCTGGCGACAGTAACCGCCGGGGCGACAAAATACGTTTCGTCGCCCCGGACACAATAACAACGAAGAGAATGCGCTCCGGCTACCACGGGACGACAACTCGAAAATCAATACGCATTCAGAGGGTACTATGGATTTTGAACAGATTTCCCGCTCGCTACTTCCGCTTCTGGGAGGCAAGGAAAATATCGCCAGCGCCGCGCACTGTGCCACACGCCTGCGCCTGGTGCTGGTCGATGACTCACTGGCCGATCAGCAGGCCATCGGCAAAATTGATGGGGTGAAGGGCTGTTTCCGTAACGCCGGACAGATGCAGATTATCTTCGGCACCGGGGTGGTGAACAAAGTCTACGCCGCCTTTATCCAGGCGGCAGGGATTGGCGAATCCAGCAAATCGGAAGCTGCCGACATTGCGGCGAAAAAACTGAATCCTTTCCAGCGCATTGCCCGCCTGTTGTCGAACATCTTTGTGCCGATCATCCCGGCTATCGTCGCCTCCGGCCTGTTGATGGGCCTTCTGGGGATGGTTAAAACGTACGGCTGGGTCGACCCGGGTAACGCCATCTACATCATGCTGGATATGTGCAGCTCAGCGGCGTTTATTATTCTGCCGATCCTGATTGGCTTCACCGCCGCCCGCGAGTTCGGTGGTAATCCTTATCTTGGCGCGACGCTTGGCGGCATCCTGACTCACCCGGCGCTCACCAACGCCTGGGGTGTGGCCGCCGGTTTCCACACCATGAACTTCTTCGGCCTTGAGATTGCCATGATCGGCTATCAGGGCACGGTGTTCCCGGTGCTGCTGGCGGTGTGGTTTATGAGCATCGTTGAGAAACAGCTGCGTCGCGTGATCCCCGATGCACTGGATCTGATCCTGACGCCGTTCCTGACGGTGATCATTTCCGGTTTTATCGCCCTGCTGATTATCGGCCCGGCTGGTCGCGCGCTTGGCGACGGTATTTCGTTTGTCCTTAGCACCCTGATTACCCACGCCGGTTGGCTGGCCGGACTGCTGTTTGGCGGTCTCTATTCGGTTATCGTCATTACCGGTATTCACCACAGCTTCCACGCCATCGAAGCGGGACTGCTGGGCAACCCATCCATCGGCGTCAACTTCCTGCTGCCGATTTGGGCGATGGCCAACGTCGCTCAGGGCGGTGCTTGTCTGGCGGTGTGGTTCAAAACGAAAGATGCCAAAATCAAAGCCATTACCCTGCCCTCGGCGTTTTCTGCCATGCTCGGCATCACCGAAGCGGCGATTTTTGGTATTAACTTACGCTTTGTAAAACCGTTTATCGCAGCCCTGATTGGCGGCGCGGTGGGCGGCGCGTGGGTGGTATCCATGCATGTTTACATGACCGCGGTGGGCCTGACGGCTATCCCTGGCATGGCTATCGTGCAGGCCAGCTCGCTGCTGAACTACATTATCGGGATGGTTATCGCCTTTGGCGTCGCCTTTGTCGTCTCCCTGGTACTGAAATACAAAACGGACGCTGAATAATGTCACATCCATCACGCCTGCCTGCGATTTTGCAGGCTGTTATGCAGGGCCAGCCGCGCGCGCTGGCCGACAGCCACTATCCCCGCTGGCACCATGCGCCGGTGACCGGGCTGATGAACGATCCCAACGGCTTTATTGAATTTGCCGGACGTTATCACCTGTTTTATCAGTGGAACCCGCTCGCCTGCGATCATAAGTTCAAGTGCTGGGGGCACTGGAGCTCTGCCGACCTGCTGCACTGGCAACATGAGCCGATCGCGCTCATGCCGGATGAAGAGTATGACCGCAACGGCTGCTACTCCGGAAGCGCCGTGGATAGTCAGGGCACGCTCACCCTGTGCTATACCGGCAACGTAAAATTTGACGACGGCAGCCGAACCGCGTGGCAGTGCCTGGCGACGGAAAATGCCGACGGCACGTTTACCAAACTCGGCCCGGTATTACCGCTGCCGGAGGGCTATACCGGCCACGTGCGTGACCCGAAAGTCTGGCAGCACGAAGGTCGCTGGTACATGGTGCTGGGCGCACAGGATTTGCAAAAGCGTGGCAAGGTGTTGTTATTCAGCTCAGCGGACCTTCATGAGTGGACGAGTCAGGGCGAAATCGCCGGTTATGGCATCAATGGCCTGGACGACGCGGGCTATATGTGGGAATGCCCGGACCTGTTTGCCCTCGGCGACCAGCATGTCCTGATTTGCTGCCCGCAGGGCGTGCCTCGTGAGAAAGAGCGCTATCTCAACACCTACCCGGCAGTGTGGATGAGCGGCGATTTCGACTACCACCGCGCGGCCTTCGAGCATGGCGAACTGCACGAATTGGACGCAGGGTTTGAGTTCTACGCCCCGCAAACCATGCTTACCAGTGATGGCCGCCGTCTGCTGGTCGGCTGGATGGGCGTGCCGGAGGGCGAAGAGATGCTTCAACCGACCCTCACCAACGGCTGGATCCATCAGATGACCTGCCTGCGTGAGCTGGAGTTTATCGATGGTCAGCTATACCAACGTCCTCTACGAGAGCTGAGCGCCCTGCGCGGCGAAGCGCACGGCTGGGCAGGGAACTCCCTGCCGCTGGCACCGATGGAAATCGTTCTACAAACCACTGGGGACGATATTTTGAGCCTCGATTTTGACGGCGCATTAATCCTTGAACGCGATGCCAGCGGGATCCGCCTGGCCCGACCCAGTCTGGCCAGCGACGAGAAGCATTATCGTTACTGGCGCGGAGACGTCCGCTCGCTGCATATTTTCATCGACCAGTCTAGCGTGGAGATTTTCATCAACGGCGGCGAAGGAGTGATGAGCTGCCGCTACTTCCCGGCCTGTTCAGGGCAGCTAATGTTCTCTGGCATCACACCGGACGCATTCTGCTACTGGCCGCTGCGAACTTGCATGGTAGAATAAGCGTTTTGCCTCAAGCTCATGGCGTCGTAATGAAAACTAAACGCGTAACCATTAAAGATATCGCCGAACAGGCTGGCGTCTCAAAAGCGACCGCCAGCCTAGTACTGAACGGTCGTGGTAAGGAGCTGCGTGTGGCGCAGGAAACGCGTGAGCGAGTACTGGCGATTGCCCGTGAGCAGCACTATCAGCCAAGCATTCACGCCCGCTCGCTGCGCGACAACCGCAGCCACACCATCGGACTGGTGGTGCCGGAGATCACCAACCACGGCTTTGCGGTCTTTTCACATGAGCTGGAAATGCTGTGCCGCGAAGCAGGCGTCCAGCTATTGATCTCTTGTACTGATGAAAACCCCGGTCAGGAGAGCGTGGTGGTCAATAACATGATTTCCCGCCAGGTTGACGGTCTGATCGTCGCTTCATGTATGCACAACGATGCCGACTATCTTAAGCTCAGCCAACAACTGCCAGTAGTGCTGTTTGACCGTTGTCCTAATGAAAGCCTGCTGCCGCTGGTGATGACTGATTCGATTACCCCAACGGCGGAACTGATTTCCCGCATTGCACCTAAGCATAGCGATGAGTTCTGGTTTTTAGGCGGTCAGTCGCGTCTGTCGCCTTCACGCGATCGTCTGACCGGCTTCACGCAGGGTTTGGCTCAGGCGGGTATTGCACTGCGCCCGGAATGGGTGATTAACGGTAACTACCACCCGAGCTCAGGCTATGAGATGTTCGCCGCACTCTGCGCGCGACTTGGGCGGCCGCCTAAGGCGCTGTTCACTGCCGCCTGTGGACTGCTCGAAGGGGTACTGCGCTATATGAGCCAGCACCATTTACTCGACTCAGATATCCATCTGACGAGCTTTGACGATCACTATCTTTATGATTCGCTGTCGCTGCGTATCGATACCGTACAGCAGGATAACCGCCAGTTGGCCTGGCACTGCTATGATCTGATAAGCCAATTGATCGAGGGCGATACGCCCGAAACGCTACAACGCTACCTGCCCGCAACGCTGCAGTTTAGGCATCAGTAATAACTGAGCATTTTTGAATACCCTACAGAGGTGAAATCTGGTGCGAATCCAACAATCAAAAATCAATATTTGTAGTGATGTGATGCGGAAAGGTCTTCACTGCATCAGTAATCACACCAATCGGGTTAAACGGCAAACTGAGTGGTGGTAAAGACTGACACCGGCATTATTACTGTCACTGTGGAACATCACTCCGGCGGGTTTACCGCAAGCTTCCCACGCAATTTCCAGCGCTTTGATGTCAGCTTGCTGTCCGGTGAGAATGACATTGCCCAACCCTCAGGTTTCCTTGCGAACAGATCGAGAACAACAGCAAGGTAAGCCCAACGCTTGCCTGTCCAGATATACGTCACATCGCCGCACCACACCTGATTCGGTTCTGTCACTGCAAACTGTCGCTCAAGGCGATTCGGGATAGCGGTGTGTTCATGACCACCACGTTTATACCGGTGAGTTGGCTGCTGACAACTCACCAGACCCGGTTCTTTCATGAGCCTTCCGGCAAGCCAGCGTCCCATTCTGAAGCCTTTCAGGGTTGCCATAATCGCGATACTTCTTGCGCCAGCAGAGCCATGGCTGATGTTATGCAGTTCCAGAACCTGACTGCGTAACACAGCTCGCCTGCCGTCTGGCTTTTCGGGGCTTTTTCCCCAGTATTTGTAGCTGCTGCGATGAACCCCGAACACGTGGCAAAGTGTGACCACAGGATACTGCGCTCTGAGTTTCCCGATTAACGAGAATTGTTCAGGGAGTCTGGCATCAAGAGCGCGGTAGCCTTTTTTAATATGTCGTTTTCCATTTCAATGCGTTGTATTTTTTTCTTCAGCTCACGTATTTCAATCTGCTCCGGGGTTATAGGAAAGGCTTTAGGTATTTTGCCCTGTCGTTCATCCCGCAACTGCTTTACCCATCGCGTCATGGTAGAAAGACCCACATCCATAGCACTGGCCGCAGCTGCAACGGTGTAGTTCTGATCAAGGACCAGTTGAGCGGATTCGCGTTTAAACTCTGCGCTGAAATTTCTTTTTTCATTGAGGCACCTGTAATGTTCTGAGGTGAGCATATCACCTCTGTTCAGGTGGCCAAATTCAGTAAACCACTTCACTT
>NZ_JMPL01000122.1 GCF_000735365.1 Kluyvera ascorbata ATCC 33433 | reverse complement strand
CGCTGGAAATCGGCGAGACGGAGAATGGAAGACAAGGTCAGGACGCCATGGATGGCGGACTGAGGCGAACCGAGACAGGGACAAAATTGCCGGGAGCAATTTTGAACAACGCTTGCGTTGGCCCCGAAGGGGCGAGGCCCATGGATGGGCCGAGTAATCTCGAGTTTCGCCGTGCCGCAGGCTGGAGTTCGTAGGCGAGCGCAGTGCGAAGCACCGATTTCCCTGCGGGGCCGCGGGGATTGTTAAGGGGGATGCGGTTATCCCCCTTAACACGTTCACCGGTGAAATATCCTCATATTCTACCTAACGTGAAGTGAACGGAACCTTTCACCTTACTAACAAATACCAGGTTATCCTCACCACGACCAAACCTTACTTCCCACCCGTTTTCACCGGCGTATCCGGCTTCTTATCATTCCCCGGAATGTACGGGCTCCACGGCTGCGCACGCACCGGCTTATCGGTGTTCCACACCACGTTAAACTGACCGTTCTCTTCAATTTCACCAATCATCACCGGCTTATGCAGATGGTGGTTCGTCGCATCCATAGTCAGCGTAAAACCGCTCGGCGCAGCGAAAGTCTGCCCGGCCATCGCCGCGCGGACTTTATCCACATCGGTCGTCCCCGCCTTCTCTACCGCCTGCGCCCACATATGAATACCCACATAAGTCGCTTCCATCGGGTCGTTGGTCACCACGGTATCGGCGTTCGGCAGCTTGTGCGCTTTGGCGTAAGCGCGGTAATCAGCGACAAACTTCTCATTCACCGGGTTGCTCACCGACTCAAAGTAGTTCCACGCCGCCAGATGCCCCACCAGCGGCTTGGTATCAATACCGCGCAGCTCTTCTTCACCAACGGAGAACGCCACCACCGGTACGTCGGTGGCTTTGATGCCCTGGTTGGCCAGCTCTTTGTAGAACGGCACGTTAGAGTCACCGTTAATGGTGGAGATCACCGCCGTTTTACCGCCTGCGGAGAATTTTTTGATGTTAGCCACGATGGTCTGGTAGTCGCTATAACCAAACGGCGTGTAGACCTCTTCAATGTCTTTATCCTGAACCCCTTTCGAGTGTAGGAAGGCGCGCAGGATCTTATTGGTGGTGCGCGGATAGACGTAGTCGGTGCCGAGCAGGAAGAAACGCTTCGCGCCGCCGCCGTCTTCGCTCATCATATATTCCACCGCTGGAATCGCCTGCTGGTTTGGCGCCGCGCCGGTGTAGAAGACGTTTGGCGACATCTCTTCGCCTTCATACTGCACCGGATAGAACAGCAGGCCGTTCAGCTCTTCAAACACCGGCAGCACCGATTTACGTGATACCGAGGTCCAGCAGCCGAACACCGCCGCCACTTTATCCTGCGTCAGCAGCTGACGCGCTTTCTCGGCAAACAGCGGCCAGTTGGAGGCCGGGTCAACCACTACCGGTTCGAGCTTTTTACCCAGCACGCCGCCCTTGGCGTTAATCTCATCGATGGTCATCAGCGCCACGTCCTTCAGCGGCGTTTCGGAAATCGCCATAGTGCCGGAGAGCGAATGCATAATGCCGATTTTAATGGTGTCTGCTGCGTACGCCTGCAAAGAGAAGCCCATGCTTAAAAAGGTGGCCGACAGGGCAAATGCTTTCAGTAAAGAACGTCTTTTCATGACCAAAACCCCTAAACGATATTGAGTGATAAATGTTCCCCACCGGAATGGGGCGGATGCCGCAACTACGGTGAAACGGGTTGTAAACGGGCCTGCTGAAGCCGGTGTAGGGTTATTTTTCTGACCTCGGCCTTACTCTGTGAAATATGCGCAGTGAGGATCCGCTGCGCCTCTTCGGTTTGCTGCTGCTCAATGGCGCGAAGCACCTGCGCGTGTTCGCTGTAGGTCGCATCCACGCGATCCTCGCGGGTAAAGTCGAGGTGGCGAATAATGCGCATTTTTTCCGTCAACTCGACGTGCACCCGCGCCATCTCGCCGTTACCGGTGGCGCTCACCAGCGCGGTATGAAACGCCTCGTCGTGACGCGAGAGCTCCTTGCCCGGCGGCATCTGCGGCGCATCGCACCAGAAGGCGAGCAGCGGCGCGAGATGCGCCGCACGCGCAGGCGTCGGCATGGCACATAGGCGCTTCACCGCTTCCATTTCCAGCACGATGCGAAAGTCGTACAACGCTTCGAAATAGGTGAAATCGAACGGTTTCACCTGCCAGCCGCTGCGCGAATAAACCTGCACATAGCCTTCATGCTCCAGCCAGAACAGCGCCTGACGCACCGGCGTGCGGCTGGCCGCCATACGTTCGGAGATTTCGTTTTCACTAAAGTGCTCGCCGGGCATCAGGCGGAAATCAAAAATGTCGTTTTTCAGCGCCAGATAGATACGCTCCGCCAGCCCCACCGTGCGCTTTTTGCCGTTCGCTTGCGTCATACGCCGCTCCCTATTCCAGCCACAGCAGCGCGTCGCCAGGGCTCACCGGGCGGCCCGGCTGACAGCCGATGCGTTTAACAATGCCCGCCTGCGGGGCGTGAATGGCCAGCTCCATTTTCATCGCTTCCACGATGATGAGCGGCTGACCGGCTTCCACCGCCTCGCCCGGCGCAACCAGCACTTTCCAGATATTGCCGTTCATATCGGCAGCCACCGGCAGCGCGCCATCGTCGATGTCCTCTTCCTGCATCGGTAGCAGGCTTTCACCCTCGGCCTCCTGGTCGTCCAGGTGCCAGCGCTCGACCTCCGCTTCAAATGCCGCAGACTGAAGCTGGCGGAAACGAGCGATATCAGCGGCGTTGTCATCAAGGAACTGCAGATGCTCGGCGAAGTCGAACACCGTCTCTTCAATGCGCACCGCCGCGCGGCCTTCGCGGAAATCGTCGCGCAGCACAGAGAGCTCCGCTTCGCTCACCGGATAGAAACGCACCTGGTCGAAGAAGCGCAGCAGCCACGGCTCGCCGTCGTTGAACTGCTCATTTTTGAGGAACTTGTTCCAGATGGGCAGCGTGCGCCCCACCAGCTGATAGCCGCCCGGCGAGTCCATGCCGTAGATGCACATGTACATGCCGCCAATGCCCACCGTGCCTTCAGCGGTGAAGGTGCGCGCCGGGTTGTACTTCGAGCTCAGCAGGCGGTGGCGCGGGTCGATTGGTACCGCACACGGCGCACCGAGATAGACGTCACCCAGCCCCAGAATCAGGTAGCTGGCATCAAACAGGGTCTCCATCACCGCTTCACGGTTCGGCAGGCCGTTAATGCGCTGGATAAAATCGACGTTGTTCGGCAGCCACGGCGCGGTCGCACGCACGGTATCGGCGTAGCGGCTGACGGCATCCAGCGTGGCGCTGTCTTCAAAGGCCATCGGCAGATGGACGATGCGCGACGGCACCTTCATACGGCTGACGTCGCCAATGCGCGCCTCTTGCTCCAGCAGCAGCGCTACCAGCGCGGGCTGGCTGATTTCACGGCTGTCGTAACGCACCTGTAGCGAACGTACGCCAGGGGAAAGCTCTTTAATGCCCGGATGCGCCAGTTCGCGCAAATGCTCCATCAGCACGTGAACGCGCAGTCGCAGCGCCAGATCCAGCACGTTTTCGCCGTACTCAATCAGGATGTAGTTGTCGCCCGCCTGACGATAAACGATCGCCGGGGTGCTGAAGGTGGCGGGCAGCGACACCAGCCCGGCGGCGGAAACGCCGTCACGGTCGGCAAGCGACGGCATGGCAAATTCACGCAGCGCGGTGGTTTGCAGGGTTTCAACGCTGCGGTCCTGGGCGTTTTCCCGCGCCACCGCGTCTTCCACGCTAATCAGGTAGAATCGAATGCGGTCGCCCGGCTTCACCTGCCCCACTTTCCACAGCTCCGCTTTGGCGATGGTCACCGGGCAGACAAAGCCGCCGAGGCTTGGGCCATCGCGGGTGAGGATCACCGGGAAGTCGCCGGTAAAGTTGATCGCGCCAATGGCGTATTCGCAGTCATGAACGTTCGACGGATGCAGCCCCGCTTCGCCGCCGTTCGGCCGCGTCCAGCTTGGTTTTGGGCCCACCAGACGGACGCCGAGACGGTTAGAGTTGTAGTGCACCTGCCAGTCGCTGGCAAAGAACTCGTCGATAGACTCCTGAGTGAAGAAGTCCGGCGCGCCGTGCGGCCCGTAAAGCACGCCAATACGCCAGACGTCGCCGTATTCAGGGATTAATGCCGCAGACAGCGCCTGTGGTTCAGAAACCGGCGCGGGCGTGGTGCAGGCGGCAATATCCGGACGCGAAATAGACAGCAGATCCGCGACCTTCAGCGTGCGCCCCGCGTGACCACCAAACTGACCCAGCGCGAAAGTGGAACGGCTACCGAGATAGACCGGCACATCAAGGCCGTTACGCACCGCCAGATAGCCACGACAACCGCTCTGCGCGCGCCCGAGGCTCAGGGTTTGCCCCGCTTTCACCGTCACCGGTTGCCACATCGGCACCTCTTCATCGTCCAGCTTCGCCTGACAATCGGCCCCGGTCAGAGCAATCAGCGCATCAGCGTGGAATTGCAGCACCGGCCCTTGCAGGGTGAATTCCAGCCCGGCCGCCGATTCATGGTTGCCGACAATCCGGTTCGCCAGACGGAAGGCAAAGTCATCCATTGGGCCAGACGGCGGCACGCCGATATCCCAGTAGCCCTGACGGCCCGGATAATCCTGCACGCTGCTCCAGGTGCCGGGTTGCAGTACTTCAATCATTGGCGATTGCGCCACCACGCTATCCAGCATCCGCGTCCAGGCGGTACCGCTGACAAAGGCCTCGCTGGCGGTTATCTGCCGCAGGTAGTCGAGGTTGGTGGCAATGCCGTGCAGCCGCGTGGCGTCGAGCGCTGCCGCCAGTTTTGCCAGCGCCGCGGCGCGGGTCGGTGCATGAACAATCAGCTTGGCGATCATCGGGTCGTAAAACGCGGAAACTTCGCTGCCGGTGGTGACGCCGGTATCAATGCGTACATCGTCAGGGAAGACCACTTCGCTCAGTACGCCGGGGCTCGGCTGGAAGTTTTTCAGCGGGCTTTCGGCATAAATACGCACTTCAATCGCCGCCCCTTGCGGCGCCTGCGCCAGACGCGCCCAGTCGATAGGCTCGTCTGCCGCCACGCGCAGCATGCACTCCACCAGATCCAGCCCGGTCACGCATTCGGTCACCGGGTGCTCAACCTGTAAACGGGTATTCACTTCGAGGAAATAAAACGCGTCCAGCGCGGCATCGTAGATAAATTCCACCGTCCCGGCGCTGCGGTAGTTCACCAGCTTACCGAGCTGCACCGCGGCATCGAGAATCGCTTTGCGGGTCGTCGCCGGGAGATTCGGCGCAGGCGTCTCTTCCACCACTTTCTGGTTGCGGCGCTGGAGCGAGCAATCGCGCTCGCCGAGCGCCACCACGTTGCCTTTACCGTCGCCAAATATCTGCACTTCGATATGGCGTGCGCGATCCACGCAGCGCTCAACAAACACTCCGGCATCGCTAAAGAACTGCTCGCCCAGACGGCGTACGCTTTCCCAGCCCTGCGCCAGCGCCTGCGCATCGGCGCAGCGCGTCAGGCCAATCCCGCCGCCGCCCGCCGTGCTTTTCAGCATTACCGGATAGCCAATGTTCTGCGCGGCTTCCAGCGCGTCGTCGAGGGAATTGAGCAGCCCGGTCCCCGGCGTCATCGGGACGCCCGCTTCGGCGGCCAGTTCGCGAGCACGGTGCTTCAGGCCAAATTCGCCAATCTGCTGGGCGGTTGGGCCAATAAACACGATGCCCGCCTTGTCACAGGCATCGGCAAACGGCAGGCTTTCTGAGAGAAAACCGTAGCCGGGCCAGATGGCCTGCGCCCCGCTTTCCCGCGCGGCGGCAATAATCGAGTCAATCTTCAGATAGCTGTCGCTGGCCTTTTCGCCGCCCAGCGCCAACGCGATATCGGCCTGCTTAACGTGTTCAGCGTTTTTATCCGCGTCGGAGTAAACCGCAACGCTGGTGATGCCCAGACGTTTCAGGGTTCGGATCGCGCGGCAGGCAATTTCACCACGGTTGGCAATTAGCACGGTGTTAAACATGATGGTTCTCCTTACGGGCAACCCAATGCCGCCAGCCCTTAAATTCGGTAATATCCACGGCGTCATTCAGCGCCGCCGGTTCACAGATAAAGCCTTTCACCCAGCGGCCATCGCAGAGCTCCAGCGAGCCAATACCCAGTGGCGACGGTATTTCCGCTACGAACTCGCCAAAGCGCGCCAGCGGGATATCCCACAGCTCCACCTCAATCGCCGCGCCGGATGCGTCGCGAGCCAGCCCCGGCTTTTGCGGCTGGGTATTCGTCAGTGCGTAGAGGCGATAGGTCGCCGCCGTCTGCGTGGCTTCGACAAAGACCGCGTTGCGGGTGGTGAGCTGGAAGTTGAGCGGCATACCGCGCAAGTGCGCGCCAACCACGGCAATGCGCACGTGATGCGGCGACGACGGCAGCGCGGCGTCGCCTGGCGTTAACGGCAGCCCGGTCGCCCCCAGCGGCAGCGCAAGCTGCTGCTGCCAGCGGCGGCCAAAATCGGCCAGCGCCCGGTCGTGCCACGCGGGGGCAATCAGGGTGATCCCCGCAGGCAGACCATCGGCACGGAACGGCGCGGGCAGCGCCAGCGCGCTGAGGTCAGCCAGATTGGTAAAGTTGGTGTAGGTACCAAACTGGGAGTTGAAGCGAATGGGCTCCTGCTCCATCTCCTTTAAGGTGTGGATGGTTGGCGACGTTGGCACCACCAGCGCGTCGACTTCGCCCAGCGTCCGCTGGATTTTTTGCGCCAGCTCGGCGCGCAGGTATTCGGCGTTGTAGGCATCCACCGCGCTGTAGTTGAGGCCCGCAGAGACGATGGTGTAAACGGTCGGGTCCATCTGTTCAGGATGCTGAATCATGTCGCCCACTGCCGCCGTACGCTCGGCCACCCACGGCCCCTGATACAGCTGTTCGGCAAGCTGAGTAAACGCTGAAAAGTCGATAGGTTTCAGCGTGACGCCGCTTTCACACAGCGCATCGATAGCCTGTTCCCAGGCCGCCTGCGCCTGAACGTCGCCGAAAAAGTTCAGCGTTTCCGGTACGGCGAAGGTCGGGGTCGATGGCAGCGCCGCAGGCGTGGTCGCAGGATGCGCGCGCGAGTAGGCGTCTTCACTATCTACGCCGCCCGCCAGCGAGGCGATATAAAACGCGTCGTCCACCGTCAGGGCAAAGACCGACAGCGTGTCGTTGAGGCGACAGGCAGGCACCACGCCTTTAGCTGAGAGCCAGCCTTTGGTCGGTTTGAGGCCGACGATATTGTTAAACCCGGCTGGCACGCGCCCAGAACCGGCGGTGTCGGTGCCAAAGGCGAACGGCACCAGGCCACGCGCCACCACGGAGGCCGAGCCTGAGCTGGAGCCGCCGCTGACGTAATCGGGATTGAATGTGTTGACCACAGCGCCGTAGGGGGAGCGCGTGCCCACCAGCCCGGTAGCGAACTGGTCGAGGTTAGTTTTGCCGATAACAATCGCCCCGGCGGCTTTCAGCCGGGCAACCGCCGTCGCATCCTGCTCGGCAATATATTCAAACGCCGGACAGGCCGCCGTGGTCGGCCATCCGGCCACATCTACGTTGTCTTTGACCGCAAAAGGAATACCGAATAATGGCAGGGCGTCGGGGTTATTCTGATAAAGCGGTATTAACACCGCTAATTGTGCTTTCAGCTGCGCTTCGTTGGCTATCATCAGCCATGCGTTATCTTCCACCGGGAAGGTATTAATATGTTCAAGTAAACGAGTAAGAACAGATTCACTGTCCTGACTGATTTGCTGACGCCACGCGGCCAGCGTTTGTCCTGTCATTAATGCCATCGTTGAATCCCTGTTGGTATACAAGATGGAATTCAATTAGCAAGGCACATGCCAAATATTTAACACACTGATTTAAATTAACTTTTAAATAAAAACGCAAAGTAATAAGAATATTTCGGCGCACCGTAAAAGGACATCAAGCGCAATAATAGTGCAGCAGGTCATAGGAAAAACAAATATAACAAAGGAGGGTCAAAATAATTATTTATGAAGATGACCGCAGCGATAACGCCGACATTGATGTGTCTATTACATTTTATTTCACGGGCAATCGGGAGAACGCTTAGCTGCAAAACCCTGGTTGGTTACGCCTCCTTACAAACAAACGAATGCGCGGTATAGCCCCTTTTTTATATGTTGTGCCATATTGGGCACGATTGACAGAATATCCTTAAGGACAAGGGGGTTTTATGGAGCGGGACGAGAAAAAAATGCGGGAAATCACGCTGACCATCGGCGTGTTTTTCGATGGCACGGGCAACAATGCGAACAATAGCTGCAGCCGTCAGACGGCCAGCACGGCAGAACCTTCTGCAACGAACGCCGTTCAGAAACTCTGCGGCACGGCAGCGGGAAGTTATCTCGGTTATTACACCAACATTCACTGGCTCCATACGCTGTACAACCAGGGCATAACGCCTGATACAGGGGCCGGTCAATACGCTATTTATATCGAAGGTATCGGAACCGAAGATGGCGCGGGGGACTGCACGTTCGGGATGGGGACTGGCCTCGGCAGAAGCGGTGTAGTGAGTAAAACCGACAAGGCCGTCGCGGCGCTGGCGGCCTGTATCCAGAGCTACGTAAGCCGGCATGCTAAAGCGCGTTCCTGCGTCATTAAAGAGGTACAGTTTGATATTTTCGGCTTCAGCCGGGGAGCGGCGGCGGCACGACATTTTGCCAACCGGGTATTCGCCCAGGAAAACGCGATTATCGCAGCCATTAAAGCCGGGCTGAAAGGGCTTGAATTTACCGGCACGCCCGGCGGGAAAACACGCTTTCTGGGGATATTTGATACCGTAGCGGCTATCGGTACGCCGGCTAATGGCCTTAATCCGCATAGCGCCGATACCGGGGATGTTAATCTGCTACTGCGCCCAGGCGTGGCTCAGCGCGTTTTCCACATCACCGCGCAGCACGAATGTCGGTTTAATTTCGTGTTGAACAGCGTAAAACCAGCGTGGCCGGAACTGGCCCTGCCTGGTGCGCATTCCGACATTGGCGGCGGCTATAACCCTGATGAACACGAAACCTACTTCCTTACCCGCCCTCAGTTTGAAACCGTCCCCCTTTCCACTCCCGATACCAAAACGCGCATTTATCAGCAGACCGGCGAGCAGCTCAGCGCGATGGGGAGCTACCCAACCATTGCGCCGCTATTGCATACGGTGGCGATAAATACGGCGACCTGGTATGACGATCGGATGCCCACCGACCGTTACGGTACGTTTCAGAAACGAAGCGCGGCGGCGGCCGTTATCGACCGTCCCACGCGCAATGACTGGTCAAAAGTGGTGCTGCGAGTGATGCTGGACGCGGCGCAGGAGGCGGGCGTGATATTTTATCCAATCGATGAAACCGCTGGTGATTTTGCGTTACAAGCGGAGCTCAGAAACCTGTGTGACAAAGCTATCATGATGGGGCGCGCCGCCCGCAACGGCCAGTCTGCGATGGGCTTTACGACGCCGGAAATTGAGATGCTGGCAGAAAAATATATTCACTGTTCAGCGAACTGGAACAGCGTGGAGCGGGATAGTCGCGGCATGATAACCGGCGCGGTCTGCCCTGCGGAGCTGGTGACCTTCACTAACCGGCCAGATGAACGCTGGCAGCGAACGGTCTACGACATGGATGGAAACAAAAGAGGAAAATAGACGTGAGGAACGACTAACGGTTCCTCGCGTCTGCGTGGCCAAAAATCAGCTTTATTATCCGCTGATTTTTGGCATCAATCCTGACTTATCACGCGCCCTGACGGGTCGCCGCCAGCACAATTTCACGGATACAAACGTACTGCGGCTGGGAATAGGCGTATTCAATGGCGTGCGCCACGTCTTCCGGGCTCAGCACTTTACCGCCCATATCCTGTTTCCAGCTCTGGTAACCGGCTTTGATGTCGTCGCTGGTGGTATGGCTCAGCAGTTCGGTTTCCACCGCACCCGGGGCAATCACCACCACGCGCACGTTGTGCGGCGACAGCTCTTCACGCAGGTTTTCGGACAGGCCGTGCACCGCAAACTTGGTGCCAACGTAGACCACGTGGTTCGGGAAGGTTTTGCGCCCGGCAATGGAGCTGATGTTGATGATGGTGCCCGCTTTGCGCTCAATCATCCCTTTGGTTACCGCGTGAACGCCGTTCAGCAAACCCTTCACGTTCACGTCGATCATCTGCTCCCATTCGTCTGGGTTTTGGCTGTCGATATTGCCCAGCAGCATCACGCCCGCGTTGTTGACCATCGCGTCAACCGGCCCAAACTGCTGTTCCGCTTCGGCAACAGCGTCGGCCACTGCCTGACGGTTAGTGACGTCCACCGAGCGACACAGGGTGCGCGGCAGGTTCAGCGCCGTCATACGATCCACGCGACGCGCCAGCAGAAGGAGCGCATGTCCACGTTCTGACAGCAGTTTTGCGGTGGCCAGGCCAATCCCGGAGCTGGCGCCGGTAATCACGACTAATGGTTTAGATGCAGCGTTCATTTGACTTCCTCATAAATAAAATTGATGGCGCTACTTTAAATCCGGATAAGAATGGTGAAAAATGGTTTGTTTTTTTCACAGCCATAAAATAAATCTATGGATAAGCGACAGCTCAGCGCCTTCATCTGCGTATTCGAAGAGCGCAACATTACCCGTGCGGCTGAACAGTTAAGTCTGACACAGCCTGCGCTCTCCGCCACCGTGAAAGCGCTGGAAGAGGAACTCGGCACGCAGCTTTTTGTGCGTAAGCCCCGCGGCGTGGAGGTGACGGAAGATGCGCGCGCGCTCTATCCGCACGCCTGCCGGATGCTCCAGGAGATGGCGGCCCTCACCTCACGCTTTCGTAAACGTCAGGATGGCATGCCGCTGAGTATCGGCGTGGAGCAGGACGTTGCTTCGCCGTGTCTGGCATCGCTGCTGGAAAAAATTCATCTTGAAATGCCGGACATGCTGGTGACGCTCGATCCGGGCTGTACCGGGGATATCCGCCTTGGCTGTGAGAGTTTGCGCTGCGAAGACGAGCTGTTTATGCCGCTGTTCGACGAGCACTATATGCTGGCCTTTCCGAGCAGCCACCCGCTGGCGCAGGTGGCGGAGCTGACGCTGGAGCAGCTTTATAGCCACCCGTGGGTGATGTACCCGGTCCACGATTCTCATCAGCGCTTCCTGCCGTTTTACGGCACGGCGGCCGGCGCACCCAGCGCCAATGCGGGCAGCTTTACGCTGGCGCTGGATCTGGTCGAAGCGGGGTTTGGTCTGGCGATTGCGCCGCACTCGCTGATAGAAACCCGCTGCGACCTCAGCGCAAGGCCGCTGCCGGGGTATCCGTTGTT
Organism: Kluyvera ascorbata ATCC 33433; assembly: GCF_000735365.1. GTDB lineage: Bacteria > Pseudomonadota > Gammaproteobacteria > Enterobacterales > Enterobacteriaceae > Kluyvera > Kluyvera ascorbata. Next base: position 968 of record NZ_JMPL01000122.1, on the reverse strand, counting down.
ACGACGAATTGGCATTTGTTATGCCGTACAGGCGGTGGAGAATCCGGCGGTTAACCGGCTGCTGGAGCGGCTCAACGAGGTGACAGCGTTGGCGGGATAAAGCCCAGAGGATTACGCGGAAACCTTGATTCTGGTCATAGTGACTTTTGTGATCCCGCTCTAATTTATTCGCCTTCCTGATAAGAGACCACCCCCAATGTTCATACCTTCCATTGGTGCAACGGCCTTCGTTGCATCTATTGCTACGCTCGGCATTTTATCACCCGGCCCGGACTTCTTTATGGTCATTAAAAACGCCGCGCGCTATCGCCGACTGCCCGCCATGATGACCGCCTTTGGCATCACCTGCGGCGTACTGACGCATATGTCTTACTGTGTGGCGGGGCTGGCGGTGGTCATCACCACCACGCCGTGGCTGTTTGATATTCTGAAATACGCAGGCGCCGCCTACCTTATCTGGGTGGGGCTGCTGGCACTGCTGGCGCGCGGGCATAAGAGTATGGATATGACCGGCGTCACTTTGCAGGAAACCTCGCTGAAAAAGGCGTTTCTCCAGGGCTACTTGTGTAACCTGCTGAACCCGAAAGCGACGCTGTTTTTCCTCTCTATTTTTACTCAGGTACTGAACGTGAATTCCGGTTTCCCGGAGAAACTGTGGTACGCCGGGGTGATCCTCACCGTGTCCGTTATCTGGTGGCCGATGCTGGTGGTGCTGATTCAGAGCGCACCGGTACGTCGCGGACTGGCGAAGGCGCAGAAGGTTATCGATAAGATGTTGGGCGGGCTGCTGATTGCGCTGGGGATTAAGGTGGCGCTGAGCTAGCGCCTGACATCGCAGGGACAAATATCACCTATCGCTCCCCTCTCCACCATGGGAAGAGGACTAGGGTGAAGGAATGATTTCCGAGCATGAACCCTCACCCCAACCCTCTCCCTTAAAAAGGGAGAGGGGGCTGATTGTGCTCGTT
>NZ_JMPL01000121.1 GCF_000735365.1 Kluyvera ascorbata ATCC 33433 | reverse complement strand
CTGAATGTGCGGGCGGATGCTGCGGTACTCAAATCGTTCTCCCTCTCCCTTCGAGGGAGGAGGGCCGGGTGAGTGCGCGCGCGCCGAACCCTCACATTTAGATAAACTCAGCGGCGCGAAACTTCGCCAGCGCATCCTGCTTTTGCTCTGCCGTCATCGGGCGCAGCGGACGACGCGGGTCGCCAACGTCAATGCCGTGCAGCTGCATCGCCAGCTTCCCAGCCGCCACGCCGCCGTACTGCACCAGCACGCGAATAATGGCGATCACTTTATCTATGCAGGCTGCAACGTCCTGATGATTGCCCTGATTGAAGCTGTCGATCAGGCGATGATACAGCGGTGCCGCATAGTTATAGGTGCTGCCGACCGCGCCGACCGCGCCGCAGGCCAGACCCGCGGGTAAAAACTCATCCACACCGAACGGAATATCAAACTGGCCGTTATTGACCCGCAGGCAGCGCTGGAATTCGTACATGTCGCTGGAGTTAAACTTCATCCCGGATAGATTCGGGATTTTATCCGCTGCGGCAATCAGGAACTGTTCCATGTCCAGGCTCAGCCCGGACATCCCCGAGTGATAGTAATAGAAACCTTTCGACGGTGCGGCAGCGGCGTTGAGTCGGCAGTATTCCACCAGGTCGTCCACGCTTGCGGGCTTGAAGAAGCAAGGACCAATGACCGAGGTGGCGAAAATATCTAACGTCTCCGCATGACGGCTTAGCTCCAGCGAGTCGGCGATGCTCAGTGCGCCGGTATGCAGCGTAATGCTGAGCTTACCGTGGCTTGCCGCAGCCCAGCGCTCGGCAACCTTTTTACGCTCGGCAACGGAGCAGTGGATGCCTTCGCCGGTGGTGCCAAGAACGTACACGCCCTTGACGCCCTGGCCAATGAGATGCTCGGCAATCTGGTCAATGACCGGGTAGTTCACTTCACCATGGGCATCAAAAGGGGTATGCGGTGCGGCGATAAGACCTGTTAGCTTTTCCATGTAAACCTCAATTGGTGTTTTTCTTCTTAATTAAAAGTTAAATGAAGAATAACTCCAATTTGCGATTAAATGATACCCATGGCGAAAAGCGAGAGTATCAGAGTGTGATCGATAGCACTAAATCAGGCCTGGCGAGGCACCGTCAGCGCATCCATGGTCCGCAGCTTATTGGCCTTTGCGCGTTCCGGATCTTTTTGCACCAGCAGGGTGTAGATCAGATCCAGCACGAACAGCTGCGCGGTTTTGGTGCCGATAGAGTCGCCCTGCAGCCGCCCTTGTCGATTACCGTTAATCAGCGTGAAATCAGCCACTTTACTCAGCGGAGAACCGAGGTTGTGGGTCAGCGCAACGGTAGTGGCACCGGCATCTTTGGCCAGCTGCAGCGCGTGGGTGGTTTCCGGCGAGTGGCCCGAATGACTGATGCCGACGGCGACGTCGCCCGGTTTCAGTAACGAGGCCTGCATATACATGAAGTGGTTGTTGGTCAGCGCATCCACGCGCATGCCAATACGCATCAGCTTGTGCTTCATATCTTCAGCGGTGATACCGGAGGCGCCCACGCCGAAAATATAGGTGCTATTGCAGGTATACAGGGCATCAACGACCTGCTCGACCTGCTGCATATCGAGTAGATTTAGCGTCTCGGAAAGTACGTTGGCAATCACCCCTTGCAGCTTCAGGCCGATGGTATGGGCATCATCATTTTCCACTACCTCGGCATCCAGCAGGGTACTGCTGTCGTCGCTGTCGACCATCGCCAGTTCAATGGCGAGCTCCATTTTGAAGTTCTGAAAGCCCTTGTAGCCGAGCAGCCGACAAAAGCGGATCACCGAGGCTTCACCGGCGTTGATCTCCTGCGAGAGATCGGCGATGGAAAGCTGCGTCACCTTGTGAGGGGAAGTCATGATGTAGTGGGCAATACGTTGTCCGACGCGGGTCAGACTGCTCTGCATGGCCCCCAGAGTATCAAGTATTTTTCCGGCTTTGACCGGTGAATTCGGACTCTCCATTGCTTCCTGCTCTTCACGCTGACTGTGGGCATTCATGATGGGGCAGCGCCTGTTGTCAGGCAAGGAAATCGGCGTAAAAAGCGCGTAATCGCCGCCATTTTACCCGCTCCGTTGGCGAATATTGGGAATGTTGTGACCCAGATCGACTTTTCCTCCTCATCTACGCTTACCCCTATGACGTTGTTCACACATTTCATTATGCTCACTTGTGGTGCTTTGCTTCTTGTAAATAAATTAAATGGAGTTTTACTTCATTTGAGTGCGGCGCACTCTTTTTCCTGGCACTTAGGTCGTGAAATTTGCTCATCACAGGAGCGCAACATGAGTGGAATTACAAAGGCCATTCCATGGTACAAACACCTTAATAAATCCCAGTGGCGGGCTTTCTCTGCCGCATGGCTTGGCTATTTGCTTGATGGTTTTGATTTTGTCTTAATTGCCCTGGTATTGACGGAAGTACAAAGCGAGTTTCAGCTCACCACCGTTCAGGCGGCGAGCATTATTTCTGCGGCGTTTATCTCTCGCTGGTTTGGCGGCCTGCTGCTGGGCGCGATGGGCGACCGCTATGGCCGTCGTCTCTCAATGGTCACCAGCATTATTCTCTTCTCGGTCGGCACGCTGGCTTGCGGCCTCGCACCGGGATACGCCTCGATGTTTATTGCCCGTATGGTTATCGGTATGGGGATGGCGGGGGAATATGGCTCCAGCGCCACCTATGTGATTGAAAGCTGGCCAAAGCATTTACGTAATAAGGCCAGCGGCTTCCTGATTTCTGGCTTTTCCGTCGGCGCGGTGGTGGCGGCGCAGGCTTACAGTCTGATCGTGCCGCTCTGGGGTTGGCGCGCGCTGTTCTTCATTGGCATTCTGCCAATTATCTTCGCGCTGTGGCTGCGGAAAAATATCCCCGAAACCGACGACTGGAAGGCGCGTCAGGCGAGTAAAACCCCGGTGCGCACCATGGTCGATATCCTCTATCGCGGTCGGCTTCGCGTGCTGAATATCGTGATGAGCGGTATGGCTATCGCGGCGCTGTGGTTCTGCTTCGCGGGTAATTTGCACAACCCGGCGATCGTTATGCTGTTAGCGCTGGTATGTACCGTCATCTTTGTCAGCTTTATGGTGCAAAGCAGCGGCAAGCGCTGGCCGACGGGCGTGATGCTGATGGTGGTGGTGCTGTTTGCCTTCCTCTATTCCTGGCCTATTCAGGCGCTGTTACCAACCTATCTGAAAAGCGAACTGGGCTACAACCCGGCGACCGTGGCGCAGGTGCTGTTCTTTAGCGGCTTTGGCGCAGCGGTGGGCTGTATCGTTGGCGGCTTCCTTGGCGACTGGCTTGGTACCCGCAAAGCCTACGTATACAGCCTGCTGGCTTCCCAGGTTTTGATTATTCCCGTTTTTGCTATTGGCGGCTCCAGCATCTGGGGGCTCGGTGTCTTGCTGTTCTTCCAGCAGATGCTGGGACAGGGGATTGCCGGGATTTTGCCAAAGCTGATTGGCGGTTATTTCGATACCGACCAGCGTGCGGCGGGGCTGGGTTTTACCTACAACGTTGGTGCGCTCGGCGGCGCAGCGGCACCGGTCATCGGTGCGCTGGTGGCGCAGCACCTGAGCCTTGGCTCCGCGCTTTGCTCGCTCTCCTTTGGTTTGACCTTCGTGGTGATCCTGCTCATTGGTCTGGATATGCCGTCCCGCGTTCAGCGCTGGCTGCGCCCGGAAGCGCTGCGCACGCATGATGCTATCGACGGTAAGCCGTTCAGCGGCGCAGTGACGCGCCAGAGTGAAAAATCCGTTCCGGTTTGCGGTAAGCATTAATTCAAGGCGCCCGGACGCGCCGGGCGATCATATTGAAGTTAAGGATGTACTTATGTCGTTGTTAGAGAAGATGGATGCAGCAATTAAACAGCACGGTGGGCTTATCGTTTCCTGTCAGCCGGTGCCCGGCAGCCCGTTAGATAAACCCGATATCGTCGCGGCAATGGCGCTAGCGGCGGTACAGGCGGGGGCCGTGGCGGTGCGTATCGAAGGGATTGAAAACCTGAAGGCCACGCGCCCGCTGATTGCGGTGCCGATTATCGGGATTGTGAAGCGCGACCTCGACGATTCCCCGGTACGCATCACGCCGTATCTCGAAGACGTCGATGCACTCGCGCAGGCCGGTGCCGATATTATTGCTTTCGACGGCACCGAACGCGTCCGCCCGGTTGCCGTGGCGGAAACCATCGCCCGGATCCACCACCATCAGCGCGTGGCGATGGCCGACTGCTCCTCGCAGCAGGATGCGGCGTTCTGTCATCAACTGGGGGCGGATATTATCGGTACCACGCTCTCTGGCTATACCTGCGACGTGGTGCCAAAGGAGCCGGATCTACCGCTGGTTGCCGCGCTCAGCGCGAAGGGTTATCGGGTGATTGCCGAAGGGCGGTTTAACGCTCCGGCGCAGGCGGCGCAGGCAATGGCGCGCGGCGCCTGGGCGGTGACCGTGGGGTCGGCGATTACTCGTCTTGAGCACATTTGCCAGTGGTATCGCGACGCGATAATCGAGGGCGCAGTATGAACACGCTGGCGATTGATATTGGCGGGACCAAACTCGCCGCAGCGCTTATCAACGCACAGCGGCAGATAGTCGAACGTCAGACGCTACCGACACCAGCTAGCCAGACACCGGGCGCGCTGCGTGAGGCGCTTCAGTCATTGATTGCTCCGCTCGTGGGGCGATCCGAGCGTGTCGCCGTCGCCTCAACCGGTATTATTCGCCACGGCGTACTGACGGCGCTTAACCCGGATAACCTCGGCGGGCTGGCGCAGTTTCCTTTGGTAGCGACGCTGGAACAGCTCAGCGGGCTGCCGTGTCTGGCAATCAATGACGCGCAGGCGGCGGCATGGGCGGAGTATTGCGCGCTGCCGGGCGAGGTTCGCGACATGGCGTTTATTACCGTCTCCACCGGCGTGGGAGGCGGTATTGTCAGCAATGGCAAGCTGCTTTCGGGTCGTCAGGGGCTGGCGGGGCATATCGGCCACACGCTGGCAGACCCGCACGGACCGATGTGCGGCTGCGGGCGCAGAGGCTGCGTAGAGGCGGTGGCATCGGGCCGGGCGATTGCCGCTCAGGCCGTAGATGATTTACAGGGGCTGGATGCCAAAGCCCTCTACGCGCATTATCAGCAGGGCCATCCGCAGGCGATAAGACTGATTGAACGTTCGGCCCACGCCGTGGCGCGGCTGATTGCCGATCTTAAGGCCAGCAACGACTGTGAATGCGTGGTGCTTGGCGGCAGCGTCGGTCTGGCCGACGGTTATCTGTCGTTGGTTTGCGCCCGGCTGGCGCAGGAACCGGCGGCGTTTCACACCCCTGTTTTCGCAGCTCATTACCAGCACGATGCTGGTTTACGCGGCGCGGCGCTGTGGGCAGAGGAGTTTCCATTATGATTATTGGCGATAGCCGTAACCCCGAAAAGGCGGGGTTATCTCCCACGCTGCTGGCGGCGCTGAAGCTTGCATTAGAGGCGAATCCTCAAGGGTGCGAACCGGGCTGCCACGTTTTACAAGGTGATGATATCTTTATGAATGTGATGCAGTTTATGACGCAGCCTGCGCAAGCTAAGCGAGCCGAACTGCACGCGGAATATATTGATGTGCAGATCCTGTTGGCGGGAGAAGAACGCATTGATTTTGGGCTTGTCGACAGCGCCCGGCAGTGCGATGAATGGCACCGTGAAGAGGATTACCAGCTGTGTGATGAGATTGCGGCGATGCAGTCTGTCACGTTGCAGGCCGGGATGTTTGCGGTGTTTTTCCCCGGCGAGCCGCATAAGCCGGGCGTTCAGGGGACGGCTCCCGCAGAGATAAAGAAAGCGGTGGTGAAAGTGCATCGAAAGCTGCTTGAGCGGTAGGCTTTCGAGCCACCTCAGGGCCGGCTGGCACCTCGACCGGGCTACAGGAGAAGTAGCCCGGCCAAGCGAAGCGCCGCTGGGGGGAGCCGGTCAGCTTGCCGGGTTCACTTCCAGCTCAGGCTCTGGCGAACGCAGCAGCGTCCACAGAATAATCGCCCCAATCACGTCAAACGCCGCCAGTACCGCAAACAGCGGGCTGAAGCCTAAGGTGTCGGCCAGTGCGCCAACCACTAAGGCGAACAGCGTGCTCGCGGTCCATGCTGCCATGCCGGTAAAACCGTTGGCGGTGGCCACTTCGCCCGGGTCGAACATATCGGAAGAGAGCGTAATCAGCGCGCCAGACAGCGACTGGTGGGCAAAGCCGCCGACGCACAGCAGGGCGATCGCGACAAACGGGCTGCTGAACAGGCCAACCATACCCGGTAGGATCATCAGCGCCGCGCCCATGGTGACGACCAGTTTGCGGGATACCACGATATTCACGCCAAAGACGCGCTGGAAAATCCCCGGCAGATAGCCGCCAATGATGCAGCCCATATCGGCGAACAGCATCGGGATCCACGCGAACATGGCGATATCTTTCAGGTTAAAACCGTAGGTGTGCACCATAAACAGCGGGATCCACGCGTTAAACGTCCCCCATGCCGGTTCAGCCAGGAAGCGCGGCAGGGCGATACCCCAGAATTTACGCTGACGCAGCAGCTGGCCGATGTGCACCTTATCCACCACCTTACGCTCCGGCTGTCCGCTGGTGATGTAGTCGAATTCGTCTTTGCTCAGGCTTTTGCACTGCCCAGGGCGGTTATAAACCAGATACCAACCCAGCGCCCAGACCATGCTGGCGATACCGACGATGATAAACGCCAGACGCCAGCTATGAATGAAGATGGCCCATGCAACCAGCGGCGGCGCAATAATCGCCCCCATGGAAGAACCAACGTTGAAATAGCCGACGGCGACGGAGCGCTCGTTATCCGGGAACCATTCGGTGACGGATTTCAGACCGGCGGGGATCATCGCACTCTCGGCAAAACCGCCCAGGCCGCGGAACAGCGCCAGACCCTGCCAGCTATTGGTGAAGGCTGCGCCAATGCAGAAAATGCCCCACATGGCACCAAACAAGGTGTAGCCGACTTTGGTGCCAAGGGTATCCAGCACATAGCCCGCGATAGGCTGTGCGATGGTGTAACAAGCGGAGAAGGTTGCCACAATCCAGGAGTACTGCTGGGTAGTAACGTGAAGATCGCTCTGCAGCGTTGGCGCTGCGGCAGAAATAGTATTGCGGGTTAAGTAACACAGAATCGTGCCAAGCGTGACAAGAGCCACCATAAACCAGCGCGTATGACCAGTGGTGCGCATAAAACTTTCCTTTACTTCTTAGAATGTGAAACGGCCTGTGTTGGGTGGACAGGCACAGTTTTGGTCATACAGAGAGAAGATAATTTGCCGGGCCAGAAAGAGGCTGGAGCAACGTACTGCGGTCCATTTATGAGATTTTGTGAATCCGTGTCACACTTTTTCCGAATGCTAAACCCACGTTTCAAAATTTTTTGTGATCTAATTCAAAATAATTAAGATGGCATACCACCTAAGTGTATCAAGGTAAGTAATAGCGTAATGAGGCGTGAAGAGAGCGTGGTACTGCCTGATTTACATCAATAAACAGGCAGGTTTCGGAAATTATTTTTGCAGCGGTAGGCCGGGTAAGCGAAGCGCCATTCTGACGACCGCGCACAGATTGCCGGAGGGGGCGTGCGGATTATTTGCTCAGGGAGATGAATTCGTGCAGCAGGGCGGTGAGCTGCTTCATTTTTTCTGGCGTGAACTGCTTTTCAATTTGTTGATAGGCCTCTTCCACTTTCGCCTGCGCGCGCTCGTAAAGCGCATACCCTTCTTTGGTTAGCGAAACGTACAGCTTGCGCTGATCGTTAACCGGCTTCAAGCGCAGCACCAAACCATCGCGCTCCATGCGCGTGAGGATCCCGGTCAGGCTGGGGCGCAAAATACAGGTGGCGGCGGCCAGGTCGTGGAAATCCATCGACGGGTTATCGACCAGCACGCGGACAATGCGCCACTGCTGCTCCGTCAGATTGTGCTGCTTTACGATCGGCCGAAAATAGGTCATTGCCACTTCCCGCGCCTGCATCAGGGCGATGGTTAAAGAATCGTGCATTCTGCCTCTCCAGCTTTCTCATCATTAACATATGAACAATAAAGCAATGTTGCTTTTATCAACAGGTAATTTTTACCTAAAATCAGCTGTTAACGCAATGTTGTTTTTATAACTTATTGATAAATAATAACTACATTTATTGTGTGTGAAATTATTGTTAATCAAGTCACAAAAAAATGACATGCGTTTGCTAAATGAGCGGCGGAAGCATAAAACACATCATTAACATATTAATGAACTGTTCGCTGTCCTGAGGAGCTGTAAATGAAAGGTACCGTTTTCGCCGTGGCGCTCAACCACCGCAGCCAGCTTGATGCCTGGCGCGACGCATTCGAGCAGGCCCCCTATAAGGCACCGCCTAAAACCGCCGTCTGGTTTATCAAACCGCACAATACCGTCACCGAAGGCGGTCAGCCGATCCCGTTCCCGCATGGTGAGACGGTATTAAGCGGCGCGACGGTAGCGCTGGTGGTGGGCAAAACGGCCCGTAAAGTCCGCGTAGAGGAAGCCGCCGACTATATCGCCGGTTACGCGCTGGCAAATGAAGTCAGCCTGCCGGAAGAGAGCTTCTACCGCCCGGCGATTAAAGCCAAATGCCGCGACGGTTTCTGTCCGCTGGGCGACGTGGTGAGCGTGGATAACGTCGACAACCTGACCATCATCACCGAAATTAACGGTCGTCACGCCGACCAGTGGAACACCGCCGACCTCAAGCGCAGCGCCGCCGAGCTGCTGAGCGCCCTGAGCGATTTCGCTACCCTGAACCCAGGCGATGCCATTCTGATTGGTACCCCGCACAACCGCGTCGCACTGCGCCCAGGTGACCAGGTGCGCGTGCTGGCGGAAGGCTTCCCGCCGCTGGAAAACCCGGTGGTTGCCGAAGCGGATGCCCGTCCGGTGTCGCGTCCGCACGACCACGGCACCCTGTTCGCGCTGGGGCTGAACTACGCCGACCACGCCAGCGAGCTGGACTTTAAGCCGCCGGAAGAGCCGCTGGTGTTTATCAAAGCGCCTAACACTTTCAACGGCGACAACCAAACTTCGGTACGCCCGGACAACGTCGAGTACATGCACTACGAGTCTGAGCTGGTGGTGGTGATTGGCAAAACCGCACGCAAGGTGAGCGAAGCCGATGCCATGGACTACGTCGCGGGCTATACGGTCTGCAACGACTACGCTATCCGCGACTATCTGGAAAACTACTATCGCCCGAACCTGCGGGTAAAAAGCCGCGACGGACTGACGCCGATTTCCCCTAACGTCGTGCCTAAAGCGGCGATTCCCGACCCGCATAACTTAACCCTGCGCACCTACGTTAACGGCGAGCTGCGTCAGGAAGGCACCACGGCGGATCTGATCTTCAGCGTGCCGTTCCTCGTCTCTTACCTCAGTGAATTTATGACCCTGCAACCGGGCGACATGATCGCCACCGGCACGCCGAAAGGGCTATCCGACGTGGTGCCGGGCGATGAAGTGGTAGTGGAAGTGGAGGGCGTGGGTCGCCTGGTGAACCGGATTGTCAGCGAGGAGTCTGCAAAATGAAAAAAATTAACCATTGGATCAACGGCAAAAACGTCGCCAGCCAGGACTATTTCCACACCACTAACCCGGCCACCGGTGACGTGCTGGCGGAAGTCGCTTCCGGCGGCGAGGCGGAAGTGAACCAGGCCGTGGCGGCCGCGAAAGAGGCTTTCCCGAAGTGGGCCAACCTGCCGATGAAAGAGCGTGCGCGCCTGATGCGTCGTCTGGGCGACCTGATTGACCAGAACGTGCCGGAAATCGCGGCGATGGAAACCGCTGACACCGGCCTGCCGATTCACCAGACCAAAAACGTGCTGATCCCACGCGCCTCACACAACTTTGAGTTCTTCGCCGAAGTGTGCCAGCAGATGAACGGCAAAACCTACCCGGTCGACGACAAGATGCTCAACTACACCCTCGTACAGCCGGTGGGCGTGTGCGCGCTGGTGTCGCCGTGGAACGTGCCGTTTATGACGGCGACCTGGAAGGTGGCACCGTGCCTGGCGCTGGGCAACACCGCGGTGCTGAAGATGTCCGAACTGTCGCCGCTGACCGCCGACCGCTTGGGCGAGCTGGCGCTGGAAGCTGGCATTCCGGCGGGCGTGCTGAACGTGGTGCAGGGCTACGGTGCTAGCGCCGGTGATGCGCTGGTGCGTCATCACGATGTGCGCGCCGTCTCCTTTACCGGCGGAACCGCCACCGGGCGCAATATCATGAAAAACGCCGGGCTGAAGAAATATTCGATGGAGCTGGGCGGTAAATCACCGGTGCTGATTTTTGAAGATGCCGACATTGAACGCGCCCTGGACGCCGCACTGTTCACTATCTTCTCCATCAACGGTGAACGCTGCACCGCCGGTTCGCGCATCTTTATCCAGCAGAGCATCTACCCGGAGTTCGTTAAACGCTTTGCCGAACGCGCAAACCGTCTGCGCGTGGGCGACCCGAACGACCCGAATACCCAGGTCGGCGCGCTGATTAGCCAACAGCACTGGGAAAAAGTTTCCGGCTATATCCGCCTCGGCATCGAAGAGGGCGCGACCCTGCTGGCCGGTGGCCCGGAAAAACCGACCGACCTGCCTGCGCATCTTAAAAACGGCAACTTCCTGCGTCCAACGGTGCTGGCGGATGTCGATAACCGCATGCGCGTAGCCCAGGAAGAGATTTTTGGCCCGGTTGCCTGTCTGCTGCCGTTCAAAGACGAAGCGGAAGGGCTGCGTCTGGCGAACGATATTGAATACGGTCTGGCCTCTTATATCTGGACCCAGGACGTCAGCAAAGTACTGCGTCTGGCGCGCGGTATCGAAGCCGGGATGGTATTCGTCAACACCCAAAACGTGCGCGACCTGCGCCAGCCGTTCGGCGGCGTGAAGGCCTCCGGCACGGGTCGTGAAGGCGGAGAGTACAGCTTCGAGGTGTTTGCGGAAATGAAAAACGTCTGCATCTCAATGGGCGATCATCCAATCCCGAAATGGGGAGTCTGATATGGGTAAGTTAGCGTTAGCAGCAAAAATCACGCACGTGCCGTCGATGTACCTCTCTGAAATTCCGGGGAAAAACTTCGGCTGCCGTCAGTCAGCCATTGATGGTCACAAAGAGATTGGCAAGCGCTGCCGCGAGATGGGCGTCGACACCATTATCGTGTTCGATACCCACTGGCTGGTCAACAGCGCCTACCACATCAACTGCGCGGAGAGCTTTAAGGGTATCTATACCAGCAACGAGCTGCCGCATTTTATCCGCGACATGACTTACGACTATGACGGCAACCCGGAACTGGGTCAGTTGATTGCCGACGAAGCCGTCGCGCTGGGCGTGCGCGCTAAAGCGCACAACATTCCAAGCCTGAAGCTGGAGTACGGCACGCTGGTGCCGATGCGCTATATGAACGCCGACAAGCACTTCAAAGTGGTGTCTATCTCGGCGTTCTGCACCGTGCACGACTTTGCCGATAGTCGCAGGCTGGGTGAAGCCATTTTGAAGGCCATCGAGAAATACGACGGAACGGTGGCAGTGTTTGCCAGCGGCTCGCTGTCGCACCGCTTTATCGATGATCAGCGTGCGGAAGAGGGGATGAACAGCTACACCCGCGAGTTCGACCACCAGATGGACGAGCGTGTGGTCAAGCTGTGGCGCGAAGGCAAGTTCAAAGAGTTCTGCACCATGCTGCCGGAGTACGCCGACTACTGCTACGGCGAAGGCAATATGCACGACACCGTGATGCTGCTGGGGATGCTGGGCTGGGATAAGTACGACGGCAAGGTGGAGTTTATCACCGACCTGTTTGCCAGCTCAGGAACCGGGCAGGTGAACGCCGTATTCCCGCTGCCTGCGTGAGGAACGACCATGCCGCACTTTATTGCTGAATGCACGACCAACATCCGCGAACAGGCTGATTTACCGGGCCTGTTCAGCAAGGTGAACGAGGCGCTGGCCGCCACCGGGATTTTCCCGATCGGCGGTATCCGCAGCCGCGCCCACTGGCTGGATACCTGGCAGATGGCTGACGGGAAGCACGATTACGCGTTTGTGCACATGACGCTGAAAATTGGCACCGGTCGCAGTCTGGAAAGCCGTCAGGAGGTGGGGGAGATGCTGTTTGGGTTGATTAAAGCCCACTTCGCCGCGCTGATGGACAGCCGCTATCTGGCGCTGTCGTTTGAGATAGACGAACTGCACCCAACGCTCAATTACAAACAGAACAACGTGCACGCGTTATTTAAATAAAACATTGGCACGGTCAGTCCCCTCGCCCCTTTGGGGAGAGGGTTAGGGTGAGGGGGAGATCTCTGCGGCCTGATG
>NZ_JMPL01000120.1 GCF_000735365.1 Kluyvera ascorbata ATCC 33433 | reverse complement strand
CATACAGGCTAGTCTTGCACATGAGCGGTCAGAAGCTGCTGCATTGCAGGATGCTATTGCCCAGATTAACCCAGAAAAACGTAGTGAGGAGACTAAAGAAGCCGCTATTCCAGATGCTCTGTTGCGGCTTCCGGAGGAACAGCAGCCGTACCTACCAAAAATCAGTAACGAAAAATCAGACTTGGCCACCATCACTGACAAAATCCGTATCGATCCAGAGGGGGCTTCGGTGAATACCGATGAGCTTCGCGCAGTACGTAAAGCTGGTATGGGGATGGATAACCTGCCAGTAACGGGAGAACAGCAAGTGAACGACAGACAGGTTGCAGCACGAATTGCCGGCGATTTGGCGGAAAGGGATGCCGTAGAAAGGGCCAGAACGATGCCAGAGCGTGAGCAGGGACGCATGCCAGAGCATGATGAACAAACACACACCCGCAATATCCAGAAAGAACGCTAACAACAGGATTCTCCATGAAAAAAACGTCAATAATTGCATTAATAGTTACAACATACATATGCTTTTCAGCTACTGCCACAGCAGCTAAAGCGCCAGTATTTACGCCAGAGCAAGAGGCAAGGATCGGAGAAATAGCCGGTGATTATCTGCTTGCGCACCCAGAGATCCTGGTCCAAGTGTCACAAAAACTGCAGGTTCAGCAACGCGAAAAACAACAGCAGGTCTATGCAATGAAGGTGATGGACAAACTCAAGCAACTGACCGCTGATCCCGATACGCCTGTGATTGGACCAGCGGATGCCCGTGTTGCCGTGATCGAGTTTTTTGATTACCAGTGCGTGCACTGCAGTAATCTGGCGCCAACGATAGAGAAGCTCATGAAGCAACGCGCGGATGTGCAGTACATCTTCAAAGAGTGGCCGATCTTCGGGGGCCGCTGGGAAAATTCAGCGCTGGCCGCAAACCGCGGCCTGGCTATCTGGAATGCCGCGGGGGCGGAAGCGTACCTATCGCACAGGGCATATTGAAGGAGACTTGACGGCCTCCGACATCGAGAAAGCGACAAAACCAGCTCTTCTTTCTGCGGTTAAAACCAAAGATATGTCTGCCGCGCTGGAACGTAATGATTCACTGGCCCAGGCACTGGGGCTGACCGGTACACCTGGCCTGATAGTTCTCCCGCTGAAAAATGCAACGCCGGCAAAGATCACTGTTATTCCGGGAGCCGTGGGCGCGGAGCAGCTGATGGCCGCAATTGATAAGGCTGGTCGTTAAATCCCCCTGCCGGCGGCGCGCTGCGCCGTTGTCCAACGCCAAAGGCAGGGAAAAGCAAGTTTCCCCCGCCTGTGGCGTTCCGAAAAAAGGAATTCACCATGTTTAACGTTGACGTTCGGTACCTGCGACCCTTATTCGTTGCGGGTTTATTCTGTGTCTCGCTGAAGTTGAATGCCTCACCTGTAGTCGATGTCGGTTTTTCTCCAGAAGGTACCGCGCAGCAGCTGGTGATACAGACGCTTAAAAGCGCCGGCAGTAACATTCGACTGATGGGGTACACGTTTACTTCGCCTGAGATTGTCAGGGAACTGGTCACGGCAAAACGAAGAGGAATCGATGTACGGGTGGTTCTCGATGATGAAGGGAATAGGGGGCGCGGAAGCCAGGCTGCCATTAATACGCTACTCAATGCCGGTATTCCTCTACGAACTGTCTCCACTTTCAGGATAATGCACGATAAGGCGATCATCGTGGATAACAAAACCGTGAGCACGGGTTCGTTCAACTACACTCGCTCTGCAGCAAGATACAATTCAGAAAATGTCATTGTCATACGGGATTTCCCATCACTGGCTCAAAAATATCTTGAGCACTGGCAGTCAAGATGGAGCGCAGGGCAGGACCAACACCTCTCGTACTAGATCTTCGTTTCTCCAGGTACACACCGCCATAATGTACTCTTCGTAGTTGCAGTCCTTCTTTTTACAGCCGATCCAGCTCACAGGAATTTTGATCCACACAAAAAATTCAGATCCAACCGATTATTTCTGCACCGGCCCTGCTGGAATTCAGACGTACAACACGGTAGACTCGGAATCCTCTGTGTGGCCTTGTGGTGGGGCTTCGCACTGAAAGTATTATGCTTTTTTCTTAACTAAAATTGAGGTGGCCATAAAACTGGCGCTTCGGTTCAGCCTTGTGGTGAGGTTCAGCAGTTGAGAGAGAAGAAAAATTCCATCGTTAGATGCGGACTGATGGAAAAAGGACTCAGGATTGGACGTATCCGTAAATCGTCCGGGAGAGGGGCAAGCCCGTTATGGCGGCCCTGAATGCACAAACCCCCCGATACCTGTCACATCTTGGCGGAAGTTCAGGTATCGAGGGGTCCAAAAGCAGGCGCATAGCCTGTGAAGGATTATAACGCATGCAATACAGAAAACAATATCCGGCCGCCATAAGTTCAGGGCCGGGTGAATAAAACTAACACCATCTCACGTCAATGCTATGTTGTGAATCCGATGCCGGCATTCTGCCGCCCGGTTTATCATAAACATAAGCTACCCGCATATAACCGTCGACTGCTTGGACTCCTTGAGAAGCGCGATGTTTCCCGTTGGGAAGGTTTTTACTTTTATGACGCATTCCATCATAAAACGAACAAACTTCTCGTGCGTAAACGCCATTTCAACCGGCATCGTGCCCGGGCAATGAACGCATTGGTCCAGGGGATGGTTTACCATCTCAATATCATTAGTGGTACGGTTCCTGTCAGTTTCACGACGCTTGCCCAGGAGTCCGGACTAGCCACGAAGTCTGCCGCCGGCAATGAGTCGATCACACGCGCGACGCGCGCTGCTCATGATTTAGCGGCATTTGGGCTCATCACCTATAAACTGCTCTGGGATAAAGTCACCCGGCAGTTCTTCCCCGCGGATATCGAAGTGACCGATCGCTTCTTTGATATGGTTGGTTCAACAACTCAAGCCTGGGTTAATGCTCGCAATCAGCAGCTCGCCTGGGTTAACCAGGGGCTGGCCAGTAAAGGCGAAAAACCACTCACGCTAACCGAGGCGCGCCGCCGGCAAAAGGAAAAGCTGGTTGAAGTCGCATGGCAAAAGCGCAAGAACGAGCGCAACATTCGCCAGCAGCAAAAAATGGCCACACTGACAGCTCGGCATGAGGAACCAGATTTACGCCACATGATTTCCTGTCAGATACAGTTGGAAATGAGCCAGGGACAGCATCAGGGGCTTTCTCTTGCCGATTTCCGCAAGCTGGTGAATAAGCGTATCGCCTGGATTAAAGCCGTCGCCCGACAGCGAGAATAAGCCTGTTTTTTTAATTATCCGCTTAGTTGCGGAGGCTTTGTCACGTCTGCCGTTCCGGGTTGCTCATAATTTCAACAAACATCCCTCCCACTTTCTCCTCGAAAGCCAAAATTCACTGTGGCCACGATAGTTACTCACGTTTCTATGCAAGTGGAATCGAAAATAAAATGCAATCATAATGCTGAATGCATGGTGACTTTGTTTTTACTTCTCTACAGAAAAAAAGAACTTAAGAGCTAACGCTCTGTGGATGACTTCGCTTGCAGTGGCCAAGGCCACGCCGCTCAGAATAGAAGTGCCTCCCGTCTGTCGACGGGCGCTGTCGCACGCAGATCTGGTAGTTTAATGCCTTCCCACCACTGGAACGCCCCCGCCCCGGCCCAAAGGGCCGGAACAGCGCCGTTTTTGATGATGGATGTTGTAACTAGCATTGAGCCACATGTCTTTAATCGCTGAAATATCGAGGAACACGCTCGTAAGCGCCCCTATGGGCCGCTAACGCGGAGATACGCCCCGGCGGCGGCAAAGCCTTGCCGTGACCACTCCGACCGCGCACAAAACGATTCATGGCGCTGGAAGCGGGTTTAGGCTTAGCAGCTACCGTGTTAAATCAAGCTATTTCGTCTGTAATTTCGTAGCAACGCCCCCGTAGCTTGCCTGCGGCTGCGCACTCGCAGTACCGCGCGCCAGGCCACAAGTGGCCAGCCGTTCCCGGTCGCAAGCGACCGGCGCTAACTGCGCCCCCCCGGGGAGGCTTGGTTAGGACAGTTTTTTCTGGAAGTTCATTGAGGTCTGGCAGGGTGGGGGATGGGATTGGTGAAACCTATCAATACGTACCGGCTTCGCCGGGCATCGGCGATTCAGCTATTCACCCTTATTTTACACCTGAATATCGCCTTTTATGCCCTTCGGGCATGACTGACTGGCTGCGCACTTCTTGCCAGTCTAAAAAATTAACTGCAATATGGTCCGCTATGAGCGAGGAGCGGACATTCCGCCAGTGCACTTGAATGAAATCGTATGAGATTGGAAGCAGTAAACTATTGCATGTACAGTAACAGCTTTACGTCTACAAGGTATTAACAGTATGACTTCTCCAGGCTCTCCTGATTTGAGCGACATTAAACACGACGACTGGGTCGATCGTTGGTTTTCCCCTGTCTTCAGGCCTTACCTCAGACTGGCGCGTGTCGATCGCCCTGTAGGTATCTGGCTGGTATTATTCCCGTGTGTGGCAGCTTTGTTTCAGGCTTCGAACGGATGGCCTGCACTGAAAGAAACGCTTGTTTTTTGCCTAGGCGCTTTTCTGATGAGAAGCGCCGGCTCGACAGTCAATGATATTGCAGATCGTAACTTTGATGCGCATGTGGAAAGAACCCGTTACCGTCCTTTGGCAAGCGGACAGATTTCAACACGTAAAGCCCTGTTTTTCTTTGTATCGCAGTTGTTATGTGCCGCATCATTGCTGTATTTCCTGTCACCATTTACACGCATTTTTGCTTTGGCTGTCGTGCCGCTGGTTATCATTTACCCTTTCTGCAAGCGATTTACCTACTGGCCTCAGGCCGTTCTTGGCGCTGCTTTCAACTGGGGCATGCTGATGGCATGGGCAGAGATTCAGGGAGAAATACCTTTCGCCGCGGTTTTAATTTGGCTGGGCGCGGTAGCATGGCAGATCGGGTATGACACTGTCTATGCCTACGTTGATGCAAAAGATGATGTACGGATAGGCATTCGATCGACAGCGTTACTGTTTGGCCAGCACGGAAAAAGCATCATAATGTTTTTCTATGCGGCTACCGTTCTGCTGTGGACATATGGCGGCTGGCTAATGCACATGAAACTCCCTTATGCCTTCTTCATGATGTTGATCACGGTGCATCTGTTCTGGCAGACCTGGCGCCTTGATTTAAAGCAGCCTTCTCTCAGCTTCAATCTTTTTCTTCATAACATTCTTACAGGCGTTTTGCTCGCGGTTGCTGCAATCGCTGGCACAACCTGAAAACTAAGGATAGCAGGCTAAGCTGAACTCACCTTTGATGTATGACGTGTTTGCCTGCTTCTCATAACAATGATGTCTGCTTCTGGCACTCAGGTGACCTACATAACGGCAATCACCGATGCTCAACTGTACAGTAAGATGTTTTTGTCCAGTTATACCTGCCTGTGGCATTTATCTCAGTAATACCTGAATCAGCTGAACGAAGATATACACTGTCGCTGCCACTTGTATAGTCCGGAACCCCCATCTGAGATAGCGCCATTCATAGCGTTCTCTGGCATCAGCTGCTTCAATAGCGGGGTCAGAATATTTTCTTTTCCTGGCCCTGAATTCATCGATTACCCACAGGATGAGAATAAAGATAATGATGGTTTTCTGAAGGATGGGATTATCCACAAAGAGTGACTCCGGCCTGCCCGCTGATACAAGCAGAATAGATGAACCACCTTCACGTAGCCACCACTAAATGTAGGGGTGATATTCGTTTTCGTTCTGGTGGATTTTGCGGTGATTCTGTCCATGGCAGTTTGCTCCCCTGCTATCTGACCGGCAGCGATGAGCGAAGAGCGGACATTCCGCAAGTGAAATTGAATAAAATCATATGACATTGGAAGCAGTACGCTAATGAATGTACAGTCACTACTTTCGTCTATAAGGTATTAACAGCATGACTACTTCAGGCTCTCCTGATTTGAGTGACATTAAACACGACGACTGGGTCGATCGTTGGTTTTCACCCGTCTTCAGGCCTTACCTCAGGCTGGCACGCGTTGATCGCCCTGTAGGTATCTGGCTGGTATTATTCCCGTGTGTGGCAACTCTGTTTCAGGCTTCGAACGGATGGCCTCCCCTGAAAGAAACACTTATTTTTTGTGTCGGTGCTTTTCTGATGAGAAGCGCGGTAATGACTCCAACTTATTGATAGTGTTTTATGTTCAGATAATGCCCGATGACTTTGTCATGCAGCTCCACCGATTTTGAGAACGACAGTGACTTCCGTCCCAGCCGTGCCAGGTGCTGCCTCAGATTCAGGTTATGCCGCTCAATTCGCTGCGTATATCGCTTGCTGATTACGTGCAGCTTTCCCTTCAGGCGGGATTCATACAGCGGCCAGCCATCCGTCATCCATATCACCACGTCAAAGGGTGACAGCAGGCTCATAAGACGCCCCAGCGTCGCCAGAGTGCGTTCACCGAATACGTGCGCAACAACCGTCTTCCGGAGCCTGTCATACGCGTAAAACAGCCAGCGCTGGCGCGATTTAGCCCCGACGTAGCCCCACTGTTCGTCCATTTCCGCGCAGACGATGACGTCACTGCCCGGCTGTACGCGCGAGGTTACCGACTGCGGCCTGAGTTTTTTAAGTGACGTAAAATCGTGTTGAGGCCAACGCCCATAATGCGTGCACTGGCGCGACATCCAACGCCATTCATGGCCATATCAATGATTTTCTGGTGCGTGCCGGGCTGAGAGGCGGTGTATGTGAACTGTAACTGCCATGTTTTACGGCAGTGAGAGCAGAGATAGCGCTGATGTCCGGCAGTGCTTTTGCCGTTACGCACCACCCCGTCAGTAGCTGAACAGGAGGGACAGCTGATAGAAACAGAAGCCACTGGAGCACCTCAAAAACACCATCATACACTAAATCAGTAAGTTGGCAGCATCACCTGGCGTAGCTTTGTTTTCACCTGCGGGCCATTGCAATTTATAAGTGCTTCACGGATAAGGTCTGGAATTGAATGTCAGTCAGTTACAACGGGCGCGGGCTAAGAGACATATTATCATCGGCCACGATGTTACCTGAACTACCTGACCCGCCCCCTTCCTTGCGGAAAGAGGCTTTTCACAATACCAGGACTTAGCGGGGTTCATGAACGGTCTTCTGCAGGACGTGAGGCGGTCCCGTTTGCTTTTCTCATCGCCAGGCTGTACTGCCAGGTGGAAACCAGACAGACCAGTAAAACCGGTATCATCATCAGACCCAGAAGCTTCCATCCCAGTAAAGCCAGTATCACGCCCGCTCCGGATGTGGCTATCGCGGAGAAAACAAAACGGCTGGGCTACGCCCGCCGATGGCGTTCCAGACAGAGGATATCGACTGGCTGGTAGGAGCGCTTGATAAAGTACTGATGGCTTGCACGGCGAATAAACAGCAAAGCTGACGTTCTGGAAAAACACTGAGGTCAAAGCCACGCTGGGCGCGGCTGGAACATCTTACTCCGCAGCTTAAACTGGTCGCTATCCAGATTTTGCTGAATCAGATTGACTGTGAAACGGCCGGAAAAAAACTGGCAGAATTAATAGAGCAATTCGAGTTTGATATCACCGCTGCCGAACTGTCAGCGTATCTTTTTAAACCGGGCCATGCCTGACGGCTTACCCGGTAGCGATAATAGTGGAGACCGACGGAGGACTTCACTTTGGCCGCGGGATCAGCGTCCTGCGGATGGTTTTCATCAGAAGTTTATTGATGCAAGTAACTGATATTTAACATTAAATGCGTTGTTGGCACTTTGATGTGTATATCATTTGCTATACATTCGTGTTGTGTTATTCTTGTATATCAATTGCTATACAAGAGAGGTGTGTATGAAATCAGATGTTCAACTCAACCTAAGAGCTAAAGAGTCTCAGAGGGCACTCATCGATGCCGCTGCAGAAATCCTTCATAAATCGCGAACCGACTTCATTCTTGAGATGGCCTGCAAGGCTGCGGAGAACGTGATCCTTGATCGTCGTGTTTTCAATTTTAACGACGAACAGTATGCAGAGTTCATCGATATGCTCGATGCACCAGTCGAGGATGAGCCTCCCATTAATAAACTACTGGCAAGGAAACCTCAGTGGGATGTATAACTGCGCCCGAGCCGTTATCCAGCGCCCATCAACTGGCAGAGTTCGTCAGTGGGGAAACGGTACTCGATGAATGGTTAAAACAGAGAGGTTTAAAAAATCAAGCTCTTGGCGCTGCACGAACTTTCGTTGTTTGCAAGACGGGTACGAAGCAAGTAGCTGGTTTTTACTCTTTGGCCACCGGTAGCGTTAACCATACGGAAGCGACAGGCAGTCTTCGGCGTAACATGCCAGATCCTATACCGGTGATTATACTCGCTCGCCTGGCGGTAGATGTTTCATTGCACGGAAAAGGGGTTGGCGCCGATTTACTTCACGATGCGGTTCTACGCTGTTATCGCGTAGCTGAGAATATTGGCGTTCGTGCGATAATGGTTCACGCGCTTACTGAAGAAGCCAAAGGTTTCTATGCTTACCATGGATTTAAGGCATCGCAAACTCATGAGCGGACTCTGTTCCTTAAACTTCCATGACTAGTTACTGGAGTGGGGAGGTGACTGATACCGACATAATATATTGATTATCATATTATTTATTTCAATATTTAACATAATCTTTGTTATGCGCACCTGTATTGTAACTCCCATATTCTAATGTCACTTTTGGGGCTGCGGATGTTTTCCTGGACTGTTATGTTGTGATCCCAAGATGCTGCCGGTACTTCACAGGACTCATTGCACCTAATGATAGCTTGATACGTTTCTCGTTATACCAGCGTATGTACCTGTCCAGGAAGCAGATAAATTTTTCCAGCGTGATACCCGCCCAGTCTCTGCCATAGAACATTTCGTTTTTGATACGCCCGAAGAAGCCTTCACACGCAGCATTATCCGACGAGCATCCTTTGCGCGACATGGACCTTATAAGTCCGGAGGTGTTGATACGCTCGAGCCAGCCCGGCCACCGGTAATGGCCACCACGATCGCTGTGTATCACTGGTTTATCATGTTCGTTGAGCGTATCGAGTGCGTCATCGAGCATCGTATTCACCAGCGTCGCGTCCGGGCGTGTTCCTATCGACCAGCTTACAACATGGCCATCAAAGCAGTCGATAACCGGCGACAGATAGACTTTTCCAGCCGGAAGCTGGAACTCCGTAATATCGGTCAGCCACTTCTCATTTGGCCTGCAGGAGCTAAAATCCCGGGCGAGTAAATTTTCCGGTGCCGGGCCGATTTCGCCACAGTAAGAGTTGTATCGTCGTCGCCTGGTGCGCTTGACAACGAGCTGCTCTTCTGCCATCAGTCTGCGGACAACCTTTTCAGAAATAACCCTGTTGTTACCGCGAAGCATCGCGTGAAGGCGCCGATAGCCGTAACAGCGGTAATTCTCCTCAAAGATATCGGCCATGATCACGCGTATTTCCGCATACTTATCGTACAGACGTTTTGGTAAAAATAACAGCTGCGGGCAAGTTGTAGAACGCTTAGCAACTCAGCAACGGGGTACTTTTTCTTAAGGGCATCAACTATCAGGGTTTTCTCCCTGTTTTTCAGTTTCAGAAAGCTGACGCCCAGATCTTTTTTTATCAGTTCATTCGCCTTTGTCAGTATGTCACGTTCGAGCTGCAGCTGATGAACCTGCTTCCTGAGACGCTGGATTTCACCGAGTAAAGCATCCTGATTTTTATCCTGAGGGGCTGACTTTCGTTTGCGCATGGATTGATAAGCCTCGTCACTGATAAGGTCTTTCTTCCATTTGTACAGGACCGGGACGCTGACGCCTATGCTTTGTGCAACTTTACGCGCGGTTCCACGTCGGTTACAGAGCTCCCGGACGGCCTGAGACCTCTCTTCCGGGCTGGAGCATTTGTTTCGTGGGGACTGAACCAGGCTTCGATGGCGGGCAGGAACTGCCACAGCAGCATGAGTGCGGCGATGCAGCCAGTGATGACGAGCCAGCGCCGGATGAATCGATCCGGCGCCGGGCGGCTGTAGGGGTCGGGTAGGTCACGTCATTCTCCATGTTGAAATCAGCGCCAAAGGCCGCCAGTGCGCCAGCGTGGCGGACGTGGTGATACGGTCACTTCGGGGTCGTAACGGGCCGATGGAAACGGCGGCATCGCGGGCGGCGGAGCAAGTTCCAGCAAGCGCTCAATGCGTTCAGCCGTCGCTGGATGCGTGCGCAACCAGGAGGGTTCCGGATTGCCCCATCCGGGCAGCAGCCAGGCGCGCCAGGAGCGGCTCACCCGCTCGATCTTGGCGAGCGCTGAGGCCAGCCCGTGCGGGTCGCCGGTCAATTCGGCAGCGAGCCGGTCGGCGTCGAATTCGCGCACCCTGGACAAGCCCAACTGAGCCAGCAAGGCCAGCTGTGGCGCGACCGCAAGTAGAAGCAACGCGGGCCAATTGACTTCCGTGACTCCAAGCAAGAGCGTTGGCAAGCTGAGCACGATCGCAAGCTGCCCCAACAAGGCCAGAAGATGGGTGAGCCGGCTGATGGAATCGGCCAAGCCCATGACACGCAAATCCTCGTTCGCAATATGCGCGATTTCGTGGCCGAGCACGCCGGTCAACTCGCGGGGCGTGAGGCTACGCAGCAGGCCGTCGGTCAGCGCGATGGCCGCGTGATGCTTCGAACCGGTGGCGAAGGCGTTGACGACCCCGCTGGGCACGTAGTGCGGTACCGGCACGGTAGGCAGCCCGGCCCGCGCCGCCAGTTCGCGCAACACAGCCCAAAGATCGGGCGCTTCATCCGGGTGCAAGGGGCGTGCGCCATACAGCCGCAAGGTCAGCCCGGAGGCGGCCGCCGGTTCAAGCAGCAGGGTGAACCCCGCAGCCGCAAGCGCCAGCCAAAGCCCGCCGTCACCCAACAGCAGGCTGCCAGCGACGGCGGCAATTCCGAGCAGGGTCAGCACCAACAGCACGGTTTGCAGGCGATTGTGCCAGCGATGCCGCGCGCCGACATTCTGCGCGTGGCGCAGATCACGACTGATCATCTGAGCTTTCCCCGGCTGTCCGGTCATCGCGCTCGCGCAGCAGCCAGTAAGTCGCCCCGAGGGCCAGTGTCGCGCCTGCAAGCGCCGCGACCTTGGCGGGGCCGGTCTCCGGGTCGAGGATCACGAATTTACGCGCCAGGGCGATCAGCCCGATCAGGATCACCGTCTTGACCTGGATGATGCTGTCGCGCCGCAAGGCCACCCTCACGATGGAATGCTTGAACTCCATGGCAATGAGCAGCGTCATGATCATGCCGAACACGGTCTGGAAGACCTTGTGATCGAGCGGATTGAATGCATCAATGATCAGCAGGCTGAAGACGATCGAGATCAGCTGCAGCAGCGAGACCACGATGATAACGGCAATGATTGCGGACAGCGCGAGCGCGATCGCCTGTTCAAAGCGCTCGTAGAACGTCATCACTGCCCATTGGGCGCGAAATGTTTTGATCGGGTCTGCTTGCTTTTCCTTCATCGCCACTCCTCTCAATTCTGAAATACTTGTGCGCCCACAACTTGGTTGCACCCTTGTCTTTTTTGCCTGGTAGAGCGCGCTGTCCGCCTGCAGCATCACCTGCTCGACAGAGTGCAAACGGGGGTCAAGGAGAGCCACCCCCATGCTGGCGCTATAGCTGATCGACACCTCTCCACACACCACCGCTGTCGCCGCAGTGTCCTGACGAAATCGCTCCGCCCATACTTGGGCGCCTTCTATCGATGCCGCTTCCAACAACACAGCGAATTCCTCCCCCCAATCCGGGCAGCCATGTCGGTTGCGCGAACATGTTCCCTCAACCGTGAAGCAAAGGGGTCGGTGATCACCATACGCAGCAACTGCTGCTCTATTTCCTTGCGAGAAGAGATGTCGAACAGAGTACCGACTATCAGTTGCCTGCCCGCGTCACCCAGCCATGGGCCTTGTTCCTCGAAAGTCGAGTTGCCAGAGGAGCAGGTGAACAGATGGGCCGCGCCGTCACGCGAACGGATGGCCAGCGAGCGGGAGGGCAGTGCCGCCGCTGATGAGCAGTCCCCACGGCGTGGCCGACTGCGGATCACGCTTGTAGACGCCCGCGTGACCTGCGGCCACGACCGCCACCGCGATCGAGGCCAGGGAGGCTGCCCATGCCAGTGCCAGGCCGATGGGGTCGGACACGGCAGCCTCGCCCGCCATCAAGATGCGTCGCTCGCCTTCGCGGCATCCGGCTGCTCCGGCTCGGCCGGGGTCTGCGGTGGCTCTTTGCGTTCGAACACCACGCGTTCGGCCTTGTCGTCCCAGCGTGCGCTGACGTGATCGCCCTTGCCGATGCCGCCGCCGAGCATCTCGCGCGCCAGCGCAGTTTCCAGCTCGCTGCGGATCAGGCGCTTGAGTTCACGCGCACCGAACTCGGGCTTGTAGCCTTCTTCCGCGAAATGGTCGATCAGCGTCTGATCGAAAGTGAGTGTCACGCCCTGGCTGGCGGCGCTGCGCGCCACGCGATCGAGCTGCAGGCCGACGATGTGGCGGATCTCCTCCTTGCCCAGCGCATGGAAGACGATGATCTCGTCGATGCGGTTGAGGAACTCGGGCCGGAAATGGCCGCGCAGCACGTCCATGACTCCGGCCTTGGTCTTTTCGTACTCCTCGCCGGCCGCCCCG
>NZ_JMPL01000119.1 GCF_000735365.1 Kluyvera ascorbata ATCC 33433 | reverse complement strand
TCAGGCTCAGCAGCGCGTTGGCTTTCGCCGCGTCTTTGGTCGCTTCACCAGTAACAATCAGCTTACCTTTCGGGTTAGTCAGCAGGCCGCAGGTCATGTCGTATTCACCCGGCTGCAGGTTGGCGGTCATCTTCTGGGTGAAGCCCGGCGCGATGTTCTCACGCTCTTCCACCACCATCACCCCTTTGAGGATCTCCCACTCCAACGCCTTCTGGCTGTGGTTCTGGATGATGAACTGGGTTTTACCCGCTTTCACGGTGATGGACATCGGTTCACACTGTTTGTCGTTTACCGTCACTTTAACCTGCGGAATATCGGCAGCCTGTGCCATAAACGCCGTAGAGAAGAGTGCTGCGATGCCCGTCTGCAACGCGCTGCGGCGGAAGTTCTTGGTCATGGTCCATCCCTTTCAATAAGTAGTTGTCACTAAACAGCCGTTATCTGCCTTATGGGGCGATACGTGATGTTGATGTAGCAGCGCGTGGCGGCCAGAAGAACAGCGCCAGTGCGGGAATCAGATACAGGAAATAGACCGCCACTTCGCTGACGCTCGGCGCTTCCTGATAACCAAAGATGCCTTCCAGCAGCGTGCCGAAAAGCGAATGCGTGGTCAGCGTACCGCTGAGGTCGAAGGCCACATCCTGGAACGCGTTCCACAGGCCCGCTTCATGGAAGGCGCGAATCGCCCCCGCCGCCAGCCCAGCCGCCACCAGAAGAATAAACAGGCTCGTCCAGCGGAAGAACACGCCGAGGTTGAGGCGAATACCGCCCCAGTAAAGCAGGAAACCCAGCACGATGGCTGTTGCCAGACCCAGGATAGCCCCCAGCGGCGGCCAGATGCCGAGATCCTGCTGGAATGCCGCCAGCAGGAAGAAGACCGACTCCAGCCCTTCACGTGCTACGGCGAAAAAGACCATCATGATCAGCGCCCAGCCGTGGTTATTGCCCTTTTGCAGCGCGTTATCCACCGCCTGCTCCAGCTGCTGCTTGACGTTGCGGGACACTTTACGCATCCAGAACACCATCCACGTCAGGATAACCACTGCCACCACGGCCACCAGCCCTTCAAACAGCTCCTGCTCTTTTTGCGGGAACTCGCCGGTCGTTTCGTTGATGAAAATGCCCAAACCTAAGCACAGCGCAGCGGCCAGAATCACGCCAATCCACATGACCCCAATCCAGCGATCGCGCTGCGTGCGCTTCAGATAGCTGGCAATCAGGCTGACAATCAGCGCAGCTTCCAGCCCTTCGCGCAGCATAATGAGAAAAGGAACAAACATGCGGACATCCTTAAATGTTTAACGCCGTCAACTTTTGCAAAGACAGGTAAATGTGAGTGATAGTGATTATCATTAAGCCAAAAATAAACACAAGCGAAATGTGAGGGAAATAATGACGAGATGTAAAAAAATAGCGCGAATATAGTTACGCTCGTTATCAGGTGCAAACATAAAAAAAGCCCGCAAAAATGCGGGCTTGAGAGAGTAGCCGGGTTTGTACCCGGAGGCGGCGCTATCGCACCTCGTCCGGGCTACTTAAGCGGGACGGCGGTGCGGAGTGATAATGCGCGTCCGCTTTGGCAAAGCGTTCCTGCATGCTTGCCGACGGCGCTTTATCCAGCAGGCTAAACAGGACAATACCGACGCTGCCAAAGATAAAGCCAGGAATGATTTCATACAGCCCCAGCCAGCCAAACTGTTTCCAGACGATCACGGTCACCGCACCGATAATCATCCCGGCCAGTGCGCCGTTGCGGGTCATACGTGACCACATCACCGAGAACAGCACCACCGGGCCAAACGCGGCGCCGAAGCCTGCCCACGCGTAGCTCACCAGACCCAGCACGCGGTTTTCCGGATTTGCCGCCAGCGCGATAGCCACCAGCGCCACCACCAGCACCATAAAGCGCCCTACCCATACCAGCTCTTTCTGGCTGGCGTTTTTACGCAGAAACGCTTTATACAAATCTTCGGTAATCGCACTTGAGCACACCAGCAGCTGACAGCTCAACGTTGACATCACCGCCGCCAGAATCGCTGACAGCAGGACTCCAGCAATCCACGGGTTAAACAGAATCTGCGCCAGCTCGATAAATACGCGCTCGGCGTTCTGGCTCACCGGCCCTGCCACCGACGGGTTGTTCTGGAAGTAGGCAATCCCGAAGAAGCCCACGGCAACCGCCCCGGCCAGACACAGGATCATCCAGGTCATACTAATACGGCGTGCGTGCACAATGCTGTGGTGGGAGTCGGCGGCCATAAAGCGCGCCAGAATGTGCGGCTGGCCGAAGTAGCCCAGGCCCCAGCCCATTAGCGATACGATAGCAACGAAGTTCAGCCCTTTGAGCATATCGACGTTCTCAATGCTCTTCTGTTTGATAACCTCCAGCGAGTCGCCCATGCCGCCGACCGCGAAGATAACAATCACCGGCGTGAGGATCAGCGCGAAAATCATCAGGCTGGCCTGCACGGTATCGGTCCAGCTCACCGCGAGGAAACCGCCGATAAAGGTGTAGAGGATGGTCGCTGCCGCTCCCGCCCACAGTGCGGTTTCATAGCTCATGCCAAAGGTGCTTTCAAACAGACGTGCACCGGCAACAATCCCGGAAGCGCAGTAGATGGTGAAGAACAGCAGGATAACCAGCGCGGAGATAATACGCAGCACGCGGCTATTATCTTCAAAACGCCCGGTGAAGTAGTCCGGCAGCGTTAAAGCGTTGTTGTTTGCCTCGGTGTGCACGCGCAAGCGCCCGGCCACCAGCTTCCAGTTGATCCACGCGCCAACGGTCAGGCCGATGGCGATCCAGCTTTCCGAGATACCGGAAATGAAGATGGCACCCGGCAGGCCCATCAGCAGCCAGCCGCTCATGTCAGAGGCTCCGGCGGAAAGCGCGGTCACGAACGGGCCCAGGCTGCGGCCGCCGAGGATATAGTCATCGAAATTTTTGGTGTTGCGCCATGCAAAGAAGCCAATAAGGATCATGCCAAAAATATAAACAACAAAGGTCACCAGCATCGGTGTACTAATAGTCATTAAATTCTCCAGAATTATGCGTCGGCAACATCCCAATTTGCCGTCTTTATCATTGCCGGAACGGGGCAATCATTTGAAGCGACCGTATCCTGACGGAAGCGGAATTAATTCACAAACGATTTAACACTGCATTTACATAGAATGCATTAGCCCGCTGATAGCATTTTCCTATAGGTTGCACTCCCTCACGCTTTTTACGGTTGCACCGCGAATAACTGTTAAGTGGCGCATAAAATCAGCTCGCAATACCCATTTCTCAGGCTGCTTTCCATAAGTTTTACCATTAACAATTAACTCATTTTTAAGCCTGCAACGGACGTCACATTTAACACGGTTGCACAAAGTTGCAACATGATGGATATTCCTGTTACGCAATTACTATGACAACCGAGCAACAGGAGTAGATGGCATGGGCACCACCACCATGGGGGTTAAGCTGGATGACGCAACGCGTGAGCGCATTAAGAGTGCGGCGACACGTATCGACCGCCCCCCTCACTGGCTCATAAAGCAGGCAATTTTTAACTATCTGGAAAAGCTCGAAAACGATGAAGTCCTGCCGGAGCTGCCTGCGCTGCTGTCGGGTGCCGCGAACGAGAGTGATGAATCTGCCCAGCCGGCGGAAGAAATCCACCAGCCGTTCCTCGAATTCGCCGAGCAGATCCTGCCGCAATCCGTGACCCGTGCGGCGATTACCGCCGCCTGGCGCCGCAGCGAAACCGACGCCGTGCCAATGCTGATGGAGCAGGCCCGCTTGCCGCAGCCGATTGCCGAACAGGCGCATCAGTTGGCCTGGAAACTGGCGGAAAAACTGCGCAACCAGAAAACCGCCAGCGGCCGCGCCGGGATGGTACAGAGCCTGTTGCAGGAATTCTCCCTCTCCTCTCAGGAAGGCGTGGCGCTGATGTGCCTCGCGGAAGCGCTGCTGCGTATTCCTGACAAAGCCACCCGCGATGCCCTTATCCGCGACAAAATCAGCAACGGTAACTGGCAGTCGCACATTGGCCGCAGCCCGTCGCTGTTCGTCAACGCCGCCACCTGGGGGCTGCTGTTTACCGGCAAACTGGTCTCTACCCACAACGAAACCAGCCTGTCGCGCTCGCTGAACCGCATTATCGGTAAGAGCGGTGAGCCGCTGGTGCGTAAAGGCGTGGACATGGCGATGCGCCTGATGGGCGAACAGTTCGTGACCGGTGAAACCATCGCCGAAGCGCTGGCCAACGCCCGTAAGCTCGAAGAAAAAGGCTTCCGCTACTCCTACGATATGCTCGGTGAAGCCGCGCTGACGGCCGCCGATGCGCAGGCCTATATGGTCTCCTATCAGCAGGCGATTCACGCCATTGGTAAAGCGTCCAACGGGCGCGGCATTTATGAAGGCCCGGGGATCTCCATCAAACTCTCCGCCCTGCACCCGCGCTACAGCCGTGCCCAGTATGACCGCGTGATGGACGAACTCTATCCGCGTCTGAAATCGCTGACCCTACTGGCGCGCCAGTACGATATCGGCATTAACATCGACGCCGAAGAGGCCGATCGTTTAGAGATCTCCCTCGATCTGCTAGAAAAACTGTGCTTTGAGCCAGAGCTGGCAGGCTGGAACGGCATTGGCTTCGTTATTCAGGCCTACCAGAAGCGCTGCCCGTTTGTTATCGACTACCTGATTGACCTCGCCACCCGCAGCCGTCGCCGCCTGATGATCCGTCTGGTGAAAGGCGCCTACTGGGATAGCGAAATTAAACGTGCGCAGATGGACGGCCTAGAAGGTTATCCGGTGTACACCCGCAAGGTGTACACCGACGTCTCTTATCTCGCCTGCGCGAAAAAACTGCTCGGCGTGCCGAACCTCATCTACCCGCAGTTTGCCACCCACAACGCCCACACTCTGGCAGCGATTTATCAACTGGCGGGCAATAACTACTATCCGGGTCAGTACGAGTTCCAGTGCCTGCACGGCATGGGCGAACCGCTGTACGAGCAGGTTGTCGGCAAAGTGGCGGAAGGCAAGCTAAACCGTCCATGCCGTATTTATGCACCGGTGGGCACTCACGAAACGCTACTGGCCTATCTGGTGCGTCGTCTGCTGGAAAACGGCGCTAACACCTCGTTCGTTAACCGTATCGCTGACAGCAGCCTGCCGCTGGACGAGCTGGTTGCCGACCCGGTGCTGGCGGTTGAGAAAATGGCGCTACAGGAAGGCGCGTCAGGTCTGCCGCATCCGAAGATCCCACTGCCGCGTGACCTCTACGGCAAGGGACGCGTCAACTCCGCCGGTCTGGATATCGCCAACGAACATCGCCTGGCTTCCCTCTCCTCGTCGCTGCTCAATAGCGCGCTGCATAAGTGGACGGCGAAGCCGATGCTGGAGCATCCGGTTGCCGACGGCGATATGGTGTCGGTGATTAACCCGGCTGAACCGAAAGACGTGGTGGGCTATGTCCGAGAAGCGACGTCCAGCGAAGTGGAACAGGCGCTGGAAAGCGCGGTGAACAACGCGCCAATCTGGTTCGCCACTCCGCCGCAGGAACGTGCCGCAATTCTGGAACGCGCCGCGGTGCTGATGGAAGATCAGATGCAGCCGCTGATGGGGATTCTGGTGCGTGAAGCCGGGAAAACCTTCAGCAACGCCATTGCCGAAGTGCGTGAAGCGGTCGACTTCCTGCACTACTACGCCGGTCAGGTTCGTGACGATTTCGATAACGAAACTCACCGTCCGCTAGGCCCGGTGGTCTGTATCAGCCCGTGGAACTTCCCGCTGGCTATCTTTATGGGTCAGGTGGCCGCCGCCCTTGCCGCCGGTAACAGCGTGCTGGCCAAACCGGCCGAGCAGACCCCGCTGATTGCCGCTCAGGGGATCGCCCTGCTGCTGGAAGCGGGCGTACCGGCAGGCGTGGTGCAGTTGCTGCCAGGACGTGGCGAGACCGTCGGTGCACAGCTGACCGGTGATGCCCGCGTGCGCGGCGTGATGTTTACCGGTTCTACCGATGTTGCCACCCTGCTGCAACGCAATATTGCCACCCGTCTCGACGCTCAGGGCCGCCCGACGCCGCTGGTGGCGGAAACCGGCGGCATGAACGCGATGATCGTTGACTCCTCCGCGCTCACCGAGCAGGTGGTGGTTGACGTGGTAGCCTCGGCCTTCGATAGCGCGGGACAGCGTTGCTCGGCGCTGCGCGTGCTCTGCCTGCAAGACGATATCGCCGACCACACGCTGACCATGCTACGCGGCGCGATGGCGGAATGCCGGATGGGCAACCCGGGCCGTCTGACCACCGATATCGGGCCTGTTATCGATGCTGAAGCGAAAGCCGGTATTGAGAACCATATCCAGACCATGCGCGCCAAAGGCCGTACCGTATTCCAGGCCGCGCGTGAAAATGCCGAGGACAGCCGCGAGTGGCAAACCGGTACCTTTATTCCGCCAACGTTGATTGAGCTCGAGAGCTTCGACGAGCTGAAAAAAGAGGTCTTCGGTCCGGTGCTGCACGTGGTGCGCTACAGCCGTAATCAGCTGGATTCATTGGTTGAACAGATCAATGCCTCCGGCTACGGTCTGACCCTCGGTGTGCATACCCGTATTGATGAAACTATCGCTCAGGTTACCGGCAGCGCGAAAGTCGGCAACCTGTACGTTAACCGTAATATGGTGGGCGCGGTCGTTGGCGTGCAGCCGTTCGGCGGTGAAGGTCTCTCCGGCACCGGTCCGAAAGCGGGTGGCCCGATGTACCTGTACCGCCTGCTGGCGAGCCGTCCAGAAACGGCGCTGGCGAAAACGCTGGCGCGTCAGGATGCGGGTCAGGTGGTTGATACTCAGCTCAAAACGCTGCTGGAAAAACCGCTCACCGAGCTGCAAAGCTGGATGGCCGGTCGTCCGGATCTGCTGGCGCAGAGCAAGCTGTATAGCGAGCTGGCGCAGGCCGGTACTCAGCGCGTGCTGCCAGGGCCAACCGGCGAGCGCAACACCTGGACGCTGGTGCCGCGCGAGCGCGTACTATGCGTGGCCGATAACGAGTCGGACCTGCTGACGCAGCTGTCGGCGGTGATGGCGGTCGGCAGCGAAGTGCTGTGGCAGGATGCGCCGCTGCAGCGTGAACTGGTGAAATCCTTGCCGAAAGCGGTGAGCGAGCGTATCCACTTCGCGAAACCGGAAACGCTGATGAACGCCTTCTTCGATGCGGTGATTTACCACGGTGATTCTGACCAGCTGCGCGAACTCTGCGAACAGGTGGCGGCGCGCGACGGAGCAATTGTTTCGGTGCAGGGCTTTGCCCGCGGTGAAACCAATCTGCTGCTGGAGCGTCTGTACCATGAGCGTTCGCTCAGCGTGAACACCGCCGCAGCGGGCGGGAACGCCAGCTTGATGACGATTGGTTAAGAGGTTCAAACCCGGCGATTGCCGGGTTTTTTTATTTGTAGGCCGGATAAGGCGTTTACGCCGCCATCCGGCAATGTGCACATATCTTGCCTGATGGCGCTTCGCTTATCAGACCTACCTGGCTTGAGCGACCATTAAAAAACAGATTTCGTCGTCCACACCCGGCTACGCCAGCGCCGGTACATCAGCATCGCCCGCAGCCCTTCATCAATAATGTACGCCATCCAGACCCCAACCAGCCCCAGCCCGAACGAAATACCCAACAGGTAGGAAAACGGCAGGCTGACAATCCACATCACGATAATCCCGCAGATAAACGGAAAGCGAACGTCGCCGGTCGCGTTCAGGCTGCTGATGACGATGATATTGGTCGCGCGTCCCAGTTCGAGCAAAATCGACAGCATAAACAGTTTCTTAGTCAGGGCGATGATTTCCTGATTCGGGGTAAAGAGCTGCATAATCGGCTCGGCGAGCAGGTAAATAACCACGCTGATAGACAAGGCCACCGCCAGACCCAACCGCCAGCTTTTAATCCCCTGGCGGTACGCCGCATCAATTTCACGCGCGCCCACCGCACGGCCAATCATAATCTGTGAGGCCTGGCCGATAGACATGGCAAACAGCGCGACAAACTGGCTGATCGTTGAAGCGTAAACCTTGGTAGTTAGCGCTTCGGTGCCGAGAAAAGCGATAATCGCCGTCACCACCAGCTGCGAGCCCGCGTAAGAGAGGTTCTCCCCCGCCGACGGCAGCCCGTAGCGTAAAATGGCTCCCAGCATTTTGCGCGAGCACTGCTTCAGCTTCTGCCAGCGGAACACGTAGCCAATGTACTTTTTCAGCATCCACGCCGACATCAGCATACCCATAACGTTGGCGATACATACCGCAATACCCACGCCGGTCACCCCGAGGTCGAGAAAACTCAGCTTGCCGTAGAGAAACAGGTAGTTGAACACCACGTTGATCACGCTGACCGTGACAGGCACCAGCATCGCCTGACGAACATAGCCGTGGGTACGCAGAATGGGCAGAATAGACGAATAGAGGGCGATAACCACCGAAATGCCGCCGATGATGCGAATAAACGGCGAACCGACCACCACCAGCGCCTCGCTTAGCCCCAGCATACGCAAAAACGCATCGCCGAAAAGAATAAAGATAAGGCTCATCGCCACGCCGATAAGAAAAGCCACTACCAGCCCGTTGGTGATCACCCGCTCCACGCGCTTAAACCGCTGCGCACCAATCAGCTGCGCGACCACAATCTGCACGCCAACGGTCAAAAAGCCGTAGAAGATAACGGAAATGGCCAGAATCTGGTTAGCGACCCCGGTGGCAGCAACGGCCTCATCGGAATAGTGCCCCAGCATGAAAACGCTAACGTACCCCAGCATCAGCCGCAGCAGTTGCTCCACAAAAATGGGCCACGCCAGCGTAAAAAGCGTTAACCGAGGCTGAACGTTGGTGCCGGACATCACTGTCATTTCCCTTCCCTCTCTCCGTGCAAGTGCGCGATCATCAACCTTCTACACCAAAGACGTCCAGTCGATCGTTGCGCCACCTTTCAAATTCAGAAAAACGAGCGGTGGTTGGAGGAGATTCAGAGGTAAAATCGTGCTATATCCTGAGCCTAAGCGCCGTATGAATAATCTGGAGAGTCAACCGATGAAACGTCTCTTACCCGCCCTTGCCCTGCTGCTGAGCAGCGGTTATGCCCTGGCGGACGAGTGTGCCGATGCCACTACGCAGGCTGATTTAAACACCTGCTCCGCTGCGCAGTATCAGGCGGCAGATAAAAAGCTCAACCAAACCTGGCAGGACGTGCTGAAACGCGCAGAGCCCGCGCAGCGAGATTTACTGAAGAAAGCGCAGTCAGCGTGGATTGCGCTGCGCGATGCGGACTGTGCGTTTATCAGCTCCAGTAGCCATGGCGGCAGCGCGCAGCCGATGGTGAATAGCCAGTGCCTGACCGACAAAACTAACGAGCGCGAAGCGTTTCTCTCCTCGCTGTTACAGTGTGAAGAGGGCGACTTGAGCTGCCCTCTGCCGCCCGCCAGCTAACGGACGCGGATACCGTCGATGATGATGCGCTGGACGTTGTCGACGGTCTGCTGAAAGAAGGTTTCGTCGCGCAGGGTTTTCCCGGTCACCGCCTCCACCTGGGTGGCAAAATCAGCGTAATGCTGGGTCGTCGCCCAGATCATAAAGATCAGATGGTGCGGGTCGATAGGCGCGAGCTTGCCCGCACTCACCCACGCGGCAATGATGGCCGACTTCTCCACCACCAGCGCTTTCAGGTCGCCGGTCAGCTCATCCATCACCAGCGGCGCGCCCTGCAGCATCTCCAGACAGAACAGCTTCGAGGCCTGTGGGTAATCACGCGAGACCTCAAGCTTGAGACGGATGTACTCTTTAATTGCCACCAGCGGCGCCAGATCTTCCCGAAATGCCTTCAGCGGCGCCAGCCAGATATCGAGGATCTGCTGCATCACGGCCACGTAAAGCGCCTCTTTTGACGGGAAGTAGTAAAGCAGATTGGTTTTCGATACCCCGGCCAGCTCCGCCACTTGTTCAAGGCGCGTGCCGTGGATCCCGTATTGTGAAAAGGTATTCAGCGCGGCGGTAAGGATAGCCTGTTTCTTCGCACTGACAGCCTGCGAACGTTTGCCACCTTTTTTTACTGCATCCTGAGCCATGCGCCCTCTCCTTGTTATTTACGGCATCAATACCTATTTTGCGGGTTACGGCCATAAAAAGAAACCGCCGGATTATCCGGCGGTTAGGAGAGAGGCAGACAATTCACGCACCGCTAGCTGCCGCGGTGGCTACCATGGCTGTTTTTCCCGCCTTTTTTGCCCGCTTCCGAGGCGCGTTGGGGATCGTTCTTGAAGTTCCCGCCGCTGTGTTGGCCGCCCTTACGACCTGCTTCTGATGCTCTTTCACGGTCTTCGGCAAAATTGCCGGAACCGCCACGATGGTTTGCCATTACTGACCTCCGGTTGAGAGAACGACATAGTGCATTACGTAATTCAAAGCGCGTTCACCCGCCGTATTGCGCGGGTAGTAATAAGGTTAGCCGTCGCAGCGGCAGCGCAGGCGGATTGGTCACATTTTGTCATATCTAGCGCCCGTTTTTTCAAGGCGACGCCTCGCCCCATGCGTAATCGGCTCTTATGGTAGAGGAAAAACGGTCATAAAAAAGTGTGTCAGCCTACGTCAAAAGGCGCAGCGGCGGCAAAAAATCATGCCACCCAGGCGCGGATAAATTGCCGAATCGTTGCAGCGAATCCGTCATTTGCGACTATGCTTAAACATGCTTGTTAGGTAACCGACGAATTTGACACAGGAGAGTTAAGATGAGTGGAAATGCAAGTGTTCTGGTGCTCTATTATTCTATGTACGGACACATCGAAACGATGGCTAAAGCAGTAGCCGAAGGCGCAAATAAGGTCGACGGCGTTGACGTCACCATCAAGCGCGTACCAGAAACAATGCAGGCAGAAGCCTTTGCCAAAGCAGGCGGCAAAGCGCAGGCGGTTCCCGTCGCCACCCCACAAGAACTGGCTGATTACGACGCCATTATCTTCGGTACTCCTACCCGCTTCGGCAATATGGCCGGGCAAATGCGCACCTTCCTCGACCAGACCGGCGGCCTGTGGGCGTCCGGCGCGCTGTACGGCAAACTGGCCAGCGTCTTTAGCTCAACCGGTACCGGCGGCGGACAGGAGCAGACCATTACTTCAACGTGGACGACCCTCGCCCACCACGGTATGGTGATTGTGCCGATTGGTTACGCGGCTCAGGAACTGTTTGATGTTTCTCAGGTTCGCGGCGGCACGCCATATGGCGCAACCACTATCGCTGGCGGAGACGGTTCACGCCAGCCAAGCCAGGAAGAGCTGTCCATCGCCCGTTATCAGGGTGAATACGTGGCAGGCCTGGCCGTCAAAATGAAAGGCTAATGATTTAAGGGAGAAGCGATATGCCGACACAAGAAGGCAAGGCTCATCATATTGGTGAATGGGCCAGTCTGCGTAATACGTCGCCTGAAATCGCCGAAGCGATTTTTGAGCTGGCCAAATTTGATGAAAAAACGGCAGAGAAAATCTGGGAAGAAGGCAGCGATGCCGTTCTCGAACTGGCCTTCAGCAAAACCGATAAAGACGCGCTCTTCTGGGGCGAACAAACCATCGAACGTAAAAACGTGTGATGGGCTAAACCCGGCGTCGGCGTAAACGCCTCAGCCGGGCTACCACCCTCTGTCATTCGTAGCCCGGCCGAGCATCGCGACGCCGGGTTTGTTTTTTACACCGCCACCCGCCGCTGCCAGCGTTTTGCCACCCTTTCCAGCCCAAAACACAGCAGATAATAGACCACGCCGATAAAGACAAAGATCGCCGTCGGGTAGATCTGCACGCGGTTGTTGACCTGCCCCGCCACCGTGGTTAATTCTGGTACGTTGACGATAAACGCCAGCGAGGTGTCCTTCAGCAGGCTGATAAAAATCCCCACCAGCGAAGGCAGCACGTTGCGAAGGGTTTGAGGCAGCAAAATCAGCCGCAGGCTCTGCCCGGCGCTAAAACCCTGGGTCAACGCCGCTTCATACTGTCCGGTAGGCAGCGCGCGCAGCCCCGCCAGCACCGAGTGCATCACCATTGCTGCGGTAAACCACGCCAGCGCCAGCGTTACCGTCACCGCACCCGGCAGGTCGCTCCCGGTCAGCATTGGCAGCAGATACCACAGCCAGAAGATAACGAAAATCAGCGGAATCCCGCGTATTACCTCCGCCCACAGGTAAAGCAAGCGCCGGGTCAAACCAGAGAATCGCCACGCCGCGCAGGCCAGCAGAATGCCGCCCGGCAGCGCCAGCGCGCCGGCGCCTATCGCCATCATCAGCGTCAGCGCTACGCCACCGGGCTCGCCATCGGCCAGCCGTCCCCACAGCAGATAGTCGAGGTTGTCGTAAATTACCGCCAGATTAGCGTTCATTCACCGCACCTCCCGCCACGCTCGCCGCCGCCTTCCGCACGCGCTTAGGCTGCCCCACCGGTTTAGGTCCCAGACGGCTCAACAACAGCCCCAGCGCCATGCCGGTCAGCAGATAGAGGACGGTGCCCACCGCGAAAGCCTCCAGCGCATGCGCGTTGTAGCTTTCGATTTGCCGCACCTGGTAGGTCAGCTCAGCAAAACCAATGCCGCTCGCCAGCGACGAGAGCTTCATCAGGTTCAGATACTGCCCCACCACCGGCTGCCAGGCGTTAGCCAGCCCCTGCGGCAGCAAAATATGTCGCAGCAGTCCATAGGTCGAAAACCCCTGCGCCAGCGCCGCTTCGCGCT
>NZ_JMPL01000118.1 GCF_000735365.1 Kluyvera ascorbata ATCC 33433 | reverse complement strand
AAATAGACGGCAGAAGTAGTTGCTGTCGACAAACCCACAGGCGTGGGCAATCTCTTTGACCTTCAGGTCGTAGCCCTTCAACAACCGTCTGGCGTGTTCCAGCCGCGTGTGGTTGAGGTATTCGTTAAACCCCATCACCCCGCTTTTCTGGAACAGGTGCGACAGATAGTTGGGGGAGATGTAGAACGCCTGGGCGACTGATTCACGGGTCAGCGGTTCGGCAAAGTGGCTATCGATATATTCGCGAATGGCGTCGAACAGCGCCTGGCTGCGCGATGCGGTCTGGATTTGGCTGCTGAGCAGATCGGCACAGTGGCTAATCAGGCTGGTGGCTATCAGGCGGGCGGTTTGCTGTTCCTGCGGCTGCATCTGAATTTCACTCATGGTTTGCAGCAGGAAAGAGCCGACGCGCGGGCCTCGTCGGGCGACGTGCTGCTTAGCCATGTTTTTCAACTGCTGCCCATCCCATTGCTGCACGCTAAACCCCAGTTGCTGTTTGCCAAACAGAATGCTTAACGTGGTGACCGGGCTCTGCCACTGTGGGAAATTCCAGCCGCCAGCGGGAACGTAGAGTGCATCCAGTGCCTGCATAGACTCACCCAGCGCAGCGTCGGTGAGCTGCCCTTCAAGCAGGATCTCCAGCCGGGGGAAATCGACCTGAAAAGCCATCTCCGGCACCGGCGAGTGATTCCCGGCAAACCAGATTTTTTGCAGCGGCGTGATACCTGAGGCGATGTGGGAAAGCAGTGGGTTGATGTCGGAATGCATGGGGATCCCTGTCGTAGTGAACAACGAAGAGACCTTAACCGAGAGGATAAAAAAAGGCCACAAAGAATGTGGCCTTTTGGCGTGCAGGTCGACCGGCCGACGCCGGAGCCGCACTGTACATATTCCCGGCGTCGCTTCGCTCGGCCGGGCTACATGGGGGAGAGATTAACCTGTGTTACGCATACCCGCAGCAACGCCCGCGATGGTGACCATCAGCGCTTGCTCAACG
This sequence comes from Kluyvera ascorbata ATCC 33433, assembly GCF_000735365.1. GTDB lineage: Bacteria > Pseudomonadota > Gammaproteobacteria > Enterobacterales > Enterobacteriaceae > Kluyvera > Kluyvera ascorbata. Next base: position 11,742 of record NZ_JMPL01000118.1, on the reverse strand, counting down.
TTATGGTTTGGTTCCTGGCCTTCTTCTTCCGCTTTACGTGAACGGTGCAGCAGTTCGGCCTGCAGAACGTTCAGCGGGTCGGTGTAGACGTTACGTAGCTGGATAGACTCGGCAATCCACGGCAGGTCGGCCATCAGGTGCGCATCGTTTGCGATATCCAGCACCACTTTGATGTCGGCTTCCAGCTGGTCGCGCAGTTCGGTACCCAGACCCCACAGCTCTTTTTTCACCAGACGCTGATCGTAGTATTCCGCCAGCCACAGGTCAGCTTTCGAGTAGACCATCTCCAGCATGCCCAGGCGGGTTGAGAAGAACGGCCAGTCGCGACACATGGCTTCCAGCTTGCTCTGTTTGCCATCTTCGACCACTTTTTGCAGCGCGGCACCGGCACCCAGCCAGGCTGGCAGCATCAGGCGGTTCTGCGTCCAGGCGAAGATCCATGGAATTGCACGCAGGGATTCAACGCCGCCGGTTGCGCGACGTTTTGCCGGACGTGAACCCAATGGCAGTTTGCCCAGTTCCTGCTCCGGCGTAGCGGAACGGAAGTACGGCACGAAATCTTTGTTTTCACGCACGTAGCCGCGGTACATCTCGCAGGAGATATCCGACAGTTCGTCCATGATGCCGCGCCACTCTTCTTTTGGTTCCGGCGGTGGCAGCAGGTTCGCTTCCAGAATGGCGCTGGTGTACAGCGACAGGCTGCTGACGGTGATTTCCGGCAGACCGTATTTGAAGCGGATCATCTCGCCCTGTTCGGTCACGCGCAGGCCACCTTTCAGGCTTCCCGGAGGCTGAGAGAGCAGCGCAGCGTGAGCCGGTGCGCCGCCGCGGCCAATGGAACCACCGCGACCGTGGAACAGCGTCAGCTCGATGCCCGCTTTCTCACAGGTTTTGATCAGAGCATCTTGCGCCTGGTACTGCGCCCAGGATGCCGCCATGACGCCCGCATCTTTTGCGGAGTCGGAATAGCCAATCATCACCATCTGTTTGCCCTGAATAAAGCCGCGGTACCAGTCGATGCCCAGAAGTTGGGTCATGACGTCATCGGCGTTGTTCAGGTCGTCGAGGGTTTCGAACAGCGGAGCAACCGGCAGTGCGAAGGTAATGCCCGCTTCTTTCAGCAGCAGATGAACCGCCAGCACGTCAGACGGCGTTTTTGCCATTGAGATAACGTAGGCGGCGACTGAGCCGACAGGGGCATCGACAATCGCTTTACAGGTATTAAGAACTTCGCGGGTGTCGTTGCTTGGCTCCCAGCTACGCGGGAGAAGCGGACGTTTGGAATTCAGTTCGCGGATCAGGAAGGCCTGCTTGTCGGCTTCTGACCAGCTTTCGTAGTCGCCGATGCCCAGATAGCGAGTCAGCTCGCCCAGAGCTTCGGTGTGGCGGGTGCTTTCCTGACGCACGTCGATACGCACCAGCGGCACGCCAAAACACTTCACGCGACGCAGGGTATCGAGCAGTTCGCCGTTGGCGATAATGCCCATCCCGCAGGCCTGCAGCGATTTATAGCAGGCGTACAGCGGTTCCCACAGCTGTTCGTTCTGGCTGATAAGGCCCGCCGGTTTCGGCAGACGCTCGCCTTTCAGGCGCGCTTCCAGCCAGGCTTGGGTTGCTAGCAGGCGGGTACGCAGGTTTTTCATCAGGAAGCGGTACGGCTCGGTGGCACCGGCTTCACCAACCAGTTCGCGCAGTTCGTCGGTACACTCGACCATCGACAGTTCGGAAATCAGGATCTGAATATCTTTCAGGAACAGGTCGGTCGCTTTCCAGCGGCTGAGCAGCAGCACGTGGCGGGTGATTTCTGCGGTGACGTTCGGGTTGCCGTCGCGGTCGCCGCCCATCCAGGAGGTAAAGCGTACCGGCACGAAATCGACCGGTAGCTGGTAACCGAGGTTCTCTTCCAGCTGTTCATTCAGTTCGCGCAGGTAGTTTGGTACGCCTTCCCACAGGCTGTTTTCCACCACCGCAAAGCCCCATTTGGCCTCATCAACCGGGCTTGGACGATGCTTACGAATTTCATCGGTGTGCCAGGACTGGGCAATCAGCTGGCGCAGACGGCGCATCACCTGGTTGCGTTCGTAGTCGGCGATATCGGTGTTATCGAGTTGCTTTAAGCAGTTGTTGATCTCACCCATTTTGTGAATCAGCGTACGACGCGTGATTTCGGTTGGGTGCGCGGTGAGTACCAGCTCCAGCGACAGGGATTCAACGGCTTTTTTGATGATAGTTTCGTTGAGATTAGGTTGGTCTTTGAGTTTACGCAGGGTACGAGCAATCACTTCCGGGTTGCTTGCCGCTTCGCCTTTTGGCGAAATGCTGTGGTACTGCTCGGCGGTGTTGGCCAGGTTCAGGAACTGACTGAACGCGCGGGCGACCGGCAGCAGCTCATCGTTGGACAGGTTCTGCAGCGTGGTGAGCAGCTCCTGGCGATTGGCTTCATTGCCCGCACGAGAAGACTTGGACAACTTACGGATCGTTTCTACACGGTCAAGAATGTTCTCGCCAAGCGCATCCTTGATGGTATCGCCTAGCACTTTACCGAGCATACTGACATTACTACGCAACGCGGAATATTGTTCGTTCATTAACCCAGACACCCCATCTCATTTTATTTTGTTATATCCCAACCCCTGGAACGTAAGGGCGAGATAAAGACACCTCTTTTATAAAGCCACGTAAAAACCCGTACGTCAATTGCTGCGAAATCGCTTCAGCAAACGAATAAATCGCGACAATTTATGAAAGTTAATTCGTATCGTGCCAGATAAGAAATGCTTATGAAAATGTGAAGGAGATCGCGGCTTAGAGATGCCGGATGGCGCTGCGCTTATCCGGCCTACGGGTGGGGGTAGGCCCGGTAAGCGTAGCGCCACCGGGCAGAACACATTAATGCCAGCAGAAGTGATGCACGACCTGGGTAATTAACTCGCGCGTCGGCTTAATAAAGCGCGTTTCCAGGTATTCATCCGGCTGGTGCGCCTGATTAATTGAGCCTGGGCCTAAGACGATGGTCGGACACAGGGTCTGGATAAACGGTGCTTCGGTGCAGTAGTTCACCACTTCGGTCTTCGTACCGAGCAGTTTTTCCAGCACCTCGACCAGTTGGTGGTCTGGCGGGCATTCGTAGCCTGGAATTGGCGGATGCAGCTCGCTCACCGTCAAGCGTCCCGGCCATTGTGCGCTTACCGGCTCCAGCGCTTCATCCAGCAGACCGTTGAGATCGTTCAGGGTCATGCCAGGCAATGGGCGAATATCCATATGCAGCTCGCAGCAGGCACAGATGCGGTTGGAGGCGTCGCCGCCGTGGATCGCGCCGAGGTTGAGCGTTGGATACGGTACGGTAAATGCTTCGTAGTGATAGCGCTCTTTCAGCGAATCGCGCAGTTGCATCACGCGGCCAATGGCGTCGTGCATGATCTCAATGGCGTTGACGCCGCGCGCCGGGTCGCTGGAGTGGCCGGACTGGCCCATCACGCGAATGGCATTCGACATATGGCCTTTATGCGCGCGCACCGGTTGCAGTGAGGTAGGTTCACCGATGATGGCGCAGTCCGGGCGAAGCGCTGTGGATTCAGAGAAGTAGCGAGCGCCCGCCATGCTGGTCTCTTCATCGGCGGTTGCCAGGATATAGAGCGGCTTTTTAAGCGTCGTCACGTCAACATCACGCAGTGCGTCCAGAATAAAGGCGAAGAAGCCTTTCATGTCGGCGGTACCCAGACCGTAGAGCTTGTTGTCGTGCTCGGTGAGGGTGAATGGGTCGCGGGTCCAGCGTCCGTCGTCAAACGGCACGGTATCGGTATGACCGGCGAGCAGCAGCCCGCCTGCGCCGTGTCCGGTGCTGGCCAGCAGGTTGAATTTGTTGCGCGTGCCGGGAACGGGCTGCACTTCGACATTGAAGCCTAACGAGGCGAACCAGTCAGCAAGCAGAGTGATTAAAGACGCATTGCTCTGATCGAGCGCTTCTTCGGTTGCGCTGATGGAAGGAGTGCCGATCAACGCACGGTAAATCTCGATAAATGGGGGTAAATTGTTTTTCATTGTTGACACACCTCGGGTCATGATAGTATCAATATTCATGCAGTATTTGTGAATAAAAATACATTATCATTAGGCGTAAGAAAACCCACCAATGGTAGGGTGAATAGAAAACGCTTAATCAGGCAAACAGACATAAGAAGGTAAACGGCCCCGATGTTGAATACGCTGATTGTGGGCGCGAGCGGTTACGCTGGCGCAGAGCTTGTGACCTATGTAAATCGCCATCCTCATATGAACATAACCGCTTTGACGGTCTCAGCGCAAAGCAATGATGCAGGAAAGCTAATCTCCGATTTGCATCCACAGCTGAAAGGGATTGTCGATCTGCCGCTGCAGCCGATGTCCGATATCAGTGAGTTCAGCGCCGGTGTTGATGTGGTGTTCCTGGCGACCGCCCACGAAGTGAGTCACGATCTGGCCCCGCAATTCCTCGCGGCAGGCTGCGTGGTGTTCGACCTTTCCGGCGCGTTCCGTGTGAACGACGGCGCCTTCTATGAAAAATACTACGGGTTTACCCATCAGCATCCTGAGCTGCTGGCGCAGGCGGTGTATGGCCTGGCCGAGTGGAGCGCCGAGGCGCTGAAAGAGGCGAACCTGATTGCGGTGCCGGGCTGTTACCCGACGGCGGCGCAGCTTTCCCTGAAACCTCTGATTGATGCATCCCTGCTGGATCTCAACCAGTGGCCGGTGATCAACGCAACCAGCGGCGTGAGCGGCGCAGGGCGTAAAGCAGCGATCTCCAACAGCTTCTGTGAAGTGAGCCTGCAACCGTACGGCGTGTTCACCCATCGCCATCAGCCGGAAATCGCCAGCCACCTGGGCGCAGAGGTGATTTTCACCCCGCATCTGGGCAACTTCCCGCGCGGCATTCTGGAAACCATTACCTGCCGTCTGAAGCCGGGCGTGACCCATGCGCAGGTGGCGGAAACCTTACAACAGGCCTACGGTGACAAGCCGATGGTACGTTTATACGAGAAGGGCGTTCCGGCACTGAAAAACGTGGTCGGCCTGCCGTTCTGCGATATCGGTTTTGCGGTGCAGGGCGAGCACCTGATCGTCGTGGCGACCGAAGACAACCTATTGAAAGGCGCTGCCGCACAGGCCGTGCAGTGCGCCAATATCCGTTTCGGCTTTGCTGAGACGCAGTCTCTTATTTAAGGTGTGACGACGATGAATCCATTAATTATCAAACTGGGCGGCGTGTTACTGGATAGCGAAGAAGCGCTGGAGCGCCTGTTTACCGCGCTGGTCAACTACCGCGAGTCGCATCAGCGCCCGCTGGTGATTGTCCACGGCGGCGGCTGCGTGGTGGATGAGCTGATGAAGCAACTCAACCTGCCGGTGAAAAAGAAAAATGGTCTGCGCGTCACGCCTGCCGATCAAATCGACATCATTACCGGCGCGCTGGCGGGTACCGCCAACAAAACGCTGCTGGCGTGGGCGAAGAAGCATGATATCGCCTCCGTTGGCCTGTTCCTCGGTGATGGCGACAGCGTGCAGGTGACGAAGCTGGATGAAGAACTGGGCCACGTGGGCCTGGCGCAGCCGGGTTCACCTAAACTGATTAATCTGCTGCTGGAAGGCGGTTTCCTGCCGGTGGTGAGCTCGATTGGCGTGACCGCCGAAGGGCAACTGATGAACGTTAACGCTGACCAGGCGGCAACCGCGCTGGCGGCAACGCTTGGCGCAGACCTGATTCTGCTCTCCGATGTGAGCGGTATTCTCGACGGTAAAGGCCAGCGTATCGCCGAAATGACGGCGGCGAAGGCTGAACAGCTGATCGAGCAGGGCATTATTACCGATGGGATGATTGTGAAAGTGAACGCGGCGCTTGATGCGGCACGTACGCTGGGTCGTCCGGTAGATATCGCTTCATGGCGTCACGCGGAGCAGCTGCCGGCGTTGTTTAACGGCACGCCGATCGGTACGCGTATTCTGGCTTAACTATTTATGCGCCCGATGGCGGCTACGCCTTATCGGGCCTACGTGAACAGAACCTGTAGGCCGGATAAGCGCAGCGCCATCCGGCAGTGAAATCGAAGAAATTAAGGAAGCATGTTATGGCACTTTGGGGTGGGCGTTTTACTCAGGCAGCGGATCAGCGGTTCAAACAGTTCAATGACTCTTTACGCTTTGACTATCGCCTGGCGGAGCAGGATATCGTTGGCTCTGTTGCCTGGTCCAAAGCGCTGGTGACGGTTGGCGTTCTGACGGCGGATGAGCAATCTCAACTGGAAGCCGCGCTGGGCGTGCTGCTGGAAGAAGTGCGGGCAAACCCGCAGCAGATTCTGGAAAGCGATGCTGAAGATATCCATAGCTGGGTTGAAGGCAAGCTTATCGACAAAGTGGGTCAACTGGGTAAAAAGCTGCACACCGGCCGTAGCCGTAACGACCAGGTAGCGACCGACCTCAAACTGTGGTGCAAAGATACCGTTGCTGAGCTGCTGACGGCAATCCGCCAGCTGCAAGGCGCGCTGGTCGACACTGCGCAGGCAAACCAGGATGCGGTGATGCCGGGCTATACGCATCTGCAACGCGCGCAGCCGGTAACCTTCGCGCATTGGTGCCTGGCCTACGTTGAGATGCTGGCGCGTGACGAAAGCCGCCTGCAGGATACCCTTAAGCGTCTTGACGTAAGCCCGCTGGGCTGCGGCGCGCTGGCGGGTACCGCCTATGAAATCGACCGTGAGCAGCTGGCAGGCTGGCTGGGCTTTGCGTCCGCGACCCGTAACAGCCTGGACAGCGTTTCTGACCGTGACCACGTGCTGGAACTGCTGTCTGATGCGTCTATTGGCATGGTGCACCTGTCGCGCTTTGCTGAAGATCTGATCTTCTTTAATACCGGTGAAGCCGGCTTTGTTGAGCTGTCTGACCGCGTGACTTCAGGTTCTTCCCTGATGCCGCAGAAGAAAAACCCGGATGCACTCGAGCTTATCCGCGGCAAGTGTGGCCGCGTACAGGGTGCGCTGACCGGCATGATGATGACCCTAAAAGGCTTGCCGCTGGCCTATAACAAAGACATGCAGGAAGACAAAGAGGGCGTATTTGATGCGCTCGATACCTGGATGGACTGCCTGCATATGGCGGCGCTGGTGCTGGACGGTATTCAGGTGAAACGTCCACGGTGCCAGGAAGCGGCGCAGCAGGGTTATGCGAACGCCACCGAGCTGGCGGACTATCTGGTGGCGAAAGGCGTTCCATTCCGTGAAGCGCACCATATCGTCGGTGAAGCGGTGGTTGAGGCTATTGCTCAGGGCAAACCGCTGGAAGAGCTGGCGCTGGCCGACCTGCAAAAATTCAGCGCGGTGATTGGCGAGGATGTCTACCCGATTCTGTCGCTGCAATCCTGCCTCGATAAGCGTGCAGCGAAAGGCGGCGTTTCACCGAAGCAGGTGGCGCAGGCGATTAGCGACGCGAAAGCACGCCTCGCGTAACCTTTGTCTTTGTAGCCCGGCCGAGCGTAGCGACGCCGGGTTTTTTACGGCCAAAAAAAAGCGGGCCACGGGGCCCGCAAACGTTCATGTTGGCTTTATTTGTCGAGTTTGAGAGAAACTCCGAATCAGTGTGACGACTTCAAGGGTTAAACAAGGGCCACCTGTTTCTGTGGTGTATTATTGAACAGAACCCTTGATAGGGATAATCATTCATTGCTATTCTATCTATCGCCATGAACTATCGTGGCGATGGAGGATGAATAATGAATATTCGTGATCTTGAATACCTGGTGGCGTTAGCTGAACACCGGCACTTCCGCCGGGCGGCAGATTCCTGCCATGTCAGCCAGCCGACCCTGAGTGGGCAGATTCGTAAGCTGGAAGATGAACTGGGCGTCATGCTGCTGGAGCGTACCAGCCGCAAAGTGCTGTTCACCCAGGCGGGGTTGCTGCTGGTGGATCAGGCGCGTACCGTGTTACGCGAGGTCAAAGTGCTGAAGGAGATGGCAAGCCAGCAGGGGGAGACCATGTCCGGCCCGTTGCATATCGGCCTGATCCCAACCGTTGGCCCGTACCTGCTGCCTCATATTATCCCAATGCTGCACCAGACCTTCCCGAAGCTCGAAATGTACCTGCATGAAGCGCAGACCCATCAACTGCTGGCGCAGCTCGATAGCGGCAAACTGGACTGTGCGATTCTGGCGCTGGTGAAAGAGAGCGAAGCCTTTATTGAGGTGCCGCTGTTCGACGAGCCGATGATGCTGGCGATCTATGCCGATCACCCGTGGGCGGAGCGCGATCGCGTGCCGATGTCGGATCTGGCCGGTGAGAAGCTGCTGATGCTGGAAGACGGGCACTGCCTGCGTGACCAGGCCATGGGCTTCTGCTTTGAAGCGGGTGCGGATGAAGATACCCACTTCCGCGCAACCAGTCTGGAAACGCTGCGCAATATGGTAGCGGCGGGTAGCGGTATTACGTTGCTGCCAGCGCTAGCCGTGCCGCAGGAACGCCAACGCGATGGCGTGGTGTACCTGCCGTGCATTAAGCCGGAACCACGCCGTACCGTTGGCCTGGTCTATCGTCCGGGATCGCCTCTGCGCGGTCGCTATGAGCAGCTGGCGGAGGCCGTCCGTGAAACGATGGACGGCCATTTTGACAAAGCGTTAAAACAGGCGGTTTAAGCCGTTTAGCGCTGCTACCCGATAGGCTTCCGCCATGGTCGGGTAGTTAAAGGTGGTGTTAACGAAGTACTCAATGGTGTTACCGCCACCTTTCTGCTCCATAATCGCCTGGCCGATATGAATAATTTCGGCCGCGCGCTCGCCAAAGCAGTGAATGCCGAGGATCTCCTTGGTCTCCCGATGGAACAGGATCTTCAGGCTACCCACGCTCATCCCGACGATTTGCGCTCGCGCCAGGTGTTTAAACTGGGCACGACCGACTTCGTACGGCACTTTCATTGCTGTGAGCTGCTGTTCGGTTTTGCCGACAGAGCTGATTTCTGGAATGGTGTAGATACCCGTTGGGATATCTTCAATCAGGTGCGCGCTTGCTTCACCTTTCATTAACGCCTGCGCGGCAATGCGGCCTTGATCGTAAGCAGCCGAAGCCAGGCTCGGATAGCCGATAACGTCACCAACGGCATAGACGTGCGGCAGCGCGGTCTGGTACATGCTGTTCACTTTCAGCTGGCCACGGCCATCAGCCTGTAGCCCGATGTTTTCCAGCGACAGCGAATCGGTGTTACCGGTACGGCCGTTGGCGAACAGCAGGCAGTCGGCTTTGAGCTTCTTGCCAGACTTCAGGTGCATGATCACGCCATCGTCCACGCCTTCAATCTTCTCGTACTCTTCGTTGTGGCGAATGACGACGCCGCTGTTCCAGAAGTGGTAAGAGAGGGAGTCTGACATTTCCTGATCGAGGAAGGCCAGCAGGCGGTCGCGGGTGTTGATGAGATCAACCTTAACCTCCATCCCACGGAAGATAGACGCATATTCGCAGCCGATAACCCCTGCGCCGTAGATAATCACGTGGCGCGGTTCGTGGTGCAGGCTGAGAATCGAGTCGCTGTCGTAAACGCGCGGGTGGGTAAAGTCGACGTCGGCCGGGCGATACGGGCGTGAGCCGCAGGCAATCACGAACTTATCGGCGGTGAATGTTTCGACGGAACCGTCCGGACACTCCAGCGCGATGGTGTGCTCATCGACGAAGCGGGCGTCACCCTGCAACATTTCACAGTGATTACGCTCATAAAAGCCCTGACGCATGTGAGTTTGCTGATTGATAACGCTATCGGCATGATTCAGGATGTCGGCAAATGAGGAGCGGAGAAGTCGGCTGTGGTCGCTGTAGAGAGGGTTCTGGTTGAATTCGATAATACGGCTAACGGCGTGGCGAAGGGCTTTGGACGGGATGGTACCCCAGTGGGTACAGCCGCCGCCGACATTATGATAACGCTCAATAACGGCGACACGGGCTCCTTGCTTCACCAGACCCATAGCAGCGCCTTCGCCGCCGGGGCCGGAACCAATTACTATTGCATCATAATCGTAGGAATGTGGCATGGTAAGGCTTACCTGTTCTTATACATAAAAGCAACAGAATCATAACATCATCGAAGTAATAACCCAATTATCGTTGGGCTTTTTTCATACGAAATAGCATAAATAGCATGTAAACAATCATTAACAAAGCTGCGTAAGTCGATTCGTTTTAATCTCTGGTATAGTGCCAACACGGCTTGTGGAAGGATTCAGTCATCGTGATGGGTGTTAGAGCGCAACAAAAAGAAAAAACCCGGCGTTCGCTGGTGGAAGCGGCATTTAGTCAACTCAGTGCCGAGCGTAGTTTTGCCAGCTTGAGCCTGCGCGAAGTGGCGCGCGAGGCTGGGATTGCGCCAACCTCCTTTTATCGTCATTTCCGCGATGTGGATGAGCTTGGGCTGACCATGGTCGATGAGAGCGGTCTGATGCTGCGTCAGTTGATGCGCCAGGCACGCCAGCGTATCGCCAAAGGCGGCAGCGTTATCCGCACTTCCGTCTCGACCTTCATGGAATTTATTGGCAATAACCCGAACGCTTTCCGCCTGCTGCTGCGCGAGCGTTCAGGCACCTCTGCGGCATTTCGCGCCGCGGTCGCCCGCGAGATTCAGCATTTTATCGCGGAACTTGCCGACTATCTGGAAATCGAAAACCATATGCCTCGAGCCTTTACGGAAGCGCAGGCTGAGGCGATGGTGACTATCGTATTTAGCGCGGGAGCGGAGGCTCTGGATGTAGGCCTTGAGCAGCGTCGACAGCTGGAAGAGCGGCTGGTGCTGCAGTTACGGATGATCTCCAAGGGCGCATACTACTGGTATCGCCGTGAACAAGAGAAGATGACACATCAGTCCGAATAAGGTGGTAGACGAGCAATGAAACAGTCAGGTCAAGATAAAGGTACGCTGCTGCTGGCGCTGTTGGCTGGCTTATCGATCAACGGGACGTTTGCGGCGCTGTTCAGCTCCATCGTACCTTTCTCTATATTTCCAATTATTGCGCTGGTGCTGACGGTGTACTGCCTGCATCAACGTTATCGGAACCGTACAATGCCGGTCGGGTTACCGGGCCTGGCGGCCGCCTGCTTTATTCTTGGCGTGCTGTTGTACAGCACCGTGGTGCGCGCAGAGTACCCGGACATCGGCTCTAACTTCTTCCCGGCGGTACTGTCGGTGGCGATGGTCTTCTGGATTGGCGTGAAGATGCGTAGCCGTAAGCAGGAACAGCAGTAAGCTGTAGGCCGGATGATCCGGCCTGTATTCAGTCTTACTTCTTCGTTAACAGCACGCCGCACTCCAAGTGATAGAAGTATAGAGTGTGGTGTGCCATATATTTCCTCGAATATTATGTAGTTCTCATTATAAAATATGATATTTGTCATGTTTTCGAATTTTTGATGACAATAAGCCCCAACTTAGTCCATTTTTATATCCCATCATCTAGGATAAATCTGTAGACTATTCATTAATCATAGTCATATCCATTATTCAAAAAATGTTAAATATCAGATTTTTTTCCGTCACAAAAGAAATGAGCAATCTCAACAATATTTTAAATATATCGTTTTTGTTTATAACAAGTTTTTTATCAATCGTGTCACTGGGTTATGGGGAAACAAATTCCTTCTATATAAAAGTATTTTATTTAACCACTATTTTGTTTGTAGCAAGATACTCTTTATTATGTGTTATAGCTGTGATTTTATTTTTAATTCCTACATTTCTTTTAGC
>NZ_JMPL01000117.1 GCF_000735365.1 Kluyvera ascorbata ATCC 33433 | reverse complement strand
TTGTCCTCAGTAGTTAAACACAGTTAATATCTAACACAAACATCTAAATATTTCAAAATGTTTGCAAATCTTTACTGATGTTATTTGATATAAATGCATTTATTATCAGTAGATTCGCAACTATCATATTCTGCATAGATATTCGCAGGAGTTAGCTCAACATGTCCAGGCCGATCATCACGCTTAATGGATTAAAGATAGTCATCATGCTGGGCATGCTGGTCATCATTCTCACCGGTATTCGCTTTGCCGCCGATATCATCGTCCCGTTCGTCCTGGCGCTGTTTATCGCCGTGATACTCAACCCTCTGGTTCAACTGATGGTGCGCTGGCGAGTACCGCGGGTATTGGGCATTTCGCTGTTGATTGGGGTGATTATTCTTGCCGCCGTTCTGCTGCTTGCCACGCTTGGTACATCGCTCAATGAGCTCACGCGCACGTTGCCACAGTATCGTTCCTCACTGGCGGTGCCTATTTATAATCTCGAGCCGTGGTTTCAGCGTTTTGGTATCAGCGTCAGCCCGGACGAACTGATTAAATACATTGACCCCAATGCCGCCATGACGCTGGTTTCTCGTTTTCTGAGCCAGCTTTCGAACGCCATGTCCTCTATCTTTTTACTGCTGCTAACGGTGGTGTTTATGCTGCTGGAAGTCCCGCAGTTGCCTGCCAAACTACAGCAAATCATGGCAAAGCCTACTGAAGGCATGGCGGCGATTCAGCGCGCGCTGGATAGCGTCTCGCATTATCTGGTGCTGAAAACGGCCATCAGCGTAGTGACGGGGCTTGTCGTATGGGGAATGCTGGAACTACTGGGGGTACGCTTTGCCTTTATCTGGGGGCTGCTGGCCTTTGCGCTCAACTACATTCCGAACATTGGTTCGGTGCTGGCGGCCATTCCCCCTATCCTTCAGGTACTGGTGTTCACCGGCTTTTACGACGCGCTTGTCGTCCTTGCGGGGTATCTGGTCATTAACCTTGTGTTTGGCAACATTCTTGAACCCCGCATCATGGGGCGCGGCCTGGGTCTATCGACATTAGTGGTCTTTTTATCGTTGATCTTCTGGGGCTGGCTGCTTGGTCCGGTTGGCATGCTGCTCTCCGTCCCGCTGACCATTATCGTTAAAATTGCCCTTGAGCAGACCGAAGGCGGGAAAAGCATTGCCATCCTGCTGAGTGATTTAAGCAAATAACCGTCAGAACAGCGACAGCATCAGCGCAACGGGGAAACTAAACGGCCACGTTGCGCCAATCAGCACGGTGGCAATCAGGCGGATTGACGTTGTCTCACGGGTCAGAAACCAGGTAATACCGGCACAGATAAGCGCCATAACGGCGTAAAAGATGAGCATATGCTGATATAGCGTCACCAATTGAATCCTTGTCATTGATCGTTAAAGCGGCGCAATATGCTACGTTTTTTGACGTACATCAAGTTTTTCGCCACTTATCGCTGAAATGTTTTTTGATCCTGGAATTCGGCTCCAGCCGAATTGACTGCTAAAAAGAGAAAACCCAGCACTACATTACGCCGCGCTGGGTTTTAATTCTGTGACACACCGTCCGGTTAGCGTTTTGGCACGCTGGCAGCAAAGATGCTGTCTGCCGTCGGGTCACTGACGTAGTGGTTGGGATCGTATTGCGGAATGACGTTCACCTTTTCCATATCCCAGGACTGCGCAATGCAGGCCGCACTGACTCGGTTTTGTCCTTCACAGGTCGCAACACGACCAACCGAATAAAAGGTCCCAATCCCCATCACCGCAGCAATCACTACGGCGCTACAAACGATACTTTTCTTCATCTTTCTGACTATACCTGGTTCTACAACGGCGCGGATCCTCGCACGTTGCATTGGGTATGTCAAAACCAGGGAGGAGTACGGGCAAGCGTCACGCCTACCGACAAGGGAGTAAATCGTCATCAAGCTCACCGGTAGACGCCCCCGGAGACCACACCATGTTTAGATAAACACTGAATAAGAAAAAGGCCGCCTTAGCGACCCTCTGGTTTCAACCGATTAAAAGCTTCCAGCCAATCATACCGGGTTTGGGTACCGACCTCTTTTTCTCCCTCTTCAAGTTTAATGATTAACCTTCTTTTATTGATGCTTTCCTGGTTAAAGAAAAAAGGAGCCAACCTTGTTGCCAGTGCCTCATACATCCGCTGCGCGACACTTTCACCCGCCTCGGGCCCCCACTTATCAAACTCATTTTTGATATCCTGGAAATCCTGATTCACACATCCTCCTAAGCCAAACCGATGACAGGTTATAAGGAATGCAACACCATAACGCGGTATGACATCCCTTGACCACTCACTCAGTGCTTTATCATCACATGGCGAACCACGGTGTAATCCTCAAGGCCATAGATGGACATATCCTTGCCGTAACCCGAGAGTTTCTGCCCACCGTGCGGCATTTCACTGACCAACATAAAGTGGGTGTTAACCCAGGTGCAGCCATACTGTAACCGTGCGCTCAGGCGATGCGCTCGCCCAACATCCTGCGTCCAGACGGATGAAGCCAACCCATATTGGGAGTCATTAGCCCAACCAAGCACCTGCTCTTCGTTGTCGAACATGGTCACGCTGACAACAGGGCCGAAAACCTCGCGCTGCACGATATCGTCTTCCTGTTTTGCCCCCGCCAGCAATGTCGGTTGGAAGTAATAGCCTGCACGGGCGGCTTTTTCTCCCCCGGTGACGACTTTGATATGCGGCTGCGCTTTGGCTCGGGCAACTGCCTCGCTCACTCGGGTAAGATGCGCCTGGGAGCTCAATGACCCCAGTTCGGTCGACTCATCTTCCGGGTTGCCTGATTTCAGACTCGCGACGGCAGCCCCTAATTTTTCCACCAGCCGTTCATAGATGCCCTTCTGCGCATAGATCCGGCACGCTGCGGTACAGTCCTGCCCGGCATTGTAGAAACCAAAGGTTCTGACCCCTTCTACCACGGCGTCAATATCGGCATCGTCAAAAACGATCACCGGCGCCTTACCGCCAAGCTCCATATGCGTGCGTTTAATCGATGGCGCGGTATGAGCAATAATATGTTCCCCGGTAGCAATCGAGCCGGTTAGCGACACCATACGGACTTTGGCATGACCGGTCAGTGGATCGCCAACCGTTTTCCCTCGGCCAAACAGCACGTTCAGCACTCCCGCAGGGAAGATATCTTTCGCCAATTCAGCCAGCGTTAAGGCGGTAAGCGGGGTAATTTCTGAGGGCTTAATCACCACGCAGTTCCCTGCGGCAAGCGCAGGAGCCAGCTTCCAGGCCGCCATCATGAGCGGATAGTTCCAGGGTGCAATTGACGCGACCACGCCCACCGGATCGCGGCGAATCATCGATGTATGGCCTTCAAGATATTCCCCCGCCGCCAACCCGTTCAGGCAGCGGGCGGCCCCCGCGAAGAAGCGGAACACGTCCACCACCGCCGGGATTTCATCATTCGTGACGCAGTGCAGCGGCTTACCGCAGTTGAGCGATTCCAGCCGGGCAAAGGTAGCGGCATGTTCTTCAATAACATCGGCTAGCTTGAGCAAGCATTCCGCACGGTACTTTGGCGTGGTTTGCCCCCACTGCACAAACGCCCGGTCGGCGGCCGTCACGGCGGCGTCAACCTGCGCGGCGGACGCTTCCGCGATGTTCAGCAGGATCTCACCCGTCGCAGGGTTATAGACCGGCTGGGACTCCCCTTCACCTGCGACCAGTTCACCATTAATCAGTAACTTATGTTGCATAGTATGATCCTGTTTTATTTAAATGTCGTACCACCGCTAGCGGCAGAATCGTCTTCGCGAGTCAGCCACCACGCCCCTAAAATCGGTATCATCGTTAACAGCATAACCATCAGTGCCACCACGTTAGTCACCGGCACGTCTCGAGGACGCCCCAGTTGGTTAAGCAACCACAGCGGCAGCGTACGCTCGTGTCCGGCGGTGAAGGTGGTGACGATAATTTCATCAAACGACAGCGCGAACGCCAGCATGCCGCCAGCCAGCAGCGCCGAGCCTAAATTTGGCAGCACCACGTGACGGAAGGTTTGCCACCCGTCGGCACCTAAATCCATAGACGCTTCCACAAGGCTCCACGAAGTACGGCGAAAACGGGCAATGACGTTGTTAAACACCACCACCACGCAGAACGTTGCATGACCGATAACAATGGTCAGCAGACCCGGCTCAAGATTAACGGCCTTAAACGCCGTCAACAGCGCCAGCCCGGTCACAATGCCCGGTAGCGCGATGGGCAACAGCAGTAGCAGTGACACGGCGCTTTTGCCAAAGAAATCACGTCGCCATAGCGCTGCTGCAGCAAGCGTGCCAAGTACCAGTGCGATAGCCGTCGACAGCGACGCAATTTTAAGTGACAGTGTCACGGCATCAAAAATATCGCCACGAGAAGCCGCCTCGCTGAACCAGTGCAGCGTCAGGCCTTTCGGCGGAAAGCTGAACGCCGCGTCTTCGGTGTTAAACGCGTAAATGGCGATAATCGCCAGCGGGAAATGCAGGAAGATAACGCCGCCCCAGGCGGCAATTTTAAGGAACAGCGGTGCCCTTTCAGAGTGCATCGAACGCTCCCAGACGCTTCACGAACGCCAGATAGAGGGCAATAAGAACAATAGGGACCAGCGTAAAGGCGGCAGCCATCGGCATATTGCCAATAGCCCCCTGCTGGGAATAGACCATGTTGCCAATAAAATACCCCGGTGGCCCCACCAGCTGCGGCACGATAAAATCGCCAAGGGTCAGCGAGAAGGTGAAAATTGAACCTGCGGCAATGCCGGGAATGGCCATCGGCAGCACCACGTGACGGAAGGTCTGGCGCGGACGCGCGCCGAGGTCAGCGGAGGCCTGAAGCAAGGAACCAGGTATCCGCTCCAGCGCCGCCTGCACCGGCAAAATCATAAACGGCAGCCAGATATAGACGAACACCAGGAAGCGGCCCAATCCGGAAGTCGAGAGCGTATTACCGCCCACGCCCGGTATTGTCAGCACCGCCGCCAGCAGCGCCTCCAGCCCCAGATGGTTAAGAAACCACTGTGCCACCCCATCCTTCGCCAGCAACAGCGTCCAGGCGTAGGCTTTGACGATATAGCTCGCCCACATCGGCAACATCACCGCCACGTAGAAAAAAGCTTTTTTCTTACCGTGGGTGTAACGGGCCATGTACCACGCCATCGGAAAGGCAAGCAATGCGCTGGCGACGGTGACCGAAAGCGCCATCACCAGCGTACGCACAATGATGTCGTAGTTGGCCGGGTTAAACAGCGCATAGAGGTTTGCCAGCGTCAGCGTTGGCGTGACGGACATGGTGAAATCGTCGAAGGTGTAGAACCCCTGCCAGAGCAGAGTCAACAACGAACCGAAGTAGACTATCCCAAACCACATCAGCGGGCCGAGCAGCAACAGAAACAGCCCGAGCGTCGGCCTGCGCCAGAACAGGCTCGATAAACGCCCCTGGCGGTGAACGGGAGGAACCGGCGTCATGCTCATCTCCATCTACCTCCCTCCATCCAGCGCCACCATCGCATCCCGCGCCCATGAAGCCTGCACCTGGTGCCCCACGATAGGGCCATCGGCATTGAGTCCTGCAGAGAAATTGGCCTGGCTGACCAGTAGCTTCTCGCCGCTTTCCAGCAGCAGTTCATAGCGCGTTGCCGCACCTTGATACTGCACGGCCTGCACGCGTCCCTGCACCTGCACTTCTCCGCTTTCGTTCAGACGAATATGTTCAGGCCGCAGCGCCCAGCTTCCCGCCATCCCGCAGAGCTTCTCCGCCACGGCAGGGTCGAAAACGTTAGAGGTCCCGACAAAGCTCGCTACAAACGGCGTTCGCGGTCGCAGGTACAGCGCGCGCGGCGTATCTACCTGTTCAATTTGACCGTTATTGAACACCGCCACCCGATCAGACATCGACAGCGCCTCACCCTGGTCGTGGGTGACGAAGATAAACGTGATGCCGAGATCCTGCTGGAGCTTTTTCAGCTCAAACTGCATCTGCTCGCGAAGCTTGAGATCCAGCGCGCCCAGCGGTTCATCAAGCAGCAGCACGCGCGGCTCGTTCACCAACGCTCGGGCAATCGCCACGCGCTGACGCTGACCGCCGGATAGCTGCGACGGCTTGCGTCCTGCCACAAAACCCAACGCGACCTTTTCCAGCGCCTGCACCGCTTTTGCCTGACGTTCTTTTTTTCCGACGCCCTTCACCATCAGACCATAAGCGACGTTATCCAGCACCGACATGTGCGGAAACAGCGCGTAGTCCTGGAAAACGGTGTTGACGTCACGCTCCCAGGGCGGCAGTTCGCTGGCGTGCTTGCCAAAAATAGAGATAGCGCCACCAGAGAGCTGCTCAAACCCGGCAATCAGCCGCAGACAGGTGGTTTTGCCGGAGCCGGACGGCCCCAGCATAGAAAAGAACTCCCCATCATGGATGGCGATGCTGACACCATCCACCGCGCGCACGTCACCATAAAGCCGCGAGACGTCATGAAATTCTACTGCATACGTCATGTGGGACTCCTGGATGATTAGCGGCCGCCCATAATGGCGATATAGTCCTGCGTCCAGCGGCTATAAGGCACGTATTTGCCGCCTTCAGCGATCGGCGTTTTCCAGAAGGCAATTTTGTCGAAGAAGCTGTAGCCGTTGGTTTCACAGCCTTTATCGCCCAGTAAGGTACTGGCCTTACAGCCTTCAGCGACCACCGGCAGCGAGCCAAACCAGGCCGCGACGTCGCCCTGCACTTTTGGCGTTAACGACCAGTTCATCCACTTGTAGGCGCAGACCGGATGTTTTGCTTCAGCGTGCAGCATGGTGGTATCCGCCCAACCGGTCACCCCTTCTTTCGGGAACACGGTAGCAATCGGCTGACCTTCGCCTTTAAGGCCGTTAGCCTGATACGGCCAGGCGCTGGAGGCCACCACGCCTTCGTTTTTAAAGTCGCTCATCTGCACGGTGGTATCGTGCCAGTAGCGGTGAATCAATTCATGCTGGTCGCGCAGCACCTTCAATACCGCCTGATATTGTGCTTCGGTAAGCTGGTACGGGTCGCTGATACCCAGCTGCGGCTGCGTAGCTTTGACAAATAGCGCAGCATCGGCAATGTAGATAGGGCCATCGTAGGCCTGCACGCGCCCCTGATTGGTTTTACCATCCGGCAGATTTTGTTTAACGAAGACGACGTTCCAGGAGTCTGGTGGCGTCGGGAAGGTTTTGGTGTTGTACATCAGCAGGTTTGGCCCCCACTGATAGGGCGTGCCATAAACTTTACCGTCAACGTTAAACCAGGCACCCTTTTCCAGGCGCGGGTCGAGGGATTTCCAGTTTTCAATCAGCGCCGTGTTAATCGGCTGCACGCGTTTACCCATGATCAAACGCAGCGAGGCATCGCCGGAGGCCGTCACCAGGTCATAACCTCCTTTCGCCATCAGACTGACCATTTCGTCAGAGGTTGCCGCCGTTTTAACGTTAACCTGACAGCCGGTCTCTTTTTCAAACTGGGTCACCCAATCATATTGTTTATCGGTTTGACCCCGCTCGATATACCCCGGCCAGGCGATAATATCCAGGCGCCCTTCTGCTTTTCCAAGCGACGTTGGGGGTTCGGCGGCATTCGCGGTAGCGACGGTCATCACCAGCGCGCACAGGCTGCTGCGGGCAAATTTCTTGCTCATAAAGTTTTTACTCCTGTCACAATGAATTTGAGCGGCAGCCGTGCCGTTAAAAAATATCTCCCTTAATAAAAATAGACATCACAATGCAGCACACCTGTGCAGCCGATATAAATTTGCACAGGTTGTGACCAAGGACGCATTCCGCAAAAATGGCAAAAGGACATTGATAATCTGGATTATAGACAAGGAGTTACCGGCCAGGAGAGCTATGCGTATTTCCTATGGCCGGTCTGTATCAGGACGAGGATGTCGTCCTGGAAGAGAATATGACGAGATTAATTCAACATTTCACGAATAAGCTGGCCCAGCGTTTCTACCGCGCGCTCTTCTCTTTCTCCCCACCCCCAGGCGGTATTAAAACGGAAGAATGACGCCCAGTTATCGGTCGTCGAGAACATTTTGCCTGGCGCGATGCTGATATGGTGCTCTAGCGCTTTTGCACTGAGCGCCCCGGCATCCAGCCCGGCGGGAAGTTCCAGCCACAGAAAATAGCCGCTGTCGTTATGATGAATATGCACTTCCGGCGGCAGCGCGCGCATCAGGGCCTGCCAGGCCTGCTGTTTACGCTCGGCAAGCTGGCGACGCAGACGCCGCAGGTGCGCGTCGTATCTCTTGGTTGCCAGATAATCCACCAGCGCCAGCTGCATAGGCGAACTGGTCGACAGCGTGCTCATGAGCTGTAAGTGCTGGATGCGCCGCGCGTGTTTGCCCGCCGCCACCCAGCCAATGCGAAACCCAGGCACCAGGCATTTTGAGAAAGAGCTGCAGTGCAGCGTCATATCGCTTTTATCCCACGCTTTGGCGGGCAGCGGTTTGTCGCGGCCAAAATAGAGTTCGCTGTACACATCATCTTCAATCAGCGTGACGTTATGTTCACTCAGGATCTCAATCAGGCGCGCCTTTTTCTCCGGCGTTAAGGTGAAACCCAGCGGATTCTGGCTATTGGTCATCAGCCAGCAGGCCTTTACAGGATAGGTTTGCAGCGCCTGCACCAGCGCATCCAGATCGATACCCTCTTTCACATCGGTGGCCACCGATAAGGCTTTAAGCCGCAGTCGTTCCAGCGCCTGAAGTGCGCCGTAAAAACAAGGGTTCTCGACGATAACCCAATCACCGGGTTCGGTGACGGCTTGCAGACTCAGATTGAGCGCCTCCAGTGCACCGGCGGTGATGACAATCTCATCGGGCGAAATGGTCATGCCCTGTAGGGCATAGCGCCGCGCAATCGCGTGACGCAGTTCGTCGTTACCCGGCGGCAGGTTTTCAATCACGCTCATCGCCGTTGCGGTTTTGCTGACCTGCGCTAACGAACGGTTTAGCTGAGGCAGTGGAAACAGTTTCGGGTCCGGAAATGCCGACGCGAACGGTAGCACTGAGGCATTACGACTGGCCTGCAACACTTCAAAGATATAGGTATTGATGTCGACGACGTTATCCGGCATCACCTGCGCCGGTGGCGCTGCCGCGCGCGGTGCAGCAGCACGCGGCGCGACATAGTAGCCAGATTGCGGGCGCGCAACGATACGGCCCTGGCTTTCCAGTAGCTGATACGCGTGGCTGACGGTCATAAAACTCATACCGCTGTTAACCACCTGTTCACGCAGCGACGGCAGTTTGTCGCCAGGAAGCCATACCCCAAGAGCTATCTGCTCCGTCATCTGCTCGGCGAGGCGCTGGTACTTTTTCATGGAGGTTTCCGGTGAATCTGACATTGCGACCATTTTATATCAGCGTTAATAAATATGCATTTTTTTGTAACTGATATGGGTTGATAGCGATTCGTCCGCGACTTCATATTTTGTGAATACGCACTAGTCACCATTAATTTTTACGTATTACCTTACAGAAACCGAAGTTACCGCTAGATTATGCTGATAATGCGGGGTCTGCACCTGGTGAAGGTGCCGATAATTCATGGGTCAGCCACGCCACGAATCAGGTTGAAGATTTAATTGCGAAACCGGAAGCCGAGAGTTAATGCTCTCATTTAACGCGCCCGTAGTGGACGCGTTAAGCCGTTCACCTGCGCTAAAAGGCGACAAATATCAAATATTAAGCGAGCCTGCTTACCATTTAAGCAAATCC
The DNA here is from genome assembly GCF_000735365.1 of Kluyvera ascorbata ATCC 33433. Lineage (GTDB taxonomy): Bacteria > Pseudomonadota > Gammaproteobacteria > Enterobacterales > Enterobacteriaceae > Kluyvera > Kluyvera ascorbata. The sequence continues at coordinate 3,517 of NZ_JMPL01000117.1, read as the reverse complement.
TGTAAAAATGGGCACTTATTGACGTGAAAAAAAATATAAACACGGCATGATGTGCGCCTTGCGAAAACGGGCTCGGTTATTTCATCACGCCAGGCCAATCTCTATTTATCAATATTGCAAACCTTCATTTTGCAACACGATAGCCATGATTTTCATCATGCAGGCGGATCTCTTTTTACATGAAAATGACAAGTATTGAGCTATTGGGTTATTCGGCTGCGCTATGCTTTTCCTCCGTCGTCGCTTCCGGGGAATTACACTCTGAAGCGCTGGATTTGATAAACCCACTGCTGTTTATCGTGGCACTGGGCAGCGGGATGGTGTGCCTTTACCCGAAAACCAAAAAACTCGCCTCCCGGTTTACCCGGGGTTAACGCATAAGCAGAAGCGGCGATAACAGCCGCTAAAAAGTGAATGAAAAGTTAGAACTGTTATCATTTAATACCCGCGGACTGTCTCTGCCCCCCTGCGCCAACACGCCCTAAAATCACGCCGAGTCTTCTTCTCCACGGAGTTTGCATGTTCGGTCTTGATGCGTTTCACCTCGCGCGAATTCAGTTTGCCTTTACCGTTTCATTTCACATTATTTTCCCTGCCATCACCATCGGCCTCGCCAGTTATCTGGCTGTGCTTGAAGGGCTATGGCTGAAAACCCGTAACCCGGTCTGGCGTTCGCTGTACCAGTTCTGGTCTAAGATCTTCGCCGTCAATTTCGGTATGGGGGTCGTATCCGGGCTAGTGATGGCCTATCAGTTCGGGACTAACTGGAGTGGTTTTTCCCAGTTCGCGGGGAGCATAACCGGCCCGCTGCTGACCTATGAAGTGTTAACCGCATTTTTCCTTGAAGCCGGTTTTCTTGGCGTCATGCTGTTCGGCTGGAACCGCGTCGGGCCGGGGCTGCACTTCTTCGCCACCTGCATGGTGGCGCTGGGCACGATTATCTCCACCTTCTGGATCCTCGCCTCCAACAGCTGGATGCAGACGCCACAAGGCTATGAAATTGTTAATGGCCAGGTCGTGCCCGTAGACTGGTTTGCCGTGGTGTTTAATCCCTCTTTCCCTTATCGGCTCTTACATATGTCCATTGCCGCATTTCTGAGCAGCGCGCTGTTTGTCGGGGCATCAGCGGCCTGGCACCTGCTGCGCGGCAACCAGACGCCTGCGGTGCGCACGATGTTTTCCATGGCGCTGTGGATGACTTTGATTGTTGCCCCTATTCAGGCAATGGTGGGCGACATGCACGGGCTCAACACCTTAAAGCATCAGCCGGCCAAAATTGCCGCTATTGAAGGCCACTGGGAAAACCCGCCGGGCGAGCCAACTCCGCTATTGCTGTTTGGCTGGCCGGATATGGAACAGGAACGCACACGCTACGGGCTGGAAATTCCACTGCTGGGGAGCCTGATCCTCACGCATAGCCTGGATAAGCAGGTACCAGCGCTGAAGGAGTTCGCGAAGGAAGATCGCCCGAACTCAACTATTGTCTTTTGGTCGTTTCGTATTATGGCGGGGCTCGGAATGCTGATGCTGTTGCTCGGCGTGGCGGCGCTGTGGTTACGCAAACGACAGACACTGTACACCTCACGCCCGTTCCTGTGGTTTGCGCTGCTGATGGGCCCTTCCGGCCTGATTGCCATCCTCGCCGGTTGGGTCACCACCGAGGTGGGTCGTCAGCCATGGGTGGTCTACGGCCTGCAACGCACGGCAGACGCCGTATCAGCGCACGGCAACCTGCATATGAGTATCAGTCTGTTAACCTTCTTTGTGGTGTACAGCTCGGTCTTTGGCGTGGGCTACAGCTATATGGTACGCCTTATCCGCAAAGGCCCGCAGCCGTTTGACCATCCCCCTCAAGGAACGGCTGCGCGCCCGCTTTCCGCCGCCATAGATCCCCACTCATCCCAGGAGGAACAAGCATGAGCATCGACCTGTCCATTATCTGGTTCGTGATTATTGTTTTTGCCACCCTGATGTACATCGTTATGGACGGCTTTGATTTGGGTATCGGGATCCTTTTCCCCTTTACCCGCAATGCGCAGGATCGCGACGTGATGGTTAACAGCGTGGCTCCGGTCTGGGACGGCAACGAAACCTGGCTGGTGCTCGGCGGCGCGGGGCTTTTCGGTGCGTTTCCGCTGGCCTATGCCGTCATTATTGACGCATTGACCATCCCGCTTTCGCTGATGCTGGTTGGCCTAATTTTCCGTGGCGTTGCCTTTGAGTTTCGCTTCAATGCCACGCCGTCACACCGTCCGTTCTGGGATAGCGCCTTTATGGGCGGATCTATTCTGGCGACGTTCTGCCAGGGCGTTGTCGTCGGCGCAGTGATAAACGGTTTTGAGGTAACGGGACGCGCTTATAGCGGCGGTGCTTTCGATTGGCTGACGCCGTTTACGCTCTTCTGCGGCGTGGGGCTTACCATCGCGTATGCGCTGCTTGGCGCGACATGGCTTGTGATGAAGAGCGAAGCAACGTTGCAGCGCAGCATGAAGCGGAATGCTCGCGGTCTGCTGCTGGCATTGCTGGCCGTCATTGCCATCATCAGCCTTTGGACCCCGCTTCAGCATACCGCTATCGCCCAACGCTGGTTCAGCCTGCCGAACCTCTACTATTTGCTGCCGGTACCGGCGCTGGTTCTTATCGCCAGCGCGCTGCTATGGCGGCATCTGGCGCGAGCAGAGAGCCATGCTCAGCCTTTTATTCTGACGCTGATCCTGGTTTTCCTCGGTTTTAGCGGGCTTGGCATCAGCATCTGGCCGGCTATCATTCCGCCGTCCATAACCCTGTGGCAGGCCGCCGCACCGGCACAAAGCCAGGAATTTATGCTGATTGGCGCCCTCTTTATCATTCCGATCATTCTGGTATACACCTTCTGGAGCTACTACGTGTTTCGCGGAAAGGTCCCGCAAAACGAGGGCTATCATTGATGAAAAGTCGCTGGGCTTCACGCATTTTCTGGCTGGTGGCGCTGTGGGGTGGCAGCGTTCTGACGCTGGCAGTGGTCGGCAGTCTATTTCGTGTACTGATGACGGCTGCCGGTTTTAAGTCTTGATATAACAATGGAATGGCAGTTTTAGCTTTAAATCCCCGGACTATTCTTAATTGGCCGGGGCCTTCACATTTCCTCCATTTTTTATTGGTGAACTAAGGCCATTACACAAAAGCAATGTATGGAGTACATGATGAAAAAAATTATTGCACTGTCTGCAATCCTGGCTATGGGTCTGTGTTCAACCGCTTTCGCCGCTGATCATCAGGAACCACCAAAAAAACCACCTGTAGAACAGCAGCATAATGGTCAGCCGCCGCATGACAACAAAGGCCCTCAGCACGATGGCAAAGGTCAGCAGCACGACGGCAAAGGTCAGCCCCCGCGCGACCAAAAAGGCCAACAGCACGATGGCAAAGGCCAGCCGCCGCACGACAATAAAGGCCCGCAGCATGATGGCAAAGGCCAGCCGCCAAAACACGACGGCGACAACAAACTGCCACCAAAAGACGGGCAGCATGACTAAAT
>NZ_JMPL01000116.1 GCF_000735365.1 Kluyvera ascorbata ATCC 33433 | reverse complement strand
CTGCACTATATTCCGCTTTCGGCTCGAATCGGACTGAGGTAACGTAGCGGAAATATTTTTTAGGACTCAACTGCGATGCCTTCCATCGAAACGTTTATAACCTTTCTTCTCGCGCTGACGCTTCTAGAAATTTCTCCGGGCCCTGACATGATGCTAACCATTGCCAGGGGTGTTGGTCAGGGAAGACGTATTGCTTTACTAACCGTACTGGGTAATGTTTTCGTCGCAGGATTTGTGCAGGTATCTTTTCTAGTCTTGGGGCTTGTTACGGTCGTAAACGCGTGGCCGTTTGCGCTTGATCTACTGAGGTGGGTTGGTGCCGCTTATCTTATTTGGTTGGGCATAAAGATGATTGCGACGTCAGGAACAGATACCCGACTGAGAAAAATAGTCAGAATTTCTGACTGGCAGGCGGTTAAAGAGGGTGCGTTAAACAGCCTGACCAACCCAAAATCCCTGCTCTTCATGTTTGCTTTTCTGCCTCAGTTCGTTGATCCCACGGCCGGGCCTGTCTGGCTACAGCTGCTTGTTTTAGGCAGTATCCAAAAGCTGGCAGGAATCGTATCTCTGGGATCCGTAGCTATGGCGTCAGGAACATTTGGAAACTGGCTAGGTAAACATCCTGCATTTATCAAATGGCAGGAGCGATTTACAGGTGTTGTCATGGTCGCGCTTGGAATCAGAATGCTCTTTGGCGGTTCAGGTGTGGTATCAGTACAAGCAAAATAAAAGCGCCTTGCCTGCTCGGCAAATTAAGTGCAATGTCCGCTCGTCGCTCACAGCGGACCTCCAGCTCAGTCTGCTCATCCCCTCCGTTTTAGTAGCGGAAGTTGGAGCGTAAGAGACTCTCTAAATAATAGATGGTTCATTTTGCAGCGATGCTTACACAAATATATTGAGATCAAACGTTGGAAGTTAATATCCATTAATAATCCAGAAAAAGAACAAGCTGCTGTCTGCAATCAGTGGGTATTTTGTATAGTTTGCGGGCATTCTCTTCCATTAGGAATCACAATTTTTTCGCGATGTTCCGCACGTTCATAAACGCAAAGCGTACCCTCATCCGTATGGACTTCTTCTTTTAGAGGCAGGCTCGCCTCTTGGGCTAAAACGGTGTTGGAAACAACGAAGAGCAGTGTAAGGATACCTAACGGTCGGAGTGCATTCATGATATTACTCCCATAAAGCATAGAGTTAACTCACTTCCATCACTGACTGGCGGGGTGTGAGCTTACCAATAATTGGTGGTAGTTCTGTTTCGCGAAGTGGACGACCTTCAACCAGACTCTTAATTCGTTGTACACACTGGTTAAGCAAGGGCTCCATCGGCCAGGAAATACATGTCAGTTGCGGGTAAAGCTGCGTGGCCAGAGGTGAATCTTCAAGGCTGAGTAACGACACTTCCTGCGGTACGGAGATATTGAATTCACGGAACAAACGCATAGCTTCTGCTGCGTAAGCGTCGCGTTTCACCACAATGGCAGTAAACTTGCTCAGACTGTTTATCAGCGTCAGCAGTGCGCGTTCGACATCCTCATTGGCCGTTAACACCAGTTGGCGATTAAATGGAAGCGAGTAGTTTTGCAGTACGTTTCGATAGCCTTCAACCATTCGTTTGCTGGTGTCGTCCGTGTCATTATCGATAACCAGCGCGATGTTGCGATGTCCTTTACCGATCATATAGCGGCAGGCACTCTCAGCAGCAAAAGCGAAATCGTAACCCTGGCTTTTCGCGTCGATGGCTGGTCGATCAAATGAGATAACGTTATCTGCACTTCCCGGCGCGATAGGGCCAAACACCACAACCGCGGCGCATTGCCGCTGTAAGTCATCTACCGAGACGGAGTGTTCGATTGCGTCATCGACGTACTGGACGATCAGCGTTTTGTTGAGTAATTTCATAGCGCGTGCCAGCGCGGGAAGTAAACGTGCACCGCTGCTCTCATCACGTGAGGAAAGCACCACGCCGATGTGACTTGATGACTGGCTTGCCAGATTTTGCGCGGCAAAGCTCGGACGGTAGTTCAGTTCTTCAACCGCCCGTAATACCGCTTCACGGCTCTCTTCACGTACGCCTCGTGTGCCAGTCAGCACGCGGGAAACCGTTGCTTTGGAAACATTGGCTAATCGTGATACATCATCAATCGTTGGCATAGCGTTTTCTGCGTGGTGAGTTTTCATCATCTTAACATAACCCTCCCGAAGAATCGTCCCGTCGCCTATCGTCAATGTCATGTTCCCCGTGTATTCAAACCGGGCAACCACGCCGCACCACGTACGCCGCTGGCATCGCCAAAGCGGGCCGGAACAATGCGCGTGTGGCAGGAATTGGAAAAGAGGTATGGCACAACTGCGACTGGAAGTTCCTGATATATTCTGCCGACATTCGACAGTCCGCCACCCAGAACGATCACTTGGGGATCCAGAATATTAATAACTGACGCGAGGCTACGGGCAAACGCATCAACAAAATGTTGCCAGTGCGCTCGAGCCAGCGGATCTCCTTGTTCTGCGGCGTCGATGATCTCCTGTGATGTCAGTTCAGCCGGGAAACGACGGGCAAACCCGGTACCGGAAATAAAGGTTTCAATACAATTCATATTGCCGCAATAACAGGGCTGTGCAGGCCCGTCAAACTCTGGTGTATAGCCTGGAAGCGGGTTGTGCCCCCATTCACCGACAATAGCGTTTGGGCCTTGTAACAAACGCTGATGAACGGCAATACCGCCACCGCAGCCGGTTCCGATAATAACGCCAAAAACGGTATCTGCCTGTGCACCCGCACCATCCACAGCTTCCGAAAGGGTGAAACAATCTGCATCATTGGCAATCCACACCGGTTGTTGGATGCGCGCTGCCAAATCGATTTTGAGGTCGTGGCCGTTAAGTGCCAGACAGTTGCAGTTTTTGATTAGTCCGGTTTGTGGATCGATTGCGCCCGGTAGCCCGATCCCTACGCTGAATGGCACCGGACTGATCGCGCGAGCTTCCTCAATCAGGCTAACAAGATGCAGCATAAACGTATCATAGCTCTCCTTATGTGTAGGGCGCCGTTGACGCCAGAGACAATCCCCTTGTGGCGAGAGCAACACAGCTTCCATTTTTGTGCCGCCAATATCTAGTCCGAGATAGTGCATACAATCCTCTGCAAAAAAGAGAGGCCAAAGCCTCTCCTTGTTATAGCTATGCCTGGTGTGGGCGGGAACGGTAGATGTCGATGAGTTCAGTCACCAGCTCTTTTGCTAGAATGGACGTCATCAGGTGGTCCTGGGCGTGAACCATCACTAGCGTCATTTTAGTTTTTCCTTCGCCTTCATCGGCTTCAATGAGCTGCGTTTGCACCAGATGCGCCTCGCGAGCATAGTGCGTTGCCTCTTTCATTCGCTCATCTGCGGATTCAAAGTCACCACGTTTGGCGCAACCTAGCGCCTCATAACACAGGCTTCGCGACTGCCCCGCATTGATGATGATGCCCATAACTTGCTCTTCTAATTCCATGTATTACCTCTGATTACATCTGTCAGGCGGACTGCGCCACATCTTGCGCGTGTTCAACCGCGTTTTCATTCTCTTGCTCCAGAAGCTGTTTTTCGTAGGCTTTCAGGAATGGAAGGTACATTGCAGCTGATGTCACCATGCACATCAGGCACAAAATGACCGGGCTGAAACTCCAGTTGGCGGCCCATGACGCGCCGATAGGAGCCGGTGTAGTCCACGGCGTCATTGAGACCACGCGGTTGACTAAATCGAGATCCAGCGCAAACCAGGCAAGCGTGGCATTAACCATCGGCACTAATACGAATGGCAGGAAAAACAGCGGATTCATGATGATCGGCGCGCCGAACAAAATGGGTTCATTAATGTTAAAGAGTCCCGGTACCACGCCCATGCGGCCAATGGTGCGTAAATGGATGGCTTTGCTGCGCAGTAAAAGGAAGGCGAGCGGCAGTGTGGAGCCGACGCCGCCGATCAACAGATAATGATCCCAGAACCCCTGAACGTAGATGTGAGGGATCGTTGAGCCCGCCGCCATTGCTGCCTGGTTAACTGACAGGTTTGCCATCCAGAAGGGGTTCATGATGCCCGTGACGATGAGTGCACCGTGGATCCCGGCGAACCAGAGAACCTGGCACACCAACACAGAGAGCAGCACTGCAGGCAGGGTATCAGAGGCGGCAACCAGTGGTTTCACCAGCGACATGATCGCTTCCGGGATAATCATACCCAGTTGTGATTCAATAAAAAGATTGAGTGGGTGCAGGGTAACGACGACGGCCAGAACCGGTACCAGAATTTCAAATGAGCGTGCCACGCCTGTTGGTACTTCCGGCGGAAGGCGGATCGTAATATTGTTCCGTTTCAGGAAGGCATACAGTTCGGTGGAATAGATGGCGACCAGAATGGCGGTGAAGATCCCCTGACCGGAAAAATAGGCTGTGGAGATCTGCCCGTCTTTTAGTGGTGCGGCGACCAGTAAAAAGGCCATCAGTGACAGCATTCCGGCGGTCAGCGGATCCAGTTCATGGTGTTTTGCCAGACTTGCGGCGATCCCAACCGAAATAAAGAGCGTCATAATGCCCATACTGAAGTTAAACGGTAGCATCAGCGCATCGCGATGATCCAGCGAGAATTTCAGCCACGCCTGTGCAAACCCCCAGGTGGTATCAGGCGAAAACGGTGGGAAAATAAACACCAGCATGAACGAACCCACGATCATAAAGGGCAGAGCAGTAATGAAACCATCACGGATTGAGGTCACATACTTTTGTTGACCGACAGCACCTGCCATCGGTGTGATTTTTTGTTCAATGACGCTGATGAGTTTAGAGTACAGAGAGCTCATGGGATTTCCCTTAATTATTTGTTATCTATCAGGGTGAGTGCGAAATCGAGCACGGCGCCCCCCTTTTGCATGCCGTAGTCCATCATGTTGATCGGCTCGACTCGGATCCCATATTTGTCGGCCTGTTTTTGCAGATCACTCTGCATGTACTTGACCTGTGGGCCCAGTAATACCACCTGGTAGTGGCCAACCTGTTCGGCAAATTCGGCCACGCCAAAGGCCTTGATTTCCGCTTCCATTCCACGCTTTTGGGCTTCCTCAACCATTTTTTTTACCAGCAGACTGGTGGACATCCCGGCAGAGCAACACAACATGATTTTTTTCATAACGACTCCTGTTAACTGATGGCTGGAATATAGTCACCATGGAACAAAACGGAAAGCGCTTTCCGTAAATGGATTATCTAATTGTGACCATGATCACCAGAGGGAGACTTTCACTTTGTCGTGATGTGCGCGATCATCGCGGCTATTCAGGAATGACTAAGGTTGAATTATGAACATTCATTTGATGAATGTTGTTGTGGATTTAATAGAGCAACGTTTAACTCCTATAGCAAATATAATTACGCGAAATCAGCATATTACGGCGATGCGCGATGGTTTTTCCCTGGCAATGCCTTTTGTTATTGTCGGTAGTCTAATGGTGCCGCTCCTGTTTCCGCCGGTAGCCATTTCCAGCTCGTCGTTCTTTGGACAACTCTACCTGCAACTGCGTCCAGTGTTGTTACCAACTTTCGAACTGACGCTCGGACTGGTGGCTCTGATTGTGGCCTTTGGTGCCAGCGCCAGTCTGGCCAAACAGTACCAACTCCCGGAACGGCTCTGTGGATTGACCGGATGCCTGTCGTTTTTGCTGTTTATTGGTTTTCGCGATAATGGGGCAACCAACATTTTTCTGGGAGGAATGGGGCTTTTTACCGCACTGATTTCAAGTGCTTACTCCATTGAAATTATTCGTTTTTTCTATAATAGAGGCTGGTGTATCCGCCTGCCGGAAGAAGTCCCTGTGATGACGCGAAACGGCTTCCAGATACTAATTCCGCTACTGGTGATCATGTTATCCATCAGCGTGATGAACGCGCTAATGCTTCAGGCGACAGGGCGGATCCTCCCGCAGCTGATAAGCGAAGCCCTCCAGCCATTGATTGTTGCCTCGGATACTCTGACCGCGGTACTTATCTCATTGTTTATCTGTAATCTTTTGTGGTTCGTTGGCATCCACGGAGCATTGATTGTCACCGGTATTATGAACCCGTTCTGGTTAACCTATCTGTTTGAAAACCAGCGGGCACTTGCCATGGGCGAAGCTGTGCTGCCACATATTTATCTGCAAGGCTTCTGGGATTTTTATCTCCTGATTGGCGGTATTGGTTCCACGCTGCCTCTGGTATTTATGGCGATGCGCAGCCGGTCGCGGCAGCTTAAAAGTGTCGGGAAAATAGGGCTGTTGCCGTCGCTTTTTAATATCAACGAGCCGATATTGTTCGGCTTTCCCATCATTATGAACCCAGTATTTTTGCTGCCATTTATCTTTGTTCCTTTGATAAATGCCTGTATTGCTTGGTATCTCACGCAACTTGGTGTACTTGATCGAGCGGTGGCTATGCTCCCGTGGTCAATGCCTTCTCCGCTGGGGGCCGCGTGGTCGGCAAACGGTAGCTGGAAAAATATGTGCATGTGTCTGTTTGCCATTTTCAACGCCTGGATGCTCTACCGCCCCTTCTTTAAAGTCCACGAACGCCAGCTTATGACCCTGGAAAAATAACCTTCCTTCGAGCGGCTTATCTGTGAAATATGGATAAGTCGTTTTTTTTGTGACTAATTTCACACATTTGTTCCATCTGAACTCAGAAGTGTGATTTGATCCGGTAAAAATGGAAATCGCTTTCCGTTTGTGGATGTACTTTTCCGTCAGGGATCCTTACATTTCCTCTGCGACGTAAAGCAGTGAAAATAAAAAATCTAAGGGAACCTATGAGAAAGTTAATTAAATCAATACCTCTGTCCTTAATCGCCCTTGCGGTAATCAGTGACTATGCCAGCGCAGACGAGAAATATGACTTTGCCCTGCACGGTTATATGCGTTCCGGGATCCTTGCGAACAGTGATGGCAACCGCGTGAACTCCGTAGGCCTGATGCCAGATGGCAAATGGCGATTGGGTAACGAGGAAGATACGAAAATTGAACTGATCCCGACAGTAACGCTGAAGTCGGATTCAGGTGCTGTGGCGCGGATTCAGGCCAACCTGACGCATCAAACTAAGTGTACGGCTGACTGGAACTGTACTGACGATGATGGTAAAGAAACGCAGTTCCGCGAGGGTTTCGCCGAACTAAGCAACCTTGATTTTGCCCCTGGAATGACGTTCTGGGCTGGCAAACGCTACAGCAGTTCTAATACCTCAAGCCACCAGTTTGACTGGGAGTACATTCAGTACAACGGGACTGGCGGTGGTTTCGACAAGATGGATCTTGGCTTTGCACAATTCGATGCTGGGATTTATGCCTTCTCTCCAACTGATGAAACCAAAGCCTATCCGGTTGATCGAGGCGATCAGGGTTATCCAGATGACTATTCTCTTAACCTGTGGTTCAAGAAAATCGGTGGAACCGGGCTGGATCTGGAGTTGATTGGCCATCGCATGAACCGCAATGAAAACCATCCTACGGCGGCGCAGAAAGGTTACGGCGCCACGGCGGTTTATAACTTCGACGGTTTCTACGGCCTGACCGGCGGTTATTCGCGTATTGCCCTGCAATATGGCAAAGGGCTGGCAGCCGCTGATTCACTGGGTAAAAACGGCTGGGGATGGGCGAATCTGGAGGATACGCAGTCCTGGCGTATCGTGCTGGATAACTTAGCCAGCATGGGCGATCTGGAAGTGTCGACTTTCGCGTTCTACCAGAAAGACAAAAACTACCGCTGGTGGACCAGCGATGACGACGGCTGGGGACGCTCAATGTGGGTTGCCGGGATCCGCCCTTACCATCAGATCACCAAAAACTTCGCCATGCAGTATGAGCTGGGTTACGAATATCTCGATGATAAAAACTACATGGGGGCGAACGGTAAAGGAAAAGGCGGTTTGACGAAAATTACCGTAGCGCCAACGCTGACGTTTGATTCGGGTTTCTGGAGCCGCCCTCAACTGCGTTTCTTCGCGACCTATGCGAAATGGGATAAAGGCGTTTCTGATGCACTCGATGGTAGCTACGACTGGGGCACCGGCACAATCAGTGCGGGTGGCTATTCCCGTAGTGGTGAAACCGACACGCTCAATTTTGGTGTACAGGCTGAAGTCTGGTTCTAAGGAGAAGAGCAATGCATATCCCGATGAAAAAAATGCTTCTGATTTCTCTGCTGTCGGCGCTGGGCAGCGCTGGAGCCATGGCGGCGGAGCAATCCCATTTTGAACATTTTATTACCCGCGACGGCGCTCAGCTAAAAGATGGTGATCAGGTTTTCCGCTTTGCCGGGATCCATGCGCCAGAATTGCACCGAATTGAAGATGACGCGCGCGGAACCTGTAAAGCCGATCCTCGCGGTTGGGGGCAATATTTTAAATGGCCAACCGCTGAAGAACAGGAGAACTGGATCAAGGCGATGGTGAAAACTGGTGCGAAAGCCCAGCGCGTATATGTACTTTCCGTTCAGCAGGAGAATGATGCTGACTGCGCCCGCGAAACGCATATTCTTGCACCAGCCACGCCAGACGGCATGCCACGGCTGAATGAAACGGCGATGAAAGTCTACGACAACATGATTGCCGAAGCAGACAAGCAGGGGCTGCGTTTGATCCTGCCATTCATTGACCACTGGTGGTGGTGGGGGGGCCGCGAACAGCTCGCCGCGTTTTATGGTGAAAAGCCGGAAGATTTTTATCGTACTGGCAGTAAGACCTACAAAGCTTACCAGGATGTGATTCGCCAGGTTATTACACGCACCAATACCATAACCGGGCGTCATTACTACGATGAAAAAGCCATTATGGCTTGGGAAACCGGTAACGAACTGGAAGATACCAATGCGGCATTTCTGACAGAAACGGCGGCATGGATCCGCAAATGGGCACCGCATCAGCTTATTGTTGACGGGACGTACAAGAAGATTAACGACTTCTCGTTGAGCGATCCGAACGTCGATATCATCAGCAACCACTATTACACCAATGCTGACAACAACCATCCCGAACAGGTGCGTAAAGATCTGGAAGCGATTGGCGGTAAAAAAGTGTATCTGGTCGGTGAGTTTGGCCTGCTGGACCATAAAGATCTTAACAGCATTATGCAGTCCATCGTGCATACCGAGGTGAACGGTGCGAAGGCGGCAGGCGGTTTTATCTGGGGCTTCCGCGGCCATCGTCATGACGGCGGATTCTACTGGCACAAAGAGTATACCGGTCATTACAGCTATCACATGCCGGGCTTCCCTGTTGAGGGAAAAGCAAATCAGGAAATGGAAGTTGTGGATCTTGTCCGTAATGCGTCTGCGCAAATGGCGGGCCTTGAAAAAGCGCCTGCACTGCCTGTGCCGGAAGCCCCGAAACTACGGGCATCTGATTCTCCGTTTGCCATCAACTGGATGGGTGCGCCGGTAGGCCGTACTTACGATATTGAGCGGGCAACCAGTGCAAAAGGGCCGTGGACCGTTGTTGGCCACGATGTCTCTGACGGGGTGAATGAATGGGATCCGGCCAAAATGGATCTCTTCCGCGACGACTACCGCAGTCTGCAACTCGGCAAAACCTATTACTACCGCGTGATTGCGAAGAACGAAAGTGGAGCCTCTTCTCCGTCAAACGTCATTAGCATTAAGCATTCGCAGAAAAATCTCGCACCGCAAATCACGCTGAGTGAAGCGCTGACTACCACTGTTGATAAAGGTGTGCAGCTACATGGAGCCTGGAAGGATGACAATCTGCCGGACCGGCAGGTGAAAACTGGCTGGAGTAACGGGGGAAACAAAAATGTTCATTTCTGCGACGCGGACAAAGACGATACCCGTGCTTGGTTCTCGGCACCTGGAGATTATGTACTGACCTTTACCGCCGATGATGGATTGCTGAAAAGCAGTAAAAAGTTGAACGTTTCTGTTAAAGACGCGGCGGGCAAAATCCCTGCGGATTACTGCAACTTTGGCGGCGGGGCGATGGATGTAAAACAGGGAAAACTGAACATCGTGAAAAGCAATGAAAATCAGCTTGCTATCGGTGATGACGGTTTCCTTGGCCCATTCGCGAATGAAGGCGACAGTGTGAGCTGGCAAGTGAATGCACCGTGGGCCGGGAAATTTGCCCTGCATGTGAAGTTCAACGCCAAATGGGGCGGTAAGAAAAACTCATTCATGGTGAATAAAGGTACGCCGATTGGCATTGAATTCCCGCAAACTGATGAGAAAGGACAGGATATGATTGTGCCGGTCGTTCTCAATGCAGGGGAAAACACCATCACGTTCGGGAAGTTGTCCGGTGACTGGGGCTATATGTTTATTAAATCCATTGAAGTAACTGCAGAGTAGTTGTTTTGGCTGCGCCCCTTGGGTGCAGCCTTTTTTTATCATAGGAGGCGTTATGACCCAGTATCAATTTCCCGAAGGGTTTTTCTGGGGGGCAGCGGCATCTGGACCGCAAACCGAAGGAGCTGCATGTAAGGCACACCGTTCCATCTGGGACAGCTGGTTTGCTGAGCAGCCGGAGCGGTTCTATCAGCAAATTGGTCCGCAGAACGTTTGCGAGACCTATAGTAAATTCAAAGATGACGTGAAACGGATGAAGCAAACAGGGTTCAACTCGTTTCGTACTTCAATTCAGTGGTCGCGGCTGATTGATGATTTTGAAACGGGTGCGCCGAACGCTGAGGCTGTCCAGTTTTATCATGACTACTTCGATGAGATGATCGCCAACGGTATCGAGCCGATGATTAATCTTTATCATTTCGATATGCCGGAGGCGTTACAAAAACAGTATGGGGGTTTTGAGTCGTCATACGTAACAGAACTCTTCTCCCGCTTTGCACGAACAGCGTTCGAGCTGTTTGGTCATAAGGTCAAATACTGGATAACCTTTAATGAGCCGATTGTGCCGGTTGAAGGCGGCTATCTCTATGACTTCCATTACCCGTGCAAAAAAGACGGTAAGCTTGCGGCACAGGTTGCGTTCAATATCATGCTGGCCCACGCGAAAGCGGTGCGGGTGTATCGCGAACTGGAATTGCCGGGGGAAATCGGTGTCGTACTGAATCTGACACCGTCGTATACCCGAAGTGACAGCGAGGCGGATAAAAAAGCTGCATGGTATGCTGACCTGCTTTTTAATCGTAGTTTCCTTGATCCGCTGGTTAATCATGAGTTCCCAAAGGAGTTGTGTGAAATTCTGGCTATGCACGACTGTCTGCCTGAAATAAAAAAAGCAGATGTAGACTTGATTACCGATTCGCAGGTTGATTTCCTCGGCGTTAATTATTACGTTCCGCGACGGGTTAAAGCACGGGAATTTCCGTATGAGCTCGATTATTTTACGCCAGAATATTATTTCGAGAACTATATTGACCCTGAGGGTCGTTTCAATCCTTATCGCGATAATAACGAAATCTATCCACAGGCGATTTATGATATTGCCAGCAACATTCGCGATAATTACGGCAATATTAAGTGGTATCTGGCTGAAATAGGCATCGCCATGGATGTACAGTCGGAAGGCCCGGTTCAGGATGATGGCGTTATTGATGATATGTTCCGCATCGAGTTGATGGAAGAACACCTTGAACAACTCCATCACGCCATTAGCGACGGTGCAAACTGTTTTGGTGTACATCAGTGGACGTTTATCGATAACTGGTCGTGGATAAATAGTTTTAAACGTCGCTACGGGTTCTGGCGGCTGGATTTGGAAACCGGTGAACGGCAAATAAAACGCAATGCCATCTGGTTTTCTGAACTGGCTGCAAGCAACGGATTTACCCCCAGTGCATTTGGAAAGGGTGATAAATGAAACCTTCTTTCTATCGTCTGAGAAACGGCGTTAAAAATTATGCCTGGGGTAGCCGTACGGCCCTCAATACGTTATTTGGGGTACCTAATCCTGACGAGCAACCGCAGGCTGAGATGTGGATGGGTGCACATCCGGCAGGGTGTTCGAAAATAGAAACCGGGTCTGATTCTGTTTCGTTGTTGGACGCGATCGCGCAATCTCCTGAGTCTGTCTTGGGAGTGAGAGCGATGGATAGATTTGGTCAACTACCGTTTTTACTAAAAATACTGGCTGCTGAAACCGCGCTTTCCATCCAGGTTCATCCGGATAAACGTCAGGCAGAAGAAGGGTACGCACAGCAAGGGAATCGAGCCGGAGAAGATTATAACGATGCGAATCATAAACCTGAGCTGGTTTATGCCATCACACCTTTTATGGCAATGAATGGTTTTCGTCCTTTTCAGGAAACCGTGAATCATTTTCTTCGTCTTAATGCGCCTGAACTGATGCCTGCACTGGCTGAATTTCGTGGAAACCTGACAGGTGAGGGATTTAAACACTTCTTTGTAAGCCTGATGCAACTAGCTCAGCGTGAAAAAGAGAACGTCCTGACACAGTTACAGGCGTGCCTTGACAGTGGCGGGTTTACCCATTTGCAGAGTTTTATCACTCGTCTCATGCGCGACTATCCTGGTGATATCGGCATTCTGGCTCCTCTGTTCTTGCACTGTATTACGCTTGCGCCAGGCGAAGCCATGTTTTTACGTGCAGGAACGTTACATGCATATGTGCATGGAACTGCTGTCGAAGTGATGGCCTGCTCCGATAATGTACTACGAGCTGGATTAACGCCTAAGAAAATTAATCTTCCGGAACTGGTGAAATGTACGGTCTTTAGGGAAGCACAGGAACAGGAACTGAGACTATTGCCAGATGATACCGAAACTGAACAGCACTACTCTGTACCGGTAGAGGATTTTTGTTTTTCAGTTATTGGAAATTGCCAGCAAAAACGTGTCGACGTCAACAGCGCACAAATCCTGCTAGTGCTCAAGGGGATCACAACGCTACGTGATACGAATGGTAATGAAATGACGCTTTTCGCAGGTCAGTCGGTATTTATACCGGCATTTACTGCTTCCTATTATATTACACAAAACGAAATGTCCTGCTTAGTTCGGTGCTGAATATCCGAAGCTTAATTGGTATGTGATAACTTGAGGAACCCGCATGGTGTAAGAATGCCATGCAGGTTTGCCAAGTATTTTCGCATGACTTAATGACCAAAGATGCCCTAGAAGATAAGTTGATGGAGCAAGCTATAGCTGTATTGAAAAGATTCTGTGTTGTAGTGACAAACTGAATCAGTCCACCTCAACAAGTTTAGTTCTCTAAGCTCTAGCCTGTTAATCTGTCTGTTCTGTGCTGTGAGTTCAACCGATGGATGCAACACATTGATTGAACCGCTCTGCGGGTGATTCATAGTCTAGCGTTTTTCTCGGCCTCTCGTTGAGCTGTCTGGCAACACTGTTTAGTCTTTGCTGGCTGTGAACCGATAAGTCAGTTCCTTTTGGAAAATACTGTCTGAGTAATCTGTTTGTATTTTCATTTGAGCCGCGTTGCCAGGGGGATTGAGGATCGCAGAAGTAAACCTGAATATCTGTAGCTACGGTAAACCGGGTATAG
>NZ_JMPL01000115.1 GCF_000735365.1 Kluyvera ascorbata ATCC 33433 | reverse complement strand
CAAAGTACTGCATAAAAAATGGGCAACATCGTAAAGACGTTGCCCAAATACCCAGCATGATAAAGATATATCAAGTTTTACTTATACTTCATCGACCAATCTATGAACGACAGATTTCTTTTGTCAATTATTATTCGCCCTAAGCATCATGAGTTGGCATAGTGATCACAACAGAGACAGGACGCAAATGCGACATATGTATCTGTTGCGGATCATGGGAACTTTATTCCGAGTAAAACAACTCGCAGCGTAGGCTAATTACGCTCATATTCAGAAGAATGTGATAGAAGATATCCGTTTCCGCCAGTTGCTCCACTGTTTTGACGATACTGACATGCCCATTCGCTACGCCCAATTATATTATCTTCAATATTAGATATCTTCATAACAAAAACGTCATTTCCCATAGCAGACCAAGATGAATAAAAAAAAATGGGTAGCGCAAACTGCGCTACCCAACGGGGGTTCCAAAGTATATTAAGGTCTACATATGCAAGACTAATAACGACAGATTTTGGCTGTCAATGTTTTTATTAAACAATTTAACAACCAATGAGGGTAAAGAATTAGCCGACGCATACATGCCATAGGAAACCATCGCCTTGTGGAGCTGCACGATGGTAAGCTAAAGCTAATCTCGGTGACCGTGAAACCCACGAGGGTATAAAACGGACGACTCACTTATAGTGATGGAGCCATCAACAGTTTGGCATTTTACTATCAATCTCATCAAACAGGGTATGGCTGCATGGGCCTGGTAGCAGGCTAACAGCCTTTATTATCAATTCCAGTGGGTCTTTTGCTCTATGTCACAACACGCCAGCACCACATCTGACATTTCGGATAAGCTTAAAGGGGAAAATGCCGCCCGACTCATCATTGAAAATGATCCTACATCTACAGATATCAATGACCCGAGGACTATCGAGTTTGCGAATGCGATGATCGATACTGCGGCCAGCAAACTTAAAAACGCAGCCGGCATATTAAAAGATCTGGTTGAACGTGCAGCTGCAAGCGCAGAAGGTCTTGCTGTTGCGACCTTTCAAGGGATCATCGAAGTGATACAGAATGCCGATGATGTCAGGGCCACACAGGTATGGTTTGCTCTCAGGTCTACAAATACAGGTAAACAGCTCTTACTTGTTCACGATGGAGCCCCTGTGACCTGTCTTAACGTTCTCGGTATGGTTCTTCCCTATCAGACTTCCAAGACCAATCGAACCGATCAGCGTGGCCGCTTTGGTATCGGTATGAAAACCCTACTTCGCATTGCCGACACACTTTCGGTACACTCAGCCCCTTATCACTTTTCATGTAACCAGTTAGATTTCGATCGTCTGCCACCAGAACCCGCCCTCCCAGGGTTTTATGATCCGGCACAACACACATTGATCGTTGCAGACCTGAATTCCACCTTTAATGAGTCAGAGCTCGCCGCATGGTTTGATTCATGGCGCCACGACGGATTACTGTTTCTGACTTCAGTAAGCAGACTAAAATGGTGTGAGCTAGACGGCAGCATAAAAAACAAACGGGAACTGACTTTTTCAGACTGGAAGGATACCGGATATACGTTACACCATCCGGGAATGCACAAGCTTCAGTGCCGATTTGCCGAAGGGCAAGAGAATCGCTGGACCATCTGGCGTGCATCAGTCACGGTTCCTGAGCATTTACATCCGGCGCATAAAGCCCGCAGTGATAAAACGGATATATCAATTGCCGTTCCTTCACAACCGACCAAATCCGGCGTCTACATTGGATTTCGTACAGACATTCCAACAACCCTCCCCTTTTCACTGGATGCGCAGTTCGACCCAAGCACCTCCCGTGAATCTATAATAGAAAACGGCTGGAATCGGTGGCTAATTGAGCGCACCGCAGAAGTTGCGGGGAATATCGCGGCAGGAATATTCACAACCCGTCCAAAAGCCGCTTGGGGCCTAGTACCACTTCCAACTGAACATGTTGATCCTGACCGTAACTCAGTTCTTAACCGGTGCTTTTCAACAGCATTTAATACAGCCCGTATCTGGTTATCTCAGCATGCTTTAGTCAGGTTGCCTTCTGGTCACTCCCCTTTTTCAGCGCTGAGTTATGAAGCACAAACACTGGACGGTTTTCTGAGTGAAGAAGATATTGAACGTATTCAACATAAGCAGCATGCCCTGCACAGAAGCACCCGGGATGTTCAAGGCCGTTGGCGTAAAGTCATTAGCGAACTCGGTGTCTCAAGCCTTGTCGGCACAAATGAATTACTTGATGCCATGGAGAACCAACTATTCCAATTTAAACCCGCAACATGGTGGGTCCACGCTGGTGCCCTTCTTGTCGAACATCATAAAGACAGCGAGTTATTTGGTCGCTCTTTTCTGCTCTCCCATCTTGGTGAATCCATCTCCTGTGCCTCAAATGGTGAAACCGACATTCCCCTGGTACTGAGTCCGCCTTCTGAATTCGCTCAACGCTGGCAACTTTTACAGCGCCTGCATACTGCATACACAGGGAGTAATGCTGGCGAACAGATTATCGCCTGGCTAGATGCTAATGCGGCTTTTGTCAGTAAAGCCAACACGGTGATCGAGCTTAAAGCTTTTGCTGAGAAGTTTGAACAAGACAGTATCGAATTTTCTGAAGACGATCTTCGCTCACTGCGGGACATTTTTGATAACGTGAGAGATACCGAAGCAACGGCATTAGGCGCCAAAATAGGCGCGATTCTTATGCTAGATGGTTATGTCTATAAAAACGGTAAGGTTATACGGCAAAAAGTTCGGTTATCTGAGAGCTACCTGTGTAAAACCTTGGATAGCGAAAATTCAACCTGGCCTGATGCGGCAGACAAAACACCGGATATTCCGTGGGTTGGCGCAAAATACGAAATCATTTTAAAAACTAACATAACCAGAGGAGCAAAACGCAAGCGCGAAGATGGAACACAATCCCGGGGCCCCAGAAAATTCCTGCTCCTGCTTGGGGTTGAATCTTCACCTCGGGTACAGATGATTAATGAATACAGTTACTGGGGACCCCCTCGCCGTCAACAAGATCTGCATGCAAGAGGTGCAGAACTGGTTTATCACGACTATGTATCTCAGGATCTTGAGCGAGTAATTCAAAACATCAGTGCCACAAGTAAGCCGTTTGCGAAACGGCGAAGCCCCGCTTTGCTCAATACACTATCCAGAAACTGGCAGCGTCTTTATGCCCCCGTGTCGAAGGTTCCTTCGGCACATAAAGCCATTAAATACTACTACCCTAAGGGAAATATCACTGCGGCCTGGCTGAATACCCTCAAGGATAAGCGTTGGGTTGCCGAAGGAAAGGGAGAAACCGTTTTGCCACATGAAGCCGTTTTGAGAACCCCTGAGACTCAGACGCTCTATCAGACCTTCATCTGTGGAGTAAATGCCAAGGATATTAACTACGATTTTTTAAATGCATTAGGCATCATTACTGATGTCAGAATTGGGGACTTGCTGAACCGGCTTGAGACATTACGTGACAGCCTGGGGACGGTTGAGCCGGAGCAGACTCAACACATTTATCGGACCATTGCCAAGCGATGCCCTCCTTCTGTGACATATGCATCACGAATCGGCGAACTTACTGTCCAGGAACTCAGGAGCCGTTTTCTTGAGGGTAAAGGGCTAATATATGTCCCCGCCAGAGGTTGGTTCAGTCCCCCTGAAGTATTCAGAGGTCTCGATATTTTCCATGGACAAAGGCCTTTTGCACCAGGGGGAGTTGCACCACATTGCCAGAATCTTTGGCATGCACTGAACATCCCCGAACCGAGTCTTGATGACTGTATTCAATACTGCCGTGAACTGTCACACAAATCGTACAACATCGAAACAGAATCCCAATTAATGGACGTTTATCGTTATATGGAGAAGTTGCTCGAAAAAGAGGAGAAAGGTCCAAGAGATAAAATGCGTACGTTACCACTATTCTGCTCTTCAGGCTGGGTGACACAACGGCCCATTTACTCAGTAGTTAATCCAGAGCTTCGTGAGCAATTAGGCAAGACTCTCCCCAATCTCCATTGCTGGGAGCCACCTTGCGATATCCAGTCTTTCCCTAAACTGGTTAAAGCATTACGCGTTACAGAACTGAATCCTCAACTCCAGAATGTAAGCAATAACGCCTACGCAAAAGAGCGTGGAGAACAGGAAAAGCTACGTTTTGGCTACGCCATCGAGCATCTTTCAAACGAGCTCGCAAAAAGTATGCCTGAGCTACGAGATAAACTGCCTATTAGCTGGGATAAGCTAAAAAATACCGTGCTTTATATTTACGATATCCCCGTAACCTTCCGCGCTTTGGCGCCGGAATTCCCGAGCGGATGTGTTGATCTAACCCTGAAAGCCGTGAGTTTAGAACATCCGCAGGCATTCCATTTTTATCGTGACGCGATTGGAGAACGTGATTTCGGTGGCCGGGTTATTGCTTCGCTATTTCCGGCTAAAGAACGTCGACGCATAGATGCAGAGTGGACCATTGCATGGAAAAAAAGTCTGGATTCAGCAGCAGAGACAATCCGCCTGGCTAGTGATGAGGCTCGAGCTGAAGCCATGGAAGATATCGCTACGACTATAAATGCCACATTGAAAGACAAAATTAATGTTACGGCACCCAAAAGTCGTTCGGCGCAAATAAAACCAAGAACACTGAAATCCTCGGTCGGCGCCATGATTAGCGCTGCGGTAAAAACTGGCTCAGGCGTGGCTAAGCCGGCCACCAGCAGAGGGGCTCGTCGTGGGCTAAAAAACTCACCGCCTCCGGTTAAGCAAGGAGCAAACACTTCTGTTTCCACCCCAATGGCTTATACCAATGCTGAGCTCGAACAAAGAGGCTGGGAGCTACTTTCCCAAGCCCTTGAAACGACCAACGATCAGAGAATTATTGACTTCAGACGCAGCCACGGTGTCGGTGCTGATGGCGTTATTGACTGGAAATTATTTATCGAAATGAAAGCCACCGGTCGTGGTCCCCAGAGTCAGATAGAGATGTCCAACAATGAGTACCAACGAGCAAAAGAACGGGGCAAAAATTTCATTCTCGCCCTAGTGTCAGGGCTTGAAACTGGTCAGACAGACGAGATCAGGCTCATTTTTGATCCTATAAACTGTGCCAATGTCATTCCTACACATGGGATCAGATTAGGTGGATTGCTTGAAGCACCATCAGTGGTGATACTGTTTGAACGTCATGGCGATGAGTAAAGAACACTGACTTTTCCATTTCTCGATTAGAATGCAAAAGAATATAGCCTCTATCTCAGAGGCTAGTAAGCGTTAAGCTACTCCAAAGAGCCAGATAATCAGGGGGGAAGCTTTATTCAATTAAATGTATTCACACATTCAACATAATTAGTACCGCCGCTACGAGTGGCTTCAATATTACCGTCAGGAGCATACCAGCTTCCCGAATCTGCTCGAGCGTCAGTTCGCTGTACCGGAGCCAGACCGGGTATGGTGTGGAGATATTACGTATATCTGGGCAGGGAATCGCTGGTGCTATCTGGCGGTTGTTATGGATCTTTTTGCCCGCAGGATTATCGGCTGGAGTCTGTCAGCGCATGCTGATACCGCACTGATAAGCAGTGCTCTGCGGATGGCCTATGAAACGCGTGGTCAACCGCGTGATGTCATGTTCCATAGCGACCAGGGAAGCCAGTATACAGGTCTGAAATATCAGCAACTTCTCTGGCGTTACAGGATAAAGCAAAGCGTCAGTCGGCGGGGAAACTGCTGGGATAACAGCCCCATGGAACGCTTCTTCCGTAGTCTGAAAACAGAATGGGTGCCGATGAATGGTTACGCAGGTAAGGACGAGGCCCGGCGACAAATCAGCGGTTATATCCTGAATTACTACAACAGTGTCAGGCCTCACCATTACAACGGAGGGCTGACGCCGGAAGAATCAGAGAACAGATATCGTTTTTACTGTAAAACCGTGGCCAGTATTACTTGACCACTACAATAATCAGTGCAGCTATAGCACCGCCGGTCATTGGAGCAGCCGCGATCAGTGCAACATCCTTCCCAAACAAGAAACTGCCAGCCCCTAGGATAAATAAAAGGATACCCACAATAGCGGACAGGATTGCGACAACAACTTTCCATTCCTTCACGATGCTCCTGAGATCAAACATGTTCCCTACATGAATGAGAATAATACCCAGCGTAATTTTCGCCATAATCTGTATCCCACTGACCTCAAGGAGGTTAAGGGGGAATATGGTCCAGAAACCAACAAGAAAAATGATTGAAACAACTAACATTTGTGGTATTCGCCCGCGGGTTCTGGTGGAGATAGCCTCACCTGCAAGCATCGAGACACATACCGTAGATAAAGAAGAAAAGAGCGTCATGTTCATAACTGATTACCTTGCTTACCTCAGTATCACAGCCCATTAAAGACGGATACCCCTCCTTAATTAATCATTCATATATAGACATGAAGAATTCGGCTGTTTCTTTCCCATTAATAACGTGCCATTTATCAAACACAACGCCATGATGATCGTGGTGTCCTGATTAAAATTATCGAAACGACAGAATAGAAAGGTGTTGTATCTTTTACTCTGAATCGCCTTACCTAGAGAAAAAAATTCCACATAAAGATGAAATCACCATGTAAAAAACAAATGACTCTTTATATCCTGCAAGGTCTCCTGACAATCATTTTCATTTTCTTTTTGGTGACCGAAATCACATCAATTGTTTCTTTTATGTATATTTTAAATATTCAGTTAAAACACCAGACACCCTATTTGTAGTGACACACTTCACACTATATATGATTATCTTTTTTTGTTTTTTTCGTGTTAAAAACCAGAGTTTTTAGCTGGCTACATATAGCATGAAAGAGTATCGACTCGACACTGATAGGCCTAGGGGTCATACCCAGTGATAAGTAACATATGGATGAACGACAAGATGGTAAGGAGGGGGGAGGAAAAGTCATTTCCATGGCTTTATGGTTTAAAGTAGGTTCGCCTGAACGGACCAGGCTCAACAAACCACCCCTGGTTTATCGGATACACTGACCGTCCGGCTCGAATACATGGTATGCGACATTTTTAATAAATCAACGTTCAATAGTAACGTGCCTGGCAACACGTACAAAAGTTGGCATTGCTTACTGGAACACAATGACTGGCTGAGTCTTACTAAGAATGTTTAACAACTATCACAGTTCCGTTTTTTGACTAAAAACACAATGGGGGCCCAATTGGGGGCTCATTTAATTTCGAATATTAAAGAAACCATGTATAATGGAGCCTAGTTCATTAAAGTTCGATTCCTGCAGGGGACAAATCCCGAATATTCCACTATGCTTCGTCGCATACCATTCCCCCTTTGAAGCTTGTATCTCATGATTATTTCTGCTCAAAACGTCCACTGTATTAATCTGTCTGAATATCCAGATTTTATTATTCGTATTATCGGCACGTCCCACCGCAATGGAACAAGCAATGGTGCAAACTGCTCAGGCTATAATATCAATCAAGAAATATATGACGGCATGACCGTGCAGGCCTACCAGGACATGATCAGACGCAGATTCGATCCCGAAGATCCGCAGTTTTCACTGACAAAACATCTGCGGTATGACATCAGAAAAGGATATCTGGAATTGCATGAAGTCGGATGATCCATGACAGCCGCATCCAAAGCGATGCGGCTGCGTAAAAGATCTCTCCTTCCACGCGAGAAAATAAAACCACAGCAGACTAATTTACTGCCCCGCCTTCCACATCTCCACGCGGTTTCTTCCCCGTTTTTTCGCGATATAAAGCGCTTCATCCGCCAGTTGAATCAAGCGCTCATAGTCCGGATGGCCATTAAACATCGCCGCACCAATCGACAGCGAAAGCGAAATATCGTTGCCGTCCGAGGCCTTCACCTTGGTTTTTTCCACCCGGCTGCGGATACGCTCAGCGGTACGCAGCGTGTCAATTTGCGTCGCTTCAGTCAGCACAATAACAAATTCATCACCGCCGTAGCGGAAAACGTAGTCGCTGCTTCGGACGTTGTCATAAAAGACCTGGGAGACGCGACGTAAAATCTCATCGCCAGTATTGTGACCCCACGTATCGTTAATCTGTTTGAACTTGTCCACATCAATCACCAGTACCGACAACGGCGTGCCAACCCGGTTAGCATGGGCAATTTCACGTTTGAAGATAGTCGGCAGGAAGCGGCGGTTGAGCAGCCGGGTGAGGACGTCCATACCCACCTCATGGCGCGAGACCTCTTCGAACAGCTCGCGTAACAAGGTCAGGATCTGCGATACCGTGCTCCTGAGCTGAATCAGGAATTTATTACGCTCGGCTTTATTACCGAGTGATTTCCCCTCGGCGCTCAGGGCATGAATCACACCGTCAAAATCCTGCATCAGCCGTGAAATATGCCCCACCTCGGCAATCCCACTGAAATAGTGGCGACCTTTATGGTTAAACCAGAGGCCGAAATCAGACTGGCTGAGCGGCATACCATTCCCTAAATCAACATCGAGTACGACTTTATAAAGAATATCGAGCTCCCAGGTCAGCAATGTTGCAATCTGCCGCTCTTTCTCCTCTTCAGCGTTCTCCAGCAGTGAGAAAATACGATAGTTTTCATCGTCTTTCGACATACTGCTTTCGCTGAAAGAAAAGGCCCGTGACATCACTTCCATCGCAAGATCGATACTGTTGATAGAAAAATGGTAGATCTGCAGCTTATCCGCAGACACCTGAGAGCTAAAAATAATGACGGGATAGAGAATTTTTTTCAGCACCCGGAAGCCCATCTCCACCAGCTCAACCGGTATGCCGATGCGTGCGTGCACTTCAGCCACAGTGTGCTGGGCCGCAAGCAGGCGGTCAATATCCTCCTCTTTGCAAGAAAGGATATCGATGATCCACCGTTCGAGCGCGCTCTTAAGCTGTTTTTCCACCTGTTCATTGCTGAGAAACTCTTCAGCATGCGGGTCAGCCAGCACCACTTTATAAAACTCGGCACACAGCATGCGTGCGTTTGCCACCGCAATTTCTGCGGTCAACTGTCGTATGTGAGGTTCGGTCTGCTCAAGTAGCGAAAGCCATTCGCTCTTCATCTTCTTCAGGTACATCTCCATCGGCATCTCTCACATAACAATTATTCATAAATTAAATAACAACAATGCAACTATGAGCCCTGGTGATGTAAGACACAAGTCGGTGCTTCACTTACCCACCAGGTTCTGGCAATCTGGCGACCATAATTTCCTCTATTAACAAGGCCGTCAGGATGAAGCAGATCACCTGTAACGATATGCAACAGCAAAGTGCCGCCGCCGCACATTCCCCTCGCCTGCGTGCGCACCGTAACTTTCACCCGGAGTTAAGCGACCCGGTTCAGCGCCTGGCGATTGCTATGGAGCCTGGCACCTACGTACGCCCACATCGTCATCCACACACCTTTGAGCTGCTGCTGCCGCTCAGCGGGCGCTTTGTCGTGCTGAATTTTGATGAGCAAGGTACGGTGACGCACCGGGCGGTACCTGGAGAAACCTGCACCGTGCTGGAAATGGAGGCAGGTACCTGGCACGCGGTGCTATCGCTCGATAACGGCGGCGTGATTTTTGAAGTGAAGCAGGGAGCCTATCAACCCGTTGCTGAAGAAGATTATGCGCCGTGGTCCCCTGCAGAAGGAGACGCGGGTACGGCCGAGCTGATGGCCTGGTATGCGATAGCGCAGGTGGGTGACCGCTATCTTCCCCATTAAGGCGATAAAAAAAGCCCCGTTTATCACGGGGCAAACTTTCAGGGAAATCGTTGAACACCTAGCGTAAGCCGAGCTGCTCTTTATTTCGTTGTAGGATATACGCTTCCGTTGCCACCAGGCCGTTGATACGCCCGAAGGCAGCCAGAAGATTTGCAATCGCCGACTGCTGCAGTGTCTTTTTATCCGTAGCCTCCGTCATATCATTCGCCAGACTCCAGGTATGAGCAGCCTGCTGGCACAACGTTCTTACCGATTCAGGGTACTCTCTGGTCTCCATCTCCTGTAACAATGTGCGAAAAGTCATATCGCGTTGAGTGTCTTCACCATCATCAAAAATAATCTTCATGATAGCGTCCATAATGATGCGCAGTTCTTCAGCATAAATTTTCATAGCATTCTCGATACGACAGCACATCAATCATCAGAAAAACAGGCGGCTGTCACACCGCCCGACAGATATCAGAATGCGTACTTAATCCCCAGCATACCCTGTGTATCGCTGTAACCTTTATCCCCAATCTGCTGAGCGACGTTGCCCCAGAGATGCAAGTTTTTCCCTAACTGTCCTTCCACGCCCGCTTTGAGTTCACCGATATTGCGCGTCCCCGCCTGGTAGTTAGTGACACCATTCATGACAACGCCGTAGGACTGCGTGTTGTAGATCCAGTTAGTCTCAACGAATGGCTGAAACTCGCGTTCTTTCCCTTCATCGATCGCGCTATACCCTTTGATAAACGCTTTCAACCCAAGTCGGGTTTGCAGGTTGCCATCGCCCTTCCCCTTCACTCGTGTACCGTTTGCTTCCGTATGATTATCGGCCTGCACCCCCATCCAGGTGAGCTGTGCTTTCGGCTGTAGCCAATAAGTAGAGCGCCCGTCGCGACGCTCACCCATCAGGAAGCTATAGCCCCCCTCAACGGATGCGGTAATGCCGTCTGAATCATATTTCTCGCTCGCCAGTCTCTCTCCGTACACCTTATTGTTAAACCAGTTGTAGAGGATCCAGCTATCCAGATAACTGCCCGTTTTATCCGCTTCGTTTGCATACCAGGTGCCATAAATCCCGGCGCTATAGCCCGTTACCTGTCCTCGGGAGTGATAACGACTCACATCAGACTTCGTATTGCTTTGGCTGTTGCCGTAGCCAGCCATCAGCCCCAGATGCCAACGGTCAAGGCCGTTGGTACTCCACTGGGCAATATCGCCGCCCAACTGAAGCACATAGCGGTTGCTCTGGGTACTCAACTGCCCGCTGGAATCTTTAAAGCGCGTATGCCCCCCGACGTTACGCATCCACATGCTGGTGACCTTCTGTTCCCCCGTTAACCGGTCGATATACTGCGTCTCACCCAGTCGGTCATGCAGACGAGTCGTAAACATCGTGTTGGCCGCGGCCAGGTTGGCAATATAGGAGCCGCTCTCCGGACGCAGCGTTGGCTTTTCTGGCACCGGTTCTTCCGGGGTGGTTGCGGCGTTCATCAAATACCAGTGGTTAAACGCTGTCCCTTCTCCCCGGCGCAGCGCATACTCATAGCTGCCAGCGACAATGCGTCCGGACTGAACAAAGTTGCCGTCAGAAGCGCCATCAACGTGGATCACTTCAATCCCGTTAATTGTCTTATCACCGCTGCCCCCGGCATTGGTGACGGCAACAAACGTGGTACCGGAAGTATCGCCCTCCACCACCAGCTTATCGGTCACCGAATTATCATCGCCGAGCACCGTATTAATCCGCAGAAGGCCGTTGTTCCCCTGGTAATTACCGGCCACCGTCAACACGTTACCCGCCGATGCCCCCGCCCACTCAACCGTACCGTTATTCAGCGTAAGTGAGGACAGCACCGAATCACCGGTCATTTTCCAGAGGCTGTTACTGCCATCAATCTGCAGGGCGATATCCCCGGCATTGGCGGCTGAGGTTGCTAGTTGATTTGAGTTGGTGATACCGGTGAACACGCTACCGTCCGCCATATGCAGCGAAACCTGTCCATCGTTATCGGCAACGATATTCCCGTTTATCAGGTAAACGCCCGCTACCTCTGTACCGCTATCAATGTCGTAAGATTTTACCAGCGCCTCGGCGCCGGAGGCATAAACCGCTGAGCCGGTGCCTACGTTAATCACGGCATCTTTTGCCAGATAAATAGCCGCCTGCTGACCTGCTGATGACGAAGAAGCAAACAGCCCGTTGGCTAAGTCACCCATTGCCGAAATATTCACATTACCCAACGACACGGTACCCGCAGCCCGGGCATAAACGGCGTGTGCGCTCTTGCCGACCGTTTTAAGCGTGCTATCACCATTGAGGAATATTTCCGCCTTGCCTTTCACCGCCGTACTGTTGGCTTCGGTATCCTGGCCGGCATACACCGCATAGCCCGCCACAGTAGAGCCTGCGGAGGTGGTTTCAATGGTTGTTGGCCCATTAAGGGTGATAGTGGCAACCGCATTGGCATTATTGATTGAGGCGTTGGCGCGAACGCCCATGCCCGTCGCCTTAATGTTGGTTTCATTGTTGACCGTCACGCGGGAATAGTTCGCGTTAAGCTCCCGCCCAAGGTTGATACCGTCGGAGCTGTAACCACTGGTAATAGCGTTATAATTTTCAATAACGATATTGCCGCCGCCATTCTTGGTGTGAATACCGTCCGCCATCATGCCCGTGGTTTTAACAGTAAGATCGTTAAACTTATAGTTCTCACCGTTCATGTAGATAGCCCAGCCTTTAAGACCACCGCTGGTTGTTCCCCAGTCGCTGGTAGTGATATTCACCTCATCATAGTTGGTGAAGTCGCTGTTATTTCCATTGCTATTACCGGATCCATAATAATAAAGTGTAGTAGTTGCAAGAAATGTTTCGGCATGCGCGGTAGTACAATAGAAATTAGACATCAGTAACGCGGTGGTGATACACAGTGCTAACGGCTTACGTTCCAGAGGTTTTGGCATCATAATAAACTCCTTCTCTTCTTCCTTTTTGTGTTGCTGCCAGATTGTTGTTTTAATATTTATTTATCAGGCTACCTTTTATTAAGACGCAGGGAGCCCGTCATGGCGTATTTACACCAATGTTTAAATAATGAAAAACATCCTTTCATTGAATTTAAATTGTAAGCCTCCCTCACCGTGAGGTGATTTAGAAAACATAAAAACAAACCTATTTAATGACGTTTATGATGAGTGCGAAAATCGAAGCAGTGTATTGATATCAGCACCCATTTTCTTCTCCGCCCGTCGCTTTGCGGCATACACCGCACGGATATCAAGATGGCGCCCCCTGGCCAGATGGTTACAATTTTCACCCGCAATCAGTGCCCCCAGGACATCGAATTCGAGCGTTGACAGAGATAGTCCATGAAAAAACGCATCTCTCTGATAGATAAATCTTTTCTTTAATTTCTCACCAGCAGACTTTAAATTATCCTGTTGATAAATAATCAAAAAAATATCTTTGTGATGCTTATACCAGTAATTAGCCAATGGTCTGAGTTGCCTATCGCAAACGAGAACAATCTTTAGTTTTGTTTCGTATAAATAGTCCAACCATTTTTTGTCAGTAAAAAAACGCAGATAGCTAATAGAGAAATCAACAAAAACACACCCAAGATACAGGTAGTGATATTGCTGTTTAAGGAGACCCTCCATGATACCGAGTGAGAAATAGCGACTGGCTTCAGGCCAGGTACAAAAACAGTATTCCTGACAAAATGAAACCCGTAGAGAGGCATTTGGCTTAACTTCACAATGAGAAGGGCAGCTCATACAGGTAACTCTTGCAAAATTATTATTGAGCGACTTCATTGTCCCCTCCTTATCCATATTAGAATAATTTCATTGAGGTAATTTATTGTCAATAAGCTTTTAAGATGGCTCTTAGTTCAACTATTAAAAATAAATAAAATTCTTAAAGCATAAAAAACCATTAGAAAACAACCATGCAGACAGAAAGGAGATACGGAGGGCCGAAATTATTCCAGTGTAAAAAAATAGGAATACTGCAAGTGTAA
>NZ_JMPL01000114.1 GCF_000735365.1 Kluyvera ascorbata ATCC 33433 | reverse complement strand
GCCGGGCCTGTTCAGGGCTGTGTGCCAAAACGGTCTTGTCTGCGGCGAATCCTTTGGCGAGGTACGGGTGCCGCACAAGGGGGATGTGGTGAGCCAGGTGATTGAGGGAGCGTATGAAGTGCTGGGGATTTTTGATCGCGTGGAAGAAAAGCGGGATGCCATGCAGTCGTTGCTGTTACCACCACCTGCGCAGCAGGCACTGGCAAAAGCCGCGCTGACGTATCGCTTTGGTGAGGACCACCAGCCGGTTACTGAATCGCAGATACTCTCCCCGCGCCGCTGGCAGGACGAAAGCAACGACCTGTGGACTACCTGGCAGCGTATTCAGGAGAACCTGATTAAAGGTGGGCTCAGTGGCCGTAATGCCAAAGGCGGACGGTCGCATACCCGTGCTGTGCGTGGCATTGACGGGGACGTGAAGCTTAACCGGGCACTGTGGGTGATGGCGGAAACGCTGCTCACGCAGCTGCAGTAGCTGCTTGATGTTACCGCGTTGTTAATATCGGACACCACCTGTCCGCATCGCTATGTGCTCGTGTGCCTCAATCCTCCGGTTATAGCCTTTAACCCCCATTACATCTGGCTTTTGCAGAAATAAAAAATAGTTTCTGCGTTGTCCATACCCTGTCCGCCCCCCTCTTTAAAGTAATCACATCATTTTCAGTCAGTTAACTTTCCTGGAGAACCTCTCATGACACAGGCAGAACGCCGCCATGACCGGCTGGCTGTCAGGCTGTCACTGATAATCAGCCGTCTGGTGGCGGGTGAAACGTTGAGTGTGCGCAAACTGGCCGCTGAGTTTGGTGTGTCGGTGCGCACGCTGCGGCGTGATTTTCGTGAGCGGCTGATGTATCTGGACCTGGAGTATCAATCCGGATACTGCCGCTTACGCACTGCTGGCAGCGAGATGCAGATGGTGCCCGACGTGCTTATCTTTGCCCACCGCAGCGGGCTGGCCGGGCTTTTTCCCGGCCTTGACCGCCGTCTGGTGAATGCTCTGCTGATGTGCGATGAGTCTCCCTGCATGATAGCACCAGCCAATCCGGTGCCTTCGCCTTCAGGAGCATTGTCTTTCTGGAGACTGATTCAGGCCATTACCGGGCGCAGGCGGGTGACGCTGATTGCGGAGGGGCGACGCTGTGAGCGCCTGGCTCCCTGCCGGTTACTCATCCACCAGCAGACCTGGTATCTGGTGGCTGAACACGAAGGGCATATCGCCTTATTCACACTTGATGAAATCCATCTGATTCAGCCTTTGCAGGAGACTTT
This sequence comes from Kluyvera ascorbata ATCC 33433, assembly GCF_000735365.1. Lineage (GTDB taxonomy): Bacteria > Pseudomonadota > Gammaproteobacteria > Enterobacterales > Enterobacteriaceae > Kluyvera > Kluyvera ascorbata. The sequence goes on along the minus strand of NZ_JMPL01000114.1, from coordinate 12,832 downwards.
TCGCCGGAATGACAGTCTGTGCCGCCTGACTGAAGACCCGGTCTTCATTCAGGCCTTACCCCATTTTCGCTTTATCCAGCATTCACTGCTTACGTTTGTTCCGGCTGACAGCCCACCGGAATAGCGCAGGCGTTGTTATCAACCCGGCAACAGGGAGGAGCCCAGTGCCTGTTATTGCCATTATCGCCATTGTTATCATCGTCATCATTCTGAACAAAACTGGAGTGTCCGACAGCCTCACGGCCCTGACACTTGCAACCGTTGCCGCACTACTGACGGGAGGTGGCGCAGCCGGTGCTGCCAGTGTCGCGCTGACGCCGTTCGTCGGCGTGCCGGTGGGTATTTTCGTGGGGATTTATGTCTTTACCAAAGTGGTTCGTCTGATTTCAGGAAAAAATAATGAAACGTAAAACACTACCTCTACTGGCGCTGGTTGCCTCCACTCTGTTTCTGAGCGCTTGCGATGACAGGAGTGATGACCTGAAAGCTATCAGTAAATTTAAGGACCTCACGCCTCCGCGCTTCAGCGATGTGGTGAGCCGTCAGGATGATGTCAGGGAAGAGTGGTCGCAGATTGCTCTTTCTGGTCCCACTATGCAGGTCTTACGTACCCGTCAGTCGCCCGATGGCTGCGAGGGTGGCTGTTACTACTACCTCGTGGATATGGAGGAGAAAACCGTGCAGCCGCTGATGAATGCGCTGTGTATTGCCGACAACATCAGCCTGGAATACCACGAGAAAACGGACCCGCGCACCCGGGAGCGTTTCCTTGAATATTCCCATGACGGCAAACTGATGGGACGGCTGCTGATACCCTCAAATCCTGATAACCGGGAATAAATACAAAGACAAAGGAGACAGAAATGAAAATAAATTCTTTAAGTCGGCTCATGCTCGCTGGCGTGCTGCTTGTCAGCTTCAATGCCTCTGCGGTTTCGGGACTCTGGCAACAGGGGTACGGTCAGGGCAATGCGGAATACAGTGTGACGGATAGCAGCGGAAAGATGTTTACCATCAACTGCACGGAAAATCCGGACCAGAACGGTATTTACCAGCAATCGGTTTTTCTGACCCTCGCAGGGGATAAAACGATCAGCTCGCATGATGACAGTACCGACATCACAGTGGTGATGGGCCCCATAAGCAATACGCCATTCCCTCAACCCTTGGCTGGCGTAACGGGGATAATGCCTGGTTTAGTTTCATCATGGATATCCGTAAGGCCAGGCAGTTCGACGTCTACGTCAATGACCGCAAAGCGGGGACCTTCAGCGTTGACCTGACGAACGCTACGAAGGCACTGCCAACATTAGCAGACTGCACTAACGAGTGACAGTTGTGCTTTCCATCCATAACAACATACCTGACTGCCAGGAGCAGTCAGGGTTTATTTTTTTCATTTTTTATTTCCACCGATTAGTCCAGGCACTTCCGAATAATGAGCGCAGTGGCCAGTTTTAGTTGACTATATAGCAATGATAAAATAATCACGTGTTATGTTGAGATTGTTTATTTAGCGGTTGAGAGAAACTATGGATAAAATTTGTGATAAGTGTGCACACATGATGAGTGCATGTACTTGTGGAACTTGTGAGAACTGTGACGAGAAAGAGTCGGACTGTACCTGCAAAAAATGTAGCCAGTGCAATAACCTTGAGGACTTCTGCTCTTGCAGAATTTGTGAAGAATGTAGTGAAAAAGAAGCAGAGTGCTGCTGTTGAAATGTTAACAATACTGGCTGCAGGAGCTACCTGCCTGCAGCTTCGATTGCCGACGTACCCCGATCCCAGTTGGTTAGCGTATTTCGATTCTTGCAATAATCGCTGGACTCATAGCACGAAGCCGACATACTTACTGGATTGAAGGTCCGCTGTGAGCGAAAAGCGGACGCCCGCATAGCGTAAACAGGCGTCTGATATTTTGATATGGATTGATGACTTAACCCCTTCCCCGCTTCGTCAATGACTTTCTCGTCATTATCTTTGGTAAATGATCCTTTTGCCTTTCCGGTAGAATACTCAGCATTATTTCTGAAGAGCGGCAAAGACGAGTGCCTTGCCATGAGTTCACCATAATTTCATCTGCGCCCGTGCGGCGAACCAGATCCCTGAGCCCGTCACGGACGACCTCCGGTTTGCCCCATACGGATTCACGCAGCTGATAATATTTTGCGGTCAGTTCATCAGCGGTATCACTAGTCATTGCCCGTGAGCGGGTCATGGGGGCCATAACGACGCGGTTTACCAGGTCAGTATCACCGGTCTGAAACGGGGTAAATAATTTTTCCATTTTTATCTCCTTTGCTGGAGGAAATATGATGGTCTCAGCTACGGAATAAAAAAACAGTAGTCTGTTCCGAACTGAGTAGACATAATTTCTACATTTAGTGTTCTCCTGGTATTAAACCGAAATATTTGATTGTAGGCGATGTCTTACGTAGAGATAAAGCCTGCTGCAAAAGTGATGAAGACTCAGTATGTTCTCTTCTAATACAAAGCAGACGCCCATTCTCATGCAGACGCTTTGTTCTTGTCTCGCTAGCAACCAAATCGCTTGCTCCACAACTATGATTGCTTATTAGCGTTTTCATCAAAAAACAAATCAAAATAAATTGATTTTATGAATTCTCTATCGGAGTCTATATGGTCAGCGCGATTTGCATGCTCTAATGTTTCAATTGCCAGAGTGTGCGCGGCATCAGCAAACATCTCAGGCCAACCCGTACTCAGCATAGATAGCCCTTTGAGCACTCTTATCTGAATCTCTCTCATACTGGCACCATCGCGTGCGACAGGTGAGAAAAAGTCTTCCAGGAGATCGTTGTTCTGAAGTGGCGCAACGTGTACTGAAGGATAGGTCACTTCAATTTCATGAGACTTATTCTGCGCGTAAGCAGAAAGTATACGAACACCTCTGCCAATGACATCGATTGCGGTTCCAGGATCGTTCACTGCGGGTGAAAGGGCTCTGCAGGCTATTTCGGCCATGACGCTAAGACAAAATCGGGGATCCTGAGCAAATGAACGCACATCCGAGACAATGATCGTCTCAAGTAAATCGGCGCAGATTGATGACTCCTGGCCCTGACTCAGGTACAAAGCTGGCATGGACGGATGAATGAAACTGCCTGGTTGCGCCACAAGGTATACATGACGAGGATCATTGGCCAGCAGCTTGCTGAGTTTCTCCATATCAATATATTCAACATAGCCAATCTTCTTCGGATAAACTGCAACCGTTCCTTTCGGCTGTTCATAGCTCTCAAGCCATGGATATCCGCCGAGACAGGGATTTCTGGCTCTCGCAATAAATGTTTCGATGGCAGCCTGTTCTACTTTTGCTGTTGTCTCACCGACCCTCCCCAGAGAGGTCAAATGCTGTATCCAACGAAGCAATGTGATGAGGATGAGGGCAATGACAACGAGTGTGACAATGAATAAAATGACTCTTCCCCTTTCTCCGTAGGCTCCCATATTGAGGGCAATAATTCCTACCAGACTGAAGAGAAAGGAACCAATGAAGGTGGCCAGTACATTTTGTGTGGTTACGTCTTCCACAACTAAACGCGTTGCTCTGGGAGTAACATTAGTAGTGGCTGAACCGTAGGCTGTGACCATGATACTCAGCGAAAATGTGGTCACTGCCAGCATACTCGATGCCAGTATGTTCAGAATGTTATCAACTGCTTCCGCACCAACCTTCACTGAAACCGACTCAGGAATCATTGATTTAAAAAGAATAGATAAAAGAGCCGTTATTATCGCGACAATTGCGAATAACGTAGCTCTGAACCAGAGTTTCTTAAATGTTTGCTTCAGAATCCATTGCCAGCGTGAAATCATTCTGCATTCCCTCGTATTGCGGTCGGGATAAATAATTGCCGCCCCCTAGGACGGCATTTTGCTATCAACGAACCAGGTGCAGGAAGTGCAGGTGTTTTTCGTACTGGTCCAGTATGTCATTAATCAACTGTTCCTGATTCCAGCCCATCACATCATAATTTTGACCGCCTTCTTTGAGATAAACCTCAGCGCGATAATATCGATGTTGGTCAGTCTGCTGCTCATCATTATCCATTGCGGCGAGCGCGAAGGTGGGTGAGCTATACCCGCGAAGCCTCACTTCATATATAAAATTCAGCTCGTTGCCCAAATCCACTTCAAGACGAATACGATCGTCGGCTGCGTCACTAATGTGGCTTATCGTCCCCTGCTTGTTCAGTTCTTCCTGAACCAGCGTCATGGCAGGCTGGATAATGTCGTCCATAAAACGTTTCACAAGAGATCGTTTCGGCAGATACGCGATATTGCGTAACCTTCTCTGCCAGGGAATTGGGTTACGTGCAGCCGTAGGAGCAATAGTCGCCATGCTCAGGCTTTCACGCTTAGTCAAATCTCGACGCAGGGCTTTTAACAGCCCGTATATGGATATCAGCAAGATCACGGAGAAGGGTAATGCACTTGCTATTGTCACCGTTTGCAGCGCGCTCAGCCCTCCCGCAAGGAGAAGCGCAATTGCAACAACTCCCATGAGCGATGCCCAGAAGATTCGCTGCCAGACGGGTGTGTTTGCCACCCCACCTGATGCCAGAGTATCTACAACCATTGCCCCCGAGTCAGCAGATGTGACAAAGAAGACGATGACCATAGCCATTGCAATAAATGACAGCACGGAGGAGAACGGGAAATGCTCCAGGAAATTGAACAAGGCCAGCGAGACATCCTGTTGGACGGTATTGGCGAGATCGGTCGCCCCCTGGTTCATAATGAGATAGATTGCGCTGTTACCAAACACCGTCATCCACATGAGCGTAAAGCCGGCCGGAACAAACAGCACGCCGGTGACAAATTCGCGAATGGTTCGGCCGCGTGAGACCCGTGCGATAAACATCCCCACAAATGGCGACCATGAAAGCCACCATCCCCAGTACAGTAATGTCCAGCCCCCCAGCCAGTTGCTCGACTTAGGTTCATATGCGTAAAGATTGAACGTTTTACTCACCAGTTCCGAAAGATAACCGCCGGTATTTTCCACAAATGACTTCAGCAGAAGCACAGTTGGCCCCAGACACAGGACCAGCGCCAGGAGCAACAACGCGAGGCCCAAATTGAGCTCAGACAGGATACGTATTCCCTTGTCTAGGCCGGTCACCACAGAAATCGTCGCTAACCCCGTGATGGCCACGATCAGAATGACCTGCACCGTTTCATTAATGGGCACCCCGAATAGGTGGTTCAAACCGGCATTCACCTGCAAAACACCGTAACCCAGCGATGTTGCAACGCCAAAGACCGTACCTATAACGGCAAAAATATCAACCGCATGGCCTATAGGTCCGTATATGCGATCGCCAATAATGGGATAGAGTGCAGAACGCAGCGTTAAAGGTAGACCGTGGCGGTAACTGAAAAAGGCCAGAATCAGCGCTACAATGGCATAGATTGCCCAGGCATGCAGACCCCAGTGGAAGAAGGTCAGCCGCATTGCTTCCTTCGCTGCCGCAACAGTCTCTGGGGCGCCAACGGGAGGTGAGAGATAATGCATCACCGGTTCAGCAACGCCAAAGAACATCAGGCCGATCCCCATCCCTGCCGAAAAAAGCATCGCAAACCAGGAGTGATAGCTGAAATCAGGTTGCGCATGGTCCGGACCCAGCTTGATATCACCGTAGCGTGAGAGTCCCAGAAACGTGACACTCAATAAAATCAGGGCCACAGCAAGGATGTAGAACCAGCTTGCATTCGTGAAGATTTGTTGCTGAAGTAGTTTGAAATTTTTGTCAGCAACATCCGGGAATGCAGCGGCAAAAGCGACAAGAAGAAAAATTAACAAAGCAGATGTAAAGAATACAGCTTTGTTAATCTGGCTGTGACACTTCTTTGGGATTGTTTCATTTTCACTCATAATCATTTATTCCATTGATTTAAATCCGTATTGGATAATGCTTACCACCTCTTACAGAGTAGCAAAATTCAACTGACTATGCGGCGTGAATCGAGCACATGGTGTGATGAGTGCCGATACAAATCATCCTATAATCGAAGGAGTTCTTTGTTAATCAGCCTGCCACTTCTTGGGTATTTAATTTGCATATTCTGTACCAGAGCTGGGATATACGTTAAGTGAAGTATATTAGACACGAATTACCAGCTTCTGCTTTTGGCACAAAACGGCCTATCAGCATTATAAAAATATTCAGATATATATCATTCCTCTGAACATACACAACTAACGGCAGAATCTCACGATTCTGCCGCTTTTTTATTATTTTTCAGGGGGGGAGTAATGAATAATTCTGAAGGTTTGAAGTCGTTTCACTAATCGCTTTATGACCTACCGTAGTGGGTATCGGCTGATTGCGCAGCAGGGCCATTAGTTCCTGCCAGTATCACCGGCGTTAACATTGAAGACGACTAGGGCAGGCATGGAACTTTGAACCGGATGCCGGTGAAGGTCTTAACCGCTATACCCGCAAGCCAGGCATCTGTACGGACGTATCCATCTGCTGGCTCCGCATGATTTACCAGCAACATTTAATCTTCCCGAACACTCATTATTACCGCATACGCCAGCCGTCGCCGCTGGCGTTTTTTTATTGACGGAGACATACCCATGACAACAGCGACAAAAAACAACCTCGCATCTGCTGCTAACGAATCCGAATTTGAACTGACCGTAACGCAGATACCCGACGAACAGCGTATCTGCTTCTGGCCGCAGTACTTTGGCTCTATCCCACAATGGATAACGCTGGAACCCCGCATTTTCGCCTGGATGGACCGCTTCTGTGACGAGTACAACAGTGGTATCTGGTCCTTTTACACGCTCAGCAATGGCGGCGCGTTTATGGCCCCTGATGCTGACGTTGACGATAAATGGCATCTGTTCAACGGTATGAACGGCAATGGCGCGGACATGAGTGCTGAAGCCGCAGGCATTGCTGTCTGCCTGATTGAATACAGCCATCACGCCTGCCGTACAGAGTGTGACGCAATGACCGCGCACTATTACCGCCTGCGGGACTATGCCCTGCAGCATTCTGAAGCCCACGCCATTTTGCGTATCATTGACTGACCGGAGGAGCAACGAATGAAACAGCTTTCCTTTTTACCCGGCGAGATAACGCCACAGGACCGGCGTCTCATTCAGCGGGCGCTCAGGGCTCTGGAGCGGCACCTGCATGAGCCTGGGGTAGCCTTCACCTCCACTCATGCCGTCCGGGAGTGGTTGCGGCTGCATATGGCCGCGCTTGAACGGGAAGAGTTCCGGGTGCTGTATCTGAACCAGCAGAACCAGTTGATTGCCCACGAAACCCTGTTTGCCGGTTCTATTAGCAGTACCGAGGTACATCCCCGCGAGGTGGTCAAGCGCGCTCTGTACTTCAACGCGGCAGCGGTAATACTGGCGCATAACCATCCTTCCGGCGAGACGACGCCCAGCCAGGCTGACAAAGCCCTCACGCAGCGACTGGTTCAGGTACTTCAACTGGTGGATATCCGTGTCCCTGACCATCTGATTGTCGGCGGCAGGCAAATCTATTCGTTCGCAGAACACGGTCTGCTGTGAGGTATTACATGAAAATTATCAGTAAACGCCGGGCAATGACGATATACCGCCAGCATCCTGAGTCCCGAATCTTTCGTTTCTGCACCGGCAAATACCAGTGGCACGGTAGCGTCTGCCATTACACCGGCAGGGACGTTCCGGATATCACAGGAGTCCTGGCGGTATACGCCGAACGCCGCCAGGACCGCGAGGGGCCTTATGCCTGCCTGATGAGCATCACCCTGAACTGACAATAAAGAGGTTATCAATGAGCAAAATCACATGGGGTCTGCAGCGTGATATCACGCCACGTCTGGGAGCCCGTCTGGTGCAGGAAGGCAACCGACTGCATTATCTGGCTGACCGGGCCAGCATGACCGGCAAGTTCAGTGACATCGAATACCGGAAGCTGGATGAAACATTCCCGCACTTTATCCGCCAGATGGAATCGATGCTGACCACTGGTGAACTCAGCACCCACCATGCCCACTGCGTTACCCTGTACCACAACGATTTAACCTGCGAAGCCGACACCCTTGGCAGTTGCGGCTACGTATACATCGCCATTTACCCCACTCAGCGTTAATTACCTTCACGAGAGCAAACATGAAAACTTTACCTGCAACAACTCAGCGGGCGGTGAAGCCCTGCCTGTCACCCGTGGCTGTCTGGCAAATGTTACTGACACGTCTGCTGGAACAGCACTATGGTCTGACAATAAACGACACGCCATTCTGCAATGAGGCTGTGATTAAGGAACACATCGATGCCGGTATCACCCTAGCCGATGCCGTGAATTTTCTGGTAGAAAAATACGAGCTGGTTCGTATAGACAGGAAGGGATTTAGCTGGCAGGAACAATCTCCTTATCTCCGGGCTGTAGACATTCTGCGAGCGCGGCAGGCAACTGGCTTGTTGCGGCAAAGCCGTAACAACGTAGTACGATGAACATTGCGTACAACCTTCCCGATTTACATTTCTGAACTTCCTCCCTTGTTTACCTATTGCGTAATGCGCCTGCTACTACCCGGCGGGCGCGTTATCTTTTTACGGACAAACAATCATGCAACCAGAAGTTGAAGTATTAACCGATCATAATGAGCTAATTTGTTCGAGCTTTATTGAACACATTGCCAACACATTAAATTTAGGAGTGGTGTAGACATGGACAACTAAACCTGCAGCCACGGATGTATAGTGAGCGAAGCCCTATCAGGCCTTTTTGGTCAGTAGATAAGATTGATCTTCGTTGATAGAATTTACTTACACCAGCTGTTACATGAAAATAATTTTTTGGTGGGAGAATGATAAGATCTTACGTAAGAATTTGATTTTAATGGTGCCGATAATAGGAGTCGAACCTACGACCTTCGCATTACGAATGCGCTGCTCTACCAACTGAGCTATATCGGCCCTGCAAGACGTGTTCACGAACGTGAATCACGGGACGAAAGGTTAAAACTAACCGGGCGATGCGTCAATAGTCAGGTTAATCAACCGCCTATTTTTGCATCGCCCGCTATCAATTACGCACGAATGGTATCATCGCCGAAGCCGATCCACTTGTAGGTGGTCAATGCTTCAAGGCCCATTGGGCCACGTGCGTGGAGTTTCTGCGTGCTCACCGCCACTTCTGCGCCCAGGCCGAACTGGCCGCCGTCGGTGAAGCGGGTGGAGGCGTTGACGTACACAGCTGAGGAGTCCACTTCGTTGATGAAACGGTTGGCGTTGCTCAGGGTGCGGGTCAGGATCGCATCGGAGTGCTGGGTACCGTGTTGACGGATATGCGCGATGGCGCGGTCAATATCCGGCACCAGCACCACGTTGAGATGCAGCGACAGGTACTCGTTATCAAGCTCTTCTGCCTGCAGCGGTACCAGATTCGCCGGGCCTTGCAGCTCGCGCATCACGGTATCGTCGCCGTGCAGCGTAATACCGCTTTCGGCCATCTGCTGGCTCAGCGCTGGCAGGAAGCGGTCGGCGATGGACTGGTTCACCAGCAGCGTTTCCACGCTATTACAGGCGCTCGGGCGCTGAGCTTTCGCATTGACGATAATCTTCAGCGCCGCTTCAATCTCTGCGCTGTCATCGATATAGATATGACAAACGCCGATACCGCCGGTGATAACCGGAATCGTCGACTGCTCACGGCACAGCTTGTGCAGGCCAGCACCGCCGCGAGGGATCAGCATGTCGATATACTTATCCATGCGCAGCATCTCGCTCACCAGCGCGCGATCCGGGTTGTCGATGGCCTGAACGGCGGCTTCTGGCAGGCCGCACTCTTTCAGCGCACGTTGGATAACGCCAACGGTAGCGGCGTTGGTGCGATACGTCTCTTTACCACCGCGCAGAATGGCGGCATTGCCGGTTTTCAGGCACAGCGCCGCCACGTCAACGGTAACGTTCGGGCGAGCTTCATAAATCACGCCAATCACGCCCAGCGGGACACGGCGGCGTTCGATGCGCAGGCCGCTGTCGAGCAGCCCACCGTCAATCACCTGCCCTACCGGGTCGGCCAGCACGCAGACCTGGCGGACGTCGTTGGCAATCGCCGTAAGGCGGGCTGGCGTCAGCGCCAGGCGATCGAGCATGGCTTCGCTCAGGCCGTTTTCGCGCGCCTGGGCTAAATCTTCGGCGTTCGCCACAAGAATCTCTTCACTTTGAGATTCCAGATGATCGGCAATAGTTTCCAGAACCCGGTTTTTCTCACGGCAGGATAACTGCGCCAGCGTATAGGAGGCCTGCCTGGCGGCAATGCCCATTTGTTCCAGCATGTTGAACTCCTTAGCGGGTAATCATGTCGTCGCGATGCACGGCAACCGGGCCATACTCGTAGCCGAGAATGGCGTCAATTTCCTGCGAGTGGTGCCCGGCGATAAGGCGCAGCGCATCGCTGTTGTAACGGCTTACGCCGTGAGCGATGTCGCGGCCTGCAAGGCTACGGATACGGATTACTTCACCACGAGAGAAGTTGCCTGTCACGTTTTTAATGCCTTTTGGAAGTAATGAACTTCCGCGCTCCAGAATGGCGGCCGTCGCACCTTCATCCACAATCAGTTCACCGGCTGGCGGTGCGCCGAAAATCCAGCGTTTGCGGTTTTCCAGCGGGGTATCCTGGGCGTGGAAACGGGTACCGACGGAGACATTCGCCATCACGTCGCCAATCACGCCTGGCAGGCTGCCTGCGGCAATAATGGTGTCGATACCGGCGCGGCAGGCAACGTCTGCGGCCTGCAGTTTGGTGCCCATGCCGCCCGTGCCCAGACCAGACACGCTATCACCGGCCACGGCACGCAGTTCGTCGTCAATGCCGTAGACGTCTTTAATCAGCTCGGCGTCCGGGTTACTGCGCGGGTCGGCCGTGAACAGCCCTTGCTGATCGGTCAGCAGCAGCAGTTTATCGGCACCGGCCAGAATCGCCGCCAGCGCGGAAAGGTTGTCGTTATCGCCCACCTTAATCTCGGCAGTGGCGACCGCGTCGTTTTCGTTAATCACCGGAACGATGTTGTTATCGAGCAGCGCGCGCATGGTGTCACGAGCGTTGAGGAAGCGTTCACGGTCTTCCATATCGGCGCGCGTCAACAGCATCTGACCGACGTGGATACCATAAATGGAGAACAGCTGTTCCCAGAGCTGAATTAAGCGGCTCTGACCTACAGCCGCCAGCAGTTGTTTAGAAGCAATAGTCGCGGGCAGTTCAGGGTAACCCAGATGCTCACGCCCGGCGGCAATTGCTCCTGACGTTACGATGACAATTCGATGCCCAGCCGCGTGGAGCTGAGCGCACTGGCGAACCAGTTCGACAATATGCGCGCGATTCAGGCGGCGCGATCCGCCCGTTAAAACACTGGTGCCCAGTTTGACCACCAGCGTCTGACTATCACTCATGATTCTCTGCCGTTAAAAATAGGAAATATAAAACCAGACAAACGTTGTAACAGGAGTCAGGCCGCTTGCCAACAGGCAGCGCAGAAAGCGAGGGGTTTTGTTGCGCGGGATCAGGCAGGCTAGAGGAGAATATTGACATTTTTATGACAGAAAAACTTTATCATACTTTTTTATATTTAATCTGACATTGTCATAAATTTTTAACACGGGAGGGATAAAAACGTTCCTGTTTTTTCACAGTGGTCTTTCACAGCAATTTTAGAACATAAAAAACCGGGATTGAGAAATGCAAAAAACTACGCTGGCATTAACGATGATGGGTATTATTGCGTCTTCTTCAGCTATGGCCGCAGAAGTTTATAACAAAGACAGTAATAAGCTGGATGTTTACGGCAAAGTAAGAGCAATGCACTACATGAGCGATGATTCCAGCTCCGATGGTGATAAAACATACGTTCGTTTCGGCATTAAAGGCGAAACCAAAATTAACGACCAGCTGACCGGGTACGGTCGCTGGGAATCTGAGTTTGCTGGTAATAAAGAAGAAAGCAGCAGCTCCTCTACACAGAAAACCCGTCTGGCATTTGCCGGTCTGAAATTAAAAGACTTCGGTTCTTTTGACTACGGTCGTAACCTGGGTGCGCTGTACGATGTTGAAGCCTGGACTGATATGTTCCCGGAATTCGGCGGTGACTCCACCGGCAAAACCGATAACTTTATGACCAAGCGCTCCAGCGGCCTGGCGACCTATCGCAACACCGACTTCTTTGGCGTTATCGACGGTTTGGATTTAACCCTTCAATATCAGGGTAAAAACGACCGCGCCTACGATACCGCTAACGGTGACGGCTTCGGTACCTCGCTTTCTTATGACTTCGGCGGCAGCGATTTCGCTATCAGCGCGGCGTACACCAACTCTGACCGTACCAACGTCCAGCAGGCAAAATCGCTGGCCAACGGTGGTAAAAACGCAGAGTCCTGGGGCACCGGCCTGAAATATGATGCCAACAATATCTATCTGGCAATGGTTTATACCGAAACCCGTAACATGACCCCAATTAAAGGTCTGGTTGCCGCGGATCAGGGCTTTGCAAATAAAGCGCAGAACTTCGAAGCCGTTGCACAATATCAGTTCGATTTCGGTCTGCGTCCATCCCTGGGCTACGTGCAGATGAAAGGTAAAGACCTGGACAACGGGATCGGCGATCAGGATCTGATGAAGTATGTTGATCTGGGTACGACCTACTATTTCAACAAAAATATGTCCGCGTTTGTTGATTATAAAATCAACCTGATTGACGAAACGGCGGTCACTAAACGTCTGGCGATTATGACCGACAACGTTGTTGCTGTTGGTATGACCTACCAGTTCTAAGACGAGAAATAATAACGCCAG
>NZ_JMPL01000113.1 GCF_000735365.1 Kluyvera ascorbata ATCC 33433 | reverse complement strand
AGCATTTGCTTAATAGTATCCAATTTTTTACCTGCTAGCCCATTTGTGGTGTTTTGTGAATAAAACTTATTTATTGTTTTTATTTGCTTTAATGCAGGTCGCACGTTATAGATTTTAATACGATCACTCAGATGATTGTAATGCAATGAATTGATTATTTTTTTACTAATCAATATCTTGTTTTAAATCCTATTGAATCAATTTCAAGGTGATGCTCATTATCAGGCGCTTCCCACTTTATTATCGCCACCGTGCGTAATTACCTTGCAGCGAGAGGAATATCAAGATGGCAGAACCAAACGCACTTTCTCCGACCGTGGATATTATTAGCCGTGAAAATGGGAAGGAGATCACAAGTTATTCGCAAAGTGCTGACAGGGTCGTTAATCTCTCGCAAAGCAGCGTAGTGAAAATTAATGCCTCTCCTGAGGCGGTTAATTTTTATGAGCGGCAGGGTGATGATCTTATTGTCCATATGAAGGACGGAACGACGGTACGTTATCAAAGCTTCTTTACGCTTGATGCTAACGGCTTACACAGCGAACTGATTTTTGAAGATGCGACGGGCGTACATCGCGCATCCTTCCCGTTTGCAACAGAAGCTGGCCCAATGGCTGCTGAGGCGGTGGTTCCAACCATTGCCGAAACTTCTATTGGTGCGCTGACCGGCAGTGCGGGAATTGCGGGGATCTCTACCCTGGGGGTGCTGGGCGCGATAGCAGGTGCAGCGGTGATTGGCGGAGTTGCTATCGCAGCCAGTAATAGTGGTGGCGGTGGTGGGGATGACGGCCGTAACAACAGCGGTGGCGGGCAGGATCCTGAGCCTGTTGTTACGCCTAAAATTTTTATTAATACTTTTGCCAACGACAACGCACTGAACTCGGCCGAAGTTCAATTGAACCAGCTGCTGTGGGGCTCAACACAAAACATCGATTCCGGTCAGATGGTGTCCATTAAGTTAAATGGCAAAACCTATTTTGCGACGGTAGGCGGCGATGGCCTATGGCGCGTGGAGATCCCGGCGGCAGATCTGCAGGCGCTGGCTAACGGCTCTCAGGTCGTGACCGTGAGTTACACTGAGAAAAGCGGTAAGGTCATTACCGCCAGCGAAACGATTACCGTTGATACCACCCAGCCCGCCGTTGCGATTGCGATCCTATCCACTGATAGCCATCTGAGCGCGGCCGAAGCCGAACAGCCGATGGAAGTGCGAGGGATCACCACCCTGTACGGCCCCGGTGTTACGCTTATTGTGACCTTGAATGGCAAAAACTATGTGGCGACCGTGGATGGGGCAGGTAACTGGAGCGCCTCGATCCCGTCGGCTGATCTGCAACTGCTGCAGGATGGTAATTACACCATCTCTGCCCGTGTCTCACTTGGAAGCCAGTCGGCCCAGGCTACTCAGAACCTGGACGTGATGATCCATGACCTACCCAAGCCGGTCCTCAATACGCCGTTTGGCGATGGCTACGTCAATAGCGCAGAACATGCTGCAGCTCAGACCCTGTCGGGGACGACCGGCGTAAAAGGCAGCTGGCAGACGGTCACGGTGACGATTGGCAATAAAACCTGGGAAACCACTGCCGATGCTAACGGTAAGTGGACGCTGAACCTCAGCGCAGCCGATATGGCGGCACTGGCTACCGGTACCTTGCCGATAACCGTGGTTGCCAAAGATGCGGCGGGAAATACTGGACAGGTACAGGGCAACGTTACCGTTGATCTCACCCCGCCTTCGTTGGCTGTGCTGCCACTGACCAGCGACAATATTCTTAACCTGCAGGAAGCGAAAGCAGGTCAAACGCTTAGCGGTATCGCATCGATTGAAGAGCAGGGACGTACGGTCTCCGTAACCCTGAACGGTAAAAACTACACGGCGCTGGTAGGCGTGGACGGTAAGTGGGCTATTTCCCTGTCGCCCGCCGATCTTGCCGCACTGCCGCAGGGGACTAACAACATTGTGGCGACCCTGACCGATGCGGCTGGAAATACCACCACAATAAATGGCAGTTTTAATGTTAAAACGCTGCTGCCTACGATTACTGTCACGCCGCTGACCGGTGATAATGCACTGAATGCCGCCGAAGTTAAAACTGACCAGACTCTTTCCGGTACCACGAAAAACGCGGCAGCGGGCAGTACGGTGCAGGTCACGATCGGCGATCATCGCTACACCACGCAGGTGGATGCCAACGGCAACTGGAGCGTGCAGATCAGCGCCGCTGATCTGCAGAAATTGCCGCAGGGGCCCACTAGCATTAGCGTGACAGTCACTGACACTGCAGGGCAAACGGGCACCGGCAGTTCAACGGTTAATGTCGATACCCTGCAGGGTGGAGTGGCAATCAGTATTATTTCCGGTGACGACTATATCAGCAAAAACGAGGCCACTGGCCAGGTCACAATCCGCGGTACCAGCGCGGGGCTGGACGCAAATACCACCGTAACGATAACCATTGGCACGAAGACATTCCCGGCGCAAACCGATGCTCAGGGCAACTGGTCGGTAACGCTGCCCGCCGGAACGCTGCTGACCCAACCGGATGGTGCGCTGACGGTTACGGCGACGGCGAATGGGCCTAATGGCACGGTAAGCGACAACCATACCCTCAATATCCTTATTAATAACCTGCCGAATGTCAGCCTCAATACGCCGTTTGGTGACGGTGTGCTGAACGCGCAGGAGATTACCCAGAACCAGACTCTCAGCGGTAAAACCGGCGTAAGTGGGGCGGGTCAGAAGGTAGTCATTACCATCGACGGCGTTAATTATCAGGGAACGGTAGATGCCAATGGTAACTGGAACGCCACCATTCCTTCAGGCGCGTTGTCGGGGTTGACCAACGCCAGCTCGCCGCTCCAGGTCACCGTTACGGTCACCGATATCGCCGGCAACACCGGCTCTCAGAATCTAAATGTTCCTGTTGATGTGGTGCCGCCGCAGGTCACTATCTCTGTGTTTGCCGGAAATAACTACCTTAACACTGTTGAATCTAACACCACTCAGACATTAAGCGGGACGGCAACCGATGTACAGGCTGGGGATAAAGTCACCTTGGTACTGAACGGCAAAACCTACACCACGACGATTGGACAAAACGGAGCCTGGTCTATTCCCGTCACTTCGGCGGATCTGAAAGCGCTGCCAGACGGCACCGTCAATATGACGGTCACGGTAACCGATAGCGCGGGCAACGCCACCGTGGTGACGAAACCAATCCAGGTGGCGATAGATCCGACCAAACAGCCGGTGCTGAGTGTGGATCCGGTCACCAGCAACAATATTCTTGATGCCTCTGAGCTGAACCAAGCGGTTATAGTAACCGGTAAGACGATTAACGTTCAGCCTGGGCAGACGGTTACCGTCTTCCTGGGGTCGCAGTCTTGGACAGGCACGGTGGATGCTAGCGGAAAATGGTCGGTGCAGATCCCGCAGGGCGATCTGGCTGCACTGACCAGCAATGGCTATACCCTGGTGGTGACGACCAGTGACCAGGCCGGTAACACCGTATTATCACAGCATAACTTCACCATTGATAAAGACCTGACTGCTATCAGCGTACTGCCAGTCACAGGTGATGATGCCATCAACGTGGCCGAAGCGGGTACAGGCTTCAGCATCTCCGGTATTTCAAGCAATCTGACGGTCAATACCGTCGTCACCGTCACCATGAACGGTAAAACCTATTCAGGGATAACCGGAAGTGACGGCACCTGGTCGGTGCCGATACCGACAGAGGATGCCAAGGCGTTGAGTGATGGTAAATCTACCGTCACCGTTAGCGCCGTTGATGCGGCCGGTAACCCGATTAGCGTAAGCCATGATTTTACGGTGGTTATCAACAAAGTACCGTCGGTGACGATTAATACGCCATTTGGCGACGGTATACTAAATGCAGCAGAGGCTGCAGGTTCACCAACGCTGGCCGGTAGCACAGGCGTGCTCGGTGCTGGACAGACGGTAGTCGTGAATATCGGCGGCATCAACTACAGCGCCACCGTTGATGCCAACGGCAACTGGTCTCTGGCCGCGCCCGCCGCGCTATTAAATTCTCCGGATACCGGAACAAGCCCGATTCCCTACACCGTAACCGCGAAGGATGTGGCCGGAAACACCAGCGTCATCAACGGCACCATCGACATTGATAAAACACCGCCAGCGTTAGGGCTTCAGGCGGTCAGCGGTGGCTACGTTAACGCGGTCGAAGTGGGACAGAGCGTGCCGATTACCGGTACCGGTGGGCCTTACGATCCTGACCATCCACATACGATAGTTGTGGTAGTTAACAACCAGACCTATACCACCACGCTGTTAAGCAACGGGACCTGGAGCATCTCCCTGCCGGCGGGCGCGCTGGTAGGCCTGCCTGACGGACCGATTAACTATACGGTCACCATCAGTGATTCTGCCGGTAACCCGACCGTGTTGAAGGGCAGTTTTATTCTTGATGCCAACCCGGCGACTCTGCCAACCATTTCCATCAATGCTATTTCCGGCGATGACTTCATCAATGTGAATGAATCTTCGCAGCCGCTGGTGATTAGCGGTAAAACCACTAACGCTGAGGTGGGTAGTAGCGTTACCGTTGTATTTAACGGCGTATCTTATACAGGCGTTCTGGTTCAGCCTGACGGCACCTGGTCGCTGACATTGCCTTCCTCGTCGATGACCGGGTTGACCAGCGGTACCCAGGTGATTACCGCTACCGTTAACGATGTAGCCGGTAATACGGCCTCCAGTAACCATAATCTGACCTTTGTGGCTGATGCCAGCAAACTGCCTTCCATCACCGTCAATGTGATCGCCGGTGATGACGTGATTAATGCCATCGAGCATCTTCAGGCGCTGACTATTGACGGTTCATCCCAGAACCTTACCGCCGGTCGTATTGTTACCGTTACGCTGAACGGTAAGACCTATACCGGGTTGGTGGACAGCACCGGCAAGTGGAGCGTCAACGTGCCGGCAGCCGATGTTCAGGCGCTGTCCAGCGGTTCTGGCTCGCAGCCGTATACGGTGACGGCAAATGCAACGGATATCGCCAATAACGCGGCGACGCAAGTTAATCATACGGTAACGGTGGATCTGATCGGGCCGGCGCTTACGCTGGACCCGGGCAGTTTTGTTGCTGATGGCAAGGTGAATATCAGCGAAACAGCGGCCATTCAAGTGTTGTCGGGTACATCAGCAGAAGGGCAGATCGTTACGCTGAACGTTGGCGGTAAAATTATTGATACCGTGGCGGGACCGGGTGGTAGTTGGTCGATGACCATTCCGCTGAACGTTCTGCAGAATCTCACCCAGGGTAAAGGCGAGTGGACGCTGAGCGCGACGGATGCAGACGGCAATACCACACAGGTGAAAATCCCTGTCGATATCAATAGCACCACGCCACCGACCCTGACCATGAGTACGCCTTTCGGCGATGCACTAGTCAATATTAACGATGCCCAGGCCGGTACAACGGTTACGGGGACCAGTAGCGGTCTTGCCGCTAATACCGTGGTGACGCTCTATGTTGATGGCGTGGCGGTACGAAGCGGAACTGTGGGCAGCGACGGTAAATGGAGCATTATTGTCGGCTCTAACGATATTCCGTCAAACAGCGACGGTACGCATGTTTATACGGTCAGCGCGTCGGATGGATGGGGCAACCAGGCCGGTGCGGCGGCCAACGTCGATTATCTGTTGACTAGGCCGACGCTGCCATCCCTCAACGGTCTGTTTGGTGGTGATGGCATTATTAACCTCGCAGAAGCAACGCTCGGGCAAACCCTGAGTGGTTCAACCTCGGTAACCGGTCCGGGTCAGACCGTTAAGATTACCATTGACGGCATTAACCCGATTACGGTGCCGGTCAACAATGACGGCAGCTGGACGTTAACGCTGCCACCGGCGGCATTGCTGGCATTGAGTGACGGTTCGCACTTAATGACCGTCACAATTGTCGACAGAGCCGGGAACTCCGCCACCGGCAGTACCAGCTTTAACGTGCAGACTGATACGCTGCCGACGCCGACCCTGGCAGCTCCGTTTATCGATGGTATTCTGAATGTGGCGGAGTCCGGTGCAACAACCGGCACAATAGGCGGTTCTACCGGGCTGGCGAAAGCCAGCATCCAGAGCGTCACTATCCGCATTAACGGCGCAGATTACGGCCCAGCAACCATCAATGCTGACGGTAGCTGGAGCCTGTCGCTGACGTCCGCCCAGATGAAGGCCTTCCCGGATGGCAAGGTTAGCGTTGATATCACCGTAACCGATAATGCCGCCAACGTCTCGACGGGTAGCGGAAGCTTCATCGCCGCAACCCATTCGGCGCCGTCGCTTAGCCCGGTCGTCGCTTTTACCGACGGCGTGCTGAATTTTGTAGAGTCAAACGGTAATCAGACTATCTCCGGCACCACTAATCTTTCCGGCTCCGGGCAAAAAGTCTCGTTGGTGTTAAACGGGGTAACCTACAACGGAACGGTACTTGCAGACGGCAGCTGGACTATCAATCTGCCAAAAGCGGTGCTGCAAAATCTTCCAAACGGTAGCGCCCAGACGCTGGCGATCACCGCCACCGACGCGGTGGGCAATACTGATACGCAGTCGGTGAACTTTACCGTCCATACCAGCCTGCCGACACCGTCTATTGTTAATCTGTTTGGCAGTGATAACCTACTGAGCCTTAGCGAAGCTAGCGGGCCGCTGACGCTGACGGGGACAACAGGGGTTACCGGCAGCACGCAGTATGTGAAGCTGACTATCGACGTCAACGGGGTCAGCTACCCAGCCACGGTGCTGTCGAACGGAAACTGGGTCCTGTCGCTGCCGGCCAATGCGTTGCAATTCCTCAGCAACGGCAAGCACACCATTACGGTGACCGCCGAGGATCAGTTCGGCAACGTGAACGAATCGGTGCGCGAATTCTCTGCTGCACTGAGTAACCCGGTGATAACACTCTCTTCGGCATTTGGCGACGGCAACGTCAGTCTTAGCGATGTGACAAGCCCGATGACGCTGACTGGTAATCTGACAACAGCGATACCGGGGACCTCGACCGTATCGGTGACCATCGGCGGTAAGACGTTCACTGGCGTAGTTAACTCTGGGGGAACCGGCTGGTCGCTGACCATGAATCAGGCCGACTGGAGCGGCGTGACCAACGGTCTGCAGAGTATCGACGTCAAAGTGACTGACGTGGCGGGCAACGTGACCACCATAACCCAGCCGGTCAATATTGCTCTGATACAGCCGACAATCAGCGTCACCTCCGCGTTTGCGGGAGGAACCCTGGACTACGGTGAGTCGCTGCTTGTGCAGACGCTCACTGGCACCTCGACGAACCTGGAAGCCGGGCAGACGATTACGATTACTATCGGCGGTAAGACCTTCCAGACAATGGTGCAAAGCGACCATAGCTGGAGCCTACAGGTCACGCCAGAGCAGATGCTTGGCATGACCAGCGGGACCATTACGCTGACGGCGAACGATAAAGCCGGTAACCCGACGACCGTGACCGGCACCACCGATCTGGGCCTGATTATCGATATTACACCGCCACCTGCCTGGGTTAGCATCGATACCGTAGGTCTTAATAACTCGCTGAATGCGGCAGCGCTGGCTTCAGGCAGCACCACCATCAGTGGGAAAAGCGGCAATGTCGTCGGTGTGATTACGCTGGTGATTGGCGGGCACGTCTACAGCAATATCCCTATTGGCAACGACGGTAGCTGGCAAGTCATCGTGCCCAAAACCGATCTCAGTGAAGGGCCAAACAGCATTACCGCCAACGGGACGGGTGCCGCTAATGCGGTGGTAAACGTCACGGTGGATACCGTGGCACCGAGCCTGGCGATCAACCCGTTTGCCGATTTGAACAGCACCGGTAAAGGACTTGACCAGACCTTAGCCGGAACATCCGATGCAAACGGCCGTGAAGTGCGTATCGAGTTACTGAATTCAGTGGGTACGGTGGTGAAAGTCTACTACTCCACCGTCGCTGGCGGTATCTGGTCTGCCTCCATTCCTAAAGGCGATCTGGCTGGTCTGAACGACGGCGACTATACCTTCCGGGCCTCGGTGAGTGACAGTGCAGGCAACCCGCAGCAGACAACGGAAGGCTTTACCCTGGATGCGACGCCGCCGCTGTTGGATGTCAATTTCAACCTGCTACCTGCAGTGCTGAATATCCTCGATATCAAGGATGGACTGGTGATTTCCGGCGACGGGCAGCAGGGTGAAAGTCTGATCATCAGAATTGGGCCACTCTCACTCCCGGCAATCGTGGGTTCCGATGGCAAATGGTCTGTGACCTTCCCGAAAGCCAATTTACTGACCTTAACCGACGGTGCGCAGGTGGTGAGCGTTACCGCAACGGATGCAGCCGGTAACACCAGCACGGATTCTGTGACCCTCAACGTCGCCTTGAACCAAGGCTTGGGCGTGGCTATTGACAGCGTCTTTGGCAACGACGGCGTGCTCAATGTCGCCGAGTCCCAGGTCAGCCAGATCCTCACCGGTCATGTGAGCGGAGACTATCGCGGGGCAACCGTTAAGCTGACCATCGCCGGAACTAATATCAATATTCCGCTGGATAGCGTCGCCGTGGGCAACGATGGCAAGTTCTCTATTAACCTGCCGCCGTCACTCTGGCAGGGGCTGCTAAATCAGACTCTGGGCTTACAGCTGGAAGTCACCGATGCGAACGGCAACGTTGTACCGAGCAACAGTAGCGATCCGTTGGCGAACGTGCGCCTGTCGCTGGGTGACCTGCCGAAAGCGGTAGAGGCCGTTACCCTGGCTGTAGGTAACGTTATCGATGTCGATAACGTTATTAACAATGTTGAAAGCGCCACCGCACATACCATTAGCGGGATTGTCAGCAACGCAAGCAAAGTGGGCAGCGTAGTACTGGTTATCGCTGGTCAGACTATTACCGGTACAGTTGATGCTGTTACGGGGCTGTGGTCGGCCACGCTGGGGTCCTCTCTGCTTCAGGGGCTGCAGGACGGAACCATTACCGGGAAAGTGAATATCACCGACCTCGACGGCAACCTGGTTAGCACCAATATCAGCTTTGGTGTGGCAAAAACCCTTCCGACCATTACGCTAGGATCGCTGTTTGGCGACGGCACGCTTTCGCTGAGCGAACTGGTTTCCGGTGTACTGAGCGGGACCACCACAGGACTGACGGCTGGACGGCAAGTGACAATTACCATTGGCAGCACGGCGCCCTTCACCGCAACGGTGGACAGTACCGGTAAATGGTCCGTGAGCCTGCCGTCTACCGTTGCCGATGCGCTGAAAGCGCTGGGGACCGCCGGGCCGCTGACCGTCACCATGGCGGCAACGGATCAGTACGGTAATAATGCGACCAGCGTCAGTGGTTCGCTGAAGCTGGATCTGTTGGCGCCGGTCCTGAACTCGCTGACGCTGTTTGGCACTAACACCCTAAGCGCAATCGGCGCGCAGACCGATAAGCTTATTACCGGTAGCGTGGCTAATGCAGCCGACGGCTCGCTGATACAGGTGACCGTTGGTGGTAAGGTCTTTACCGGCACGGTGAGCGGCGGTTCATTCAGCATTACCGCCAAAAGTACCGATCTGCTTGGCCTGACGGATGGCAATCTGACTGCCAGCGTGAAAGTCACCACACCAACCGGCAACACAGTAACCGATGCAACGCATAACGCTATCGTTAACCTGACCAAACTGCCGGTGGTCAATATCACCTCCCTGTTTGGCAATGACGGCTATCTGAATCTGGATGAGGCCAATCTTGGACAGACCATAAGCGGCACGGTCACTAACCTGAGCAACGGCACTATCAGGGTGGCGATCGGCGGTGTGATGCATGACGTTGCCGTTATCAATGGCGTCTGGTCGCTGGGCCTGACCACTGCTGAACTGAAAGGACTCGGTGACGGTAGCCTGACGCTGACGGCATCGGTTACCGACAGCGCGGGTAACCAGGCGACAGGTTCCCAGGTGATTACCTCTATCGTGACCAATGTACCGAAAATCACGCTTAACCCGTTGTTTGGCGGCAACGGCCTGGATCTGAACGATCTGCTGAGCCAGCAGTTTATCAGCGGTAGCGTTACCAACCTGGTGGCGGGATCGCTAGTGAAAATCGCGCTGGGCGGCTTTAACTACACCGCGACGGTGAATGCAGACGGTACCTGGAAAGCGGCGCTGCCGACGGTTGATTTGCAGAAACTTGCCGACGGCCTGCTGAATGTTAGCGTTTCGGTACAGGATGTGGCCGGTAACACTGCAACGGTGGCCGTAACGCCGTCGGTAGCGATTAACACCCTGCCGACGCTGGTGGTGAACAGCATCTTCGGCGACGGCGGGCTGAGTATTGCCGACCTGCTGAAAGCGCAGGTTATCTCCGGGACCACCAACGACAGTGGGATTGGATCAAAGGTAACGGTGACACTGGGCACACACACCTATACCGCAACGGTTGGGGCAGATAAAACATGGTCTGTCAGCGTTCCGACCAGCGACCTGAGTCAGTTAGCGGACGGTAACCTGACGGTCGGTGTCTCGTTGACTAACCCGGCGGGCAATGTCGCGTCGGGTAGCGGTGCGTTGACCGTGATTTCGCATAACCCACCGTCTATCTCCCTGACCTCGCTGTTTGGCAACGACGGCTGGTTGAACATCAGTGAAGCTAATACGGCTCAGACCATCACCGGGAGCATCACCGGCCTGGCCGACGGAGCAAAAGTGGTTGTCACCGTTGGCAACACGATTCTCGACCCGAGCAAGATCACGGTGAACGCCACCACCGGGGCATGGTCGGCGACCGTTGATTCCTCCATCCTGAAAGGGATCGCCGATGGCACCCTGAAAGTGACGGTGGGCGTCACCGATAAGGTCGGTAACACCAACACCACCGTTGTGGATGTCAGCAGTAAACAGACGGCCCCGACGGTATCGATTAACCCGCTGAGTTCACTTCTGGGTCTGCTGGTACTGAGCATCAGCGGTAAATCGACCAACGTGGGTGCAGGCGGTTCAATCCGGGTTTCACTGGCGAACAGTACGGTCTCTGCGGTGGTGACGCCGGATGCGAGCGGTAACTGGACGGCGTCTCTGGGCTTGGTGCTGAACCTTGGCGTTATCCTTAGCCTCACCAGTATTCTGAATATTGATGCGGTTGATGCGGCGGGGAACCACACCTATCTTAACGTCGGCCTTAACGGCAACATTATTTCCACCACGCCACCGGCCGCGCTGATGGCAACTGAAGCTGAGACCCTGTCGGTGCTGGCTGCTAGCGAGTCCTCTGACGATCACAGCACGTTGGTGACCACTACCACCACGGCGGCGAAAGTCAGTGTCCTATCGACAGAAAGCACGACTGAAGCACAGAGTTCAGAAAATCAACAAGCTACGGAAGAAAATGCCGCTACGGGTGCCTACACTATTGGAGGCGTCACTATCGATCTGGCCGACGGAACCCATCAGACCGGGGACTCAGTAACGGGCAGCGCCGGTAACGACACTATCCATCTTTCGTCTCTGGGGTTAACCCATATCGATGGCGGTGCCGGAACCGATACGCTGATCCTCGATGGGCAGCATCTCCAGCTCGACCTGACGGCGCTGGGCGACAAAATACAGAATATCGAAATTGTCGATTTAGGCTCATCTGGCACTAACAGCATCACCCTTGACCTGCAACAGGCCTTAAGAATTACCGATAAACCTGAAGACGACCTGCTGATTAAAGGCGTGTCCGGCGACCAGGTGAATCTGGTGCAGGGTCAGGGAGATATCTGGAGCGTTAGCGGGCAGCGTGATATCGGCGGGATCCAGTTCGATGTTTATCACAACAGCTCTCAAAGCAATACGCTAGGCGATGTTCTCATCCAGCACGGGCTGCATGTCAATATGGTGTAAACCGGTTGTCGCCTCAGGGACGAGGCGGGTTCGGATGTAAAAATATCACCGGGGTAACCTAAGGTGGAATGAATGACGAAAACGATCCTGCATTGCACAGTGCTGGCGGCGCTGTTGATGGCATCGACGGGAAGTGCAAGAAGTGCGGAAAATACAAGATGGCAAGCGGCACCGGGAGACGCTTACCAGGCACAACTAACGATTAAAGAGGCGATCCTTCGCGCCTTTGCACGTAACCCCAATATTTCGATGGCCGCGGCGCAAATCAGCGTCGGCAAGGCCAATCTTAGTGAGGCTGAAAGCGCCTGGTTCCCGCAGGTTTCTTTGCAGGGGAATACCGGACGTTCTCATCGAACCGACTCTTCCGGTTCGTTGAACAGTAACGCCTCGGCCGGTATTAACCTGCGCCAGCTGCTGTGGGATTTTGGCAAAACCAGCGGCAGTATTGATGAGCAACATAACCTGTCGGATGCCTATCGCTATCAGCTCTATGATTCACTGAATCAAGTCGGCATGCAGACGCTGCAAACCTATCTCCAGGTTAAGCGTTTTCAGGCGCTGGAGGAGTCGGCGAAAAAAAATACCGATTCGCTGAACAAGGTGCTGGATATGGCTAATCTTCGCGCCGAAGCTGGGTTAAGCTCGCAGTCTGACGTATTGCAGGCGCAAACGCGTATCGCCGGAATGAACGCCACGCTTGCGCAATACACGGCGCAGCGGATCTCCGCTCAGGCGGCGCTCAGCGTGCTGACCGGCGTGACTGCGGACACGCTGCCTGACCTGCCGGTCGATCTTCTTAAGCAAAAAATCACCCTCAAAACGCTTCCTTATGAGCAAAGCTATGCGGTACGCAGCGCACGAGCTAAACAGCTCGCGGCTAACGATCGTATTCGCCAGGCTCAGGCGCAGCACTGGCCAACGCTGTCGGTGCAGGCCGGTCGAACGCGCTACCAGAGCAGTAGCAACAACAGTAACTACTGGGACGATCAGGTCCAACTGGTGGTGGATGCGCCGCTGTATCAGGGGGGGGCGGTCAGCGCCAGAGTCGACGCAGCGGAAGGCGACCGCGCCAATGCCCTTGCGCAGGTGGAGGCCAGCAAACTGGATATCAACCAGAAAGCGGCAACGGCATGGGCGGATTTGAGCGGATCGCAGCAGCGTCAGCAGGCCGGTGAAATGCAGTACGCCAGCGCCGAGCGGGCGCGGGAGGTGTATCAAGATGAATACCGACTCAGCAAACGCAGTCTCAATGATTTGCTCAGTATCGAGCAGGATGTTTTTCAGGCTGATACCTCATCCATCACCGCGCGCTATGACGGCTGGGATGCGGCTGTACGCTATGCCGCTGCGGCGGATAACTTACTCGACATGTTAGGTATTGAGCGCAGCCGTACCGTGGGCGACACGCTGCCTTCTCTTTAAACGCACAGGGTACAGGAGATGTAGATGCAACAGCCCGAAACCGAAAGTTGGATCAATGTTATGGTCCGGGCGGCAGGGCGTTTCGGCCTGCCGGCTGACGCGCCGGCGGTACGTCAGCAGATGCGCTGGTTTGAATCCCTGCCTCTTAACGTCCGTCTGGAGCGGCTGAGTGGATTAATGGGGCTACAGATACGGACCACCGAACTGAAAAATATGCGTTGGAATGCGCAAACCCTGCCAGTGATAGTCCAACTGGAATCCGGCGAGCTGATGCTGCTGGAGGCGATCGACGCCGACGGCCTGGTCAGCTACTGGCTCAGCGATGGCGGCGATCTGGTGCGTGAAGAACCACTGGAAGCCCTGCTGACCCGCGTTAAACCCGAGGTTGTGCTGCTGGGCATCGCCGCACGCGGGCGCGATTCGCGTATCGACGAGTTTACCCGTCCCTGGGAAGCACACTGGTTCTGGCGTCATTTCCGCCACAGCGGACGCAAGCTGAGCGAGATTGCGTTGGCCTCGATTGTTGGCAACGTGCTGGCTCTGGGGGGGATCCTTTTCTCAATGCAGGTGTATGACCGGGTTATTCCGGCTCAGTCGATCCCGACCCTGTGGGTGCTGTTCTTCGGCGTGTTAATGGCGGCGGCGTTTGAGTACTTTATTCGTCTTGCGCGAACCCATGTCTCCGACATTATGGGTAAGCATATCGACCTTAAGGTCTCCTCGCTGTTCTTTGCGCGGGCGATGGCCATCAAAAACGACGCACGGCCCAAATCCACCGGTTCATTCATCTCCCAGCTCCGTGAAATTGACCAGGTGCGTGAGCTCTTGACGTCAACCACTGTTGGTGCGGCGATGGATATGCCCTTTGTTTCCTGTTCCTTGGCATTATGGCGCTGGTGGGCGGTCCGCTGGTGGCGGTTCCGTTGATCGCCATTCCGCTGATTG
>NZ_JMPL01000112.1 GCF_000735365.1 Kluyvera ascorbata ATCC 33433 | reverse complement strand
CAAGAAGCGGGTGATTTTTTCCAGGCCTGGTACGGCGGTGTACAACAGCGCGGCAAAGCACAGCCGGGCGAGAAAACCTTTCTTGATGGCATGGCCCCGGCACTGGTGGCGCTGCGTGGCCATGGCGACCCGCTTTGCGTGGCGCGAGAAGCGCTGCTAGCAGCGCAGCAGGGCGTGCAGCAGACCACCACGATGGTGGCGAAGCACGGGCGTGCGGCCATTCACGGCGAGCGGTCCCGTGCGTTCGTCGACCCGGGCGCGATGGTCGCCCAGCTTCTGATTCAGGGTTATTTTAACGTTGTTCAGGCTATGTACCCGGCAAACGGACAGTAAGTAAGGAACCGCAATTATGTTGAAAGAAGTGGTGAAAATCAGCAACCTGCACGGTATTCATGCGCGCCCGGCGGGCGTGCTGGCAAAGGCATGCGCGCAGTACCAGTCGCGGATCGAGATGATCTATGATGGCAAAACCATCAAAGGAAAAAGCATCATGAGCATTTTGGGTGCCGGGATCAAAGGGCGTGGATCGCTTGAGATCATCTGCAGCGGCAGCGACGAGCAGGAGGCGATGGCGAAGCTGAAGGTGCTGTTCGCCGAAGGCTTTGGTTTCGATTAGCCTCACCAAAACCGCCGTTAGCGCGGCGGTTAATCATGCTTACCGATAATAGACATTAGCAAACAGGTCGCGGTTATCATCCCCTTCTTTGAAAAGGCCTGTGTAGGAACCTTCGGGTAACAGCAGCGCTGTCTCCGGGCCATTGAGCAAGGTGATGGTTTTGCGGCCTGCCGACAGGATTATGGGCGGAGTGAGTGCGATCCCATCCACGTTAATTTGTGCAGATACTGGCGCGCCGGTTTCGCTGTAAAGCTGATATCTTCCGGTTAGCGGCACCTTGAATACCGTCTGGCGGTTTACGTGCAGCCGTTGCCCTGCCATCCGGATATTCGGTGCCACCTGGACATAGCTGTTGTCGATGGCTTCGGCGATAACAGAATAGATCTTAGTTAATCGGTTGGACCATAAAATAACTTTCGGTGGGGATTGGGTTAGCACCTGCCAGGCTTCGGAGCCTTTCCCTTCCCGTAGCGTCTTTAATACATACCAGTTATCGAGCCATAGGGTTGTCGGTTCCAGCCTGTTGGGTAACATCCCTATACCATCAAAGTATTTTTCATCAGGCTTGAGCAATGCTTCTGCTCGGCTAACTATTTCAAGCTGCTGTACATTGTCAATTTTCAGGTAGCTGAGATTGGTAAAGTAGCTTGAAAGTAGGGCTAATGCAGTTATCGTCAGGAAAAATAACCTCAAAATCGGCCTACCGCTATGGGTGAGGATGTAATCTAGCGGGGTGAGAGACCAAAGCGATATAAAGGGTAGTGCCATAATAAATACATAGGGCCATGGCTGGCTATGAGCGAACACCAGCGTGGTTATGACGAGCGAAAATATCAGCACGATACGTTTTTTTTCAGGTGAGACTCGAAAGCGTTTCACCGCGATTATCATGCCGCTAAAACAGAGTAGATAGAGAACCGTATTGTCTACCAGGGTTTGTAAGACATACGCGCGCAGTCCGTCATAGGCTTCGCTGCCGTTTACTGCTACTTCTACCGGGCCAAAAATCAAACCTTCAGCGATACGCAGCGGGTCGCTGCCGCCGAATATCAAACAATAGGCTAGTGCGGGAAGCATCCATCCAACGGTCAGGTAAAAACCGCGAACGATAGCCATGATGAAATCTTTGCGTAATGTAGCGTCCATCACTAAGCCAAGCCCTAGAGCCAGATTGAAGAAAGCTGATTTTTGGGTAATCAAAAACGCCATCCCGCTGAGGATCCCGGCGATGATAATGCTTCTTGCGTTGAGGGTAGTGCTACGCAGTATCACCAGAACGGCAGCCAGAGCGAAAAACAGCGCCAGGGGCTCTGAGCGGGTGCGGAAGATGCGCTCCATAAAATTCGTAAAGCACAGTAACACCAGAACAATCAGTAGTGAACGTAAACGCTGTTCACCCAAGGCCCGCGCGCAGGCGTAAACCAGCAGTAGGGTTCCGCAGGCGAGCAGAGCCGTTTGCATTCTCCCGACAAGAATAATCGAGGTTGCGTTCCAACCAATCAGGTGAGCCAGTTTATAAAACACGGCAAAGCCTACGGCCTTTGGCGGTTGAATGGTATCGAATAGCCCATTGGCAAAATATTTGGCGTAACCAAGCTGGGCGAACTCATCCATGACCAGACGAATATGCCAGGCAAAAATGAAAATAAGTGCCACTTTAAGGGCAATACTCATACCGAGGAGCAGTGTGATGCTCCGCGGATTATCGGGAAGAAAGTGCTGACTGGATGTATCCATTTTATTCTCTTCCGTTTTGATCCTTTGCCCTGACGGCATTTTGCGCCAGCCTGAGTATTTCCTGTGCCATGGTTTGCCAGCTATAGCGCTCCCTGGCGTAACGGATCATCGCTTCACGTTCGCGGTTGGTCAGCCGACAGCTATCTATTGTGGCAGAACAGCGCTGTGCCGAACCCTGCGGATCGCTAAGGTCGATGTTCACGCCACGTAGCCAGCTTGCCGCCTCGGGGTCCGCTCTATGTGCCGGAGCGCCGCAGACAACCGGTAGCCCGCATGCCATAGCTTCCTGAATAACGAGGGGATAGCCTTCACCGACGGTAGGTAATAGCAGCAAATCTGCGCCGCGATAAAGTTCCGCCAGCGCGTCGGGGGCCTGAACGCCAAGATCGTAAACGTTGTCCAACCCCCATTCTGCGGGCCTAAGTGGTCCGCTTCCGACCAGTAAGAACTGGCACTCCGGCCTGGCTGCTGCCAGGACGCGTAAGACCGCCAACCCTTTCTTTTCAACGTAGCGACCAACGAAAAGTATGCGCTGGGCACAGGGAGGGAAATGGTAGTTTGCCGATGGATTGCGCCTGGCTTCTATGGAGGTAGGGGGGTAAAAAATGGCGCTATCAACGCCGTTAAACAGCAACCTATAGGGATAGCGTGCAGGCGTTCCGAGCAGGTCGTGACGAACCGTATCGCTAATAAAGATTCGGACATCAGCAGCCCATAGCATGGGGCGCGTAACGACAAGGTTTGCCAGTTGCATAAGCAGACGCAGCGAGAGGGATTTGAAAGGAATCGCAGCAATATGCTGAATCAAAACAACGGGTTTCCCGTGGAGCTTGGCCATTATCATGCCAAGGATTGACGTCACATAAAGCGCATCGTGGATCACCACCACGTCGCTTCGGCGTACGGCATCTCTCAGCGCATAAATGGCCGCGGGGCCGGGTAATGGCATGGGCAAACCGGTGAGTTTTTCCAGCGGGTCGACGCATCGTAACGCGATGATTTTGATATCGCCGTCAGGTAAAGCATCGCCGGCACTGGCTGCCCATTGTGGCATTGCGCCCAGGCGGGCGAACCGACGACACAAGTGCCCGGCAACGCGTTCAATTCCGCCGCCGTGCGTCTCGTAGAAATGGCTTATCGTCAGGATATTCATGGTGATATTTTTTCCAGACGCATCGTGATTTCCAGGCTGTTAGGGAAGATGAGGGCATACGCGCCTTGACGATATTGCAACGGCACGGCACGCGCGGTAATGCGATAGCCGCTCTCGTTGGCTAGCGTTTCCCATTGCTGGCGGGAAAGGTAGCGTGCCCAAAGCATGCCACCGAATGGAATGTTGCCTATCGCATCCATCAGTGTGAGGCGCGCGTCATCCAACCTTCCACCGCTCTCATGGTCTTTGATGTACAGCGGACCATCTACGACTCGCGCTATTTCACTGAGTAGCCCGCTTCTGGCGGCAAGTGGGACGTGATGTAAGACGTTATTCAGCGTTGCTGCTGAAAATGTGCCATCAGCAAAAGGTAACTTAGCGCCATCGTATTGCTGTGTCTGAATACTTAACGAAGAGCAGAAACGGTCAATGAGGTCGACCGAGACAACTTCATCAGTTGGGAAAAGTTCTGCCATCGCTTGGGCAATCACGCCGGTTCCGCCACCCACGTCAAGCAAGCGTTTATGGTGCTCCTGCCAGACCGCGCCCAGACTGTTTAACATTGTTGCTTGGTAGAATGGGGCCTTTGTACGATACATCGCGAGATGACGTGACAAAATATTCTGTAAATGTTGTGGGGTAATGGGCGCGATAATCATATGTGTACGACCTTATTGCGGCCTGAAGTGTTAATCGCCCAGCGGCTAAGGAGAAAATTCAGTGCGATCATGCAGAGCGAAGCAAGCGGCGCGGCAGTGGGCATTGGAAATTCCAGCCAGTGATACCAAAACCAGGTGGTGACATAAGCCAGTGGGATATTCAGCAGCATGCCGAGGGTATAGCGCCCAAAAGCAGACAGTGAGAATGGCTGTTTGAAGGTGAATGTGCTGTGCAATATATAGCCGATAATAACGGTGATAACGAAAGATAACAGGACGGCTAACCAGAGCCCCGCGTAGAAACGCTCCGCCGCAATCATGATGCCGTTATGTCCGAGGAAGCAGGTGCCAGAGACGCAGAGATAGGCAAAAGAGGTTCGAATTTTCATCGTAGCAGCCTTTGTTGAGACAAGAAGACTGCTGATAAGGAAGAGGCGATGACCTTTCCCCCTTTCATACCGCTGACCCTTTTGTTGATATCTCTGAAACCTGTCGGTTCAGGATATCCAGCAGCAGCTGCAGTACGAATCCGGCCAGCACCATTAACACACCAGCGATACAAACGGTGCTGATGATAAAAACAGCATGTACCGACTGCTCCATTGAACCGCGGGTAAAAAGCCATTGAAAAGCCAAAAGGAGGTCGGCGCAAAAACCCGATATGGCAAGAGCCGATCCGCCGAAAACCAGCCATTCCAGAGGGTGCGATCGCCTCAACCAGCCAATCATCGGACTTTGTGCAACCGGGTGGTAAATGGCGATAGCGACCTTCGCTAGTACGCCTAGCAGAATTGAGATAAGACCAATCAAGGTTGACATGGTCGCCAGGGCCACGAAATGAATACCAAAATAGTACCCGTTGATTTCGATGGGGCCTGTGGCAAGCAGCGCAAGGCCGATAATTCCGAGCAGCAGCAGCGTCATCCCTGGGGCCAAATATAGCCTATCTGGAGCATGGGCAATGAGAAGGCGCAAGTGCCGCCAGCCATCGCGAAACGAGCGTAAATGAGGCGGGCGGTTGCGTTTGTCCGGATAGAGCTTGATCGGCACTTCACGGATGGTGAGGCCCGCACGATGCGCGTTGATGATCATTTCGGAGGCAAATTCCATTCCGGTTGCGTGGGCAGATATCTTCTGGAATGCCTCGCGGGTAAAGGCCCGCATCCCGCAGTGAAAATCACGAATGGGAGAGTGGTAAAGCAGCCGGGCGATGCCTGAGAGCAGCGGGTTACCCAGATAGCGATGCAGAGGAGGCATGGCTCCTGGTTCTATTCCTCCGGCAAATCGATTACCCATCACGAAGTCTGCGCCGCTTTCCAGTGCATCGACAAAAATATCAATCTGGCTCCAGTCGTAGGAGTCATCGGCATCGGCCATGATGAGATACTTACCCTTTGCCGCTCTGGCCGCCGCGCTTATTGCTGCACCATAGCCTTTGACGGGCTGGTGGATGACCCGGGCGCCCAGTGATTTTGCAATTTCAACGGATTTGTCCGTTGAACCATTATCCCCCACGATAACTTCACCCTGAATACCTCGACGGTTAAAGGCTGCCATTATTTTATTAATGCAGATGGCAAGCGTCATTTCTTCATTCAGACATGGAATGATTGCTGATATAAATGGGCGTGGAACAGATGAAGCTATGTCTTTGGAGGCTGAAATGGTCAGTTCCGGAATATATTTAAATGGCTCTGATAAAATACTCGAATGGTCCGGCCGATGTAGATTTGCTGTGTGCATAATATTAAGCTCCAATCCATGAGCATGATTCAGAGCCCATCCTAATGAGCCACTCTATTCGCAACTTTAACCAAAGGGCACTCGCACAAAGCCCGATGGGGCCTTAAAGCCCTGCGAAGTACGTATGCGCCCATGTTTAAACTGGCTGCAATAATAATGTCTATTAGGATAGGCTCTAACTATTTAATGGAAGTATTTCTTTTAATTCATACTGTAAATCAATATGCGGAAATCTAATCTATCCACTGATATATTATTTAATTGAATGATATTTATTAATTCCATTCAATTCTTAACTGATATTATATATTTGAAACTGGATTGAATCGTACAGGAGTGGTCGTTATTAAGTCCAGATTTTATTAGTTAAAAACCCTGGCTTTCGGCCAGGGTTTTATCAGTCGTCTGCTTTTGTTACTGCGGCAGAAAATTACAGCGTGATCACGTCGAATTCAACTTCGGTGTTCACGTCAGCGTCGTAATCCACGCCGTCGAGGCCAAAACCGAACAGGTTCAGGAATTCCTGCTTGTAGCCTGCATAATCGGTTTCTTGCGCCAGGTTTTCGGTGGTGATCAGCGGCCACAGGTCGCGACATGCCTGCTGAATGTCTTCACGCAGTTCCCAGTCATCCATACGGATACGCTGGTTGTCATCAAGCGCCACTTTATCGCCGTACAGGCTGGTGGTCATCAGACGGTTGATCTGCTCGATACAACCTTCGTGAATCCCCTGTGCTTTCATCAGCTTGAAGACCATGGAGATGTACAGCGGCATCACTGGAATGGCGGAAGAGGCCTGAGTGATGACGGACTTCAGTACCGCAACGTTCGCGGAACCGTTCAGCGGAGCCAGCTGGTTACGCAGTTCGCCTGCGGCGCGATCGAGGTCTTCTTTCGCTTTGCCCAGCGCGCCGTGCCAGTAGATTGGCCAGGTCAGGTCGGTACCGATGTAGGAGTAGGCTACGGTTTTTACGCCGTCAGCCAGCACGCCAGCTTCGCTCAGCGCACCCATCCACAGTTCCCAGTCTTCGCCGCCCATTACGGTAACGGTGTTCTGCACTTCTTCTTCGGTTGCCGGCTCAATGCTGGCGGTGATGATCTGATCTTTGTTGGTATCAATCGCTTTAGAGGTGTAAACCTCGCCGATTGGCTTCAGCGCAGAACGAACAATTTCACCAGTTTTTGGCATTTTACGCACTGGAGAAGCCAGTGAGTAAACGACCAGGTCGATCTGACCCAGATCTTCTTTGATCAGCTTGATAACTTCATCGCGGCATTCGTCAGAGAACGCGTCGCCGTTGATGCTTTTGGCGTACAGACCTTCACGCTTTGCTGCTTCATCGAAAGCGGCAGAGTTATACCAGCCCGCGGAACCCGGTTTGGTGTCCGTGCCTGGTTTTTCGAAAAATACGCCGATAGTGGCGGCACCGCTGCCAAACGCTGCGGAAATTCTGGATGCAAGGCCGTAACCGGTGGAAGCACCGATCACCAGCACGCGGGAAGGACCGTTCTCGATTTTCCCGTTTTGCTTAACGTACTCGATCTGTTTTTCCACGTTGACTTTACAGCCAGTCGGATGGGTCGTTGTACAGATGAATCCACGAATTTTTGGTTTGATTATCATAATGATGGCTAATTAAGTTTGTATTTTCGCTGTCAAGTGCGCAATGACACCGTCTGTTCTGGCTTGCTTAACGCGATGGTTAACAAGCCCCCCACTACAATGGATCGCGACATTATACAGAAAAGGAGCGCCAATACTGAATCTACCACTGATTTTAGCCGTCAGATGCCGGACCGCAGGACAGAAAAGGGCCATGCGTAAACATGGCTCCTGTGGAGGTTGTGCGCTATTGCAGGTTAGTTCTGGTGAGCAAACTCCGCCATAAACTGCAGGATCAGCGCCATCGACACTGCACCAGGGTCGCAGTGACCAATGGCCCGCTCACCCAGATTTTTCGCCCGCCCAAAGCGGGCAACCATGGCGCTGGTGCCTTCTGCGCCTGCCATGGCTGCCTGTGCGCAGTGGGTGAGCGCTTCCGGCAGTGGTAGTGCGATATCTGCTTTGGCCTGTTCGGCGGCGGCGGCCAGTGCATCCACCATTGTTTTATCTCCCGGCTCGGCACCGCCGCGTTGGTGGATGGCCTGCATGCCAATTTCTAGCCACTCGGCGAGGGTCGCGGCATTCAGCGCTGCGCGCCCCGCCAACGCTTTCCCCCCAGCGCGGAAAAGAGTGCCGAAAATGGCCCCAGACGCGCCGCCCATGCTGGTCATCAGGCGAGTACCGCTTTGCAGCAGAGCATCACCAATATCAGTGGCGGTAAATTCTGGTGCGGCGAGCAGCGTGTTAAGCGCGGTAAAGCCGCGTTTAATACCGATACCGTGGTCGCCATCGCCAATAACCTGGTCAAGCGCGGTCAGCCTCGGTTCGCTGGCGATCATCCCCTCAGAAACGTACTGCAGGCAGGCGATAAATTGTGTGGTGTTCATCTTAGTTTCTCCAGCCGAGGGTGCGGATTGGATGGTCATATAGGCGCTGCATCTCGTCGTCCAACCGCAGCATGCTCAGGGAAAAACCGGACATTTCCAGCGAGGTACAGAAGTGACCGACTTGTACGTCATAGGTCTTGATGCCGCGCGCCGTTAGCGCTATGCCGACTTTGCGGGTGACTACCATTAGCTCGGTGTTGCTTAGTGCGCCGAGGTTGTTGACGCTCACGCATACGCTGTCGCCCTGTGCGAAAGGTAGGTCGTTGCACAGACGTTCAATCATCATCTCGACCAGCTCATCAGACTGCGGCATTGGAATACGGCACAGCCCTGGCTCACCGTGAATGCCAATACCCAGTTCGATTTCGTTATCGGCCAGCGTGAAGTTAAAGGCGTCGGCCTGCGGCAGCGCGCACCCGCTCAATGCGACACCAATGGTGCGGGTGTTACGGTTGGCTTTTTTCGCCAGCGCTTCCAGCTCAGACAAGCCGTAGTGCTCGAACTGAGCCGCGGCACCGGCAAGCTTATATAAAAATGCCAGCCCGCCCACCCCGCGGCGGTCGGACATTCTTTCCGGTGGCGCGGAGGCAATATCATCCGTGGCGCGCACGGTGCGACACTCAATGCCTTCTTCTGCAAGGATTTCAGCCGCGATATCAAAGTTCATGCCGTCGCCGGAGTAGTTGCCGTAGAGGAACAGCACGCCGTTGCCCTGATGAACAGCCCGACTGGCTTCAATGATTTGGTCGGGAGAGGGGGAGGTGAAGACTTCGCCCAGCGCGCAGGCATCGATGCCGCCTTCGCCGACGAACCCGGCAAACGTCGGCTCATGGCCGCTGCCGCCGCCGCTGACGATAACGGTCTGGCCATTCTGTGCCATCGTACGGTAAACCGCGCAGTAGTCTGGCAGGGCGTGGATCTTTCCGCGCCCGGCGTACACCAGCCCTTCCATGATTTCGCTACGAATATTATCGGTGTTGTTGAAGATCTTTTTGGGTTTCAGCATCGTCACTCCCTCTTGTAAGGTCCGGTTTCTTTAGTGACGATTTTACCTGCGGAGCTTGTTTACACCTGGCACCTTTGATACCAATTAATCTCCCGAACCAGGGGCATGACTGGGGGCTGGATGTATCAATGCTATTCTGTGATTTTGCGTTCTAACACAATCTTCCAGAATGCATCCACCAATGGTTCATGTAGCCGCTTTTTCTGCACGCAGACGCCTAGCTCGAACGGGGTCTTCTCATCACTGCGCTCTAAAATCATCACGCGGTTACGCACCGGCTCCGGGCTATTTTCCAGCACGATTTCGGGAATCAGCGCCACGCCACAGCCCAGCGCCACCATCGACACCATCGCCTCGTGGCCGCCCACGGTGGCGTAAATCGACGGGTTGCTGATTTTATGGCGACGGAACCACAGCTCAATGCGGCGACGCACCGGCCCCTGGTCGGCCATGATAAACGGCACCGTTGACCAGTCTGGCTCATCCACCGAAATCTGGTTGCGTACCGGGCAGGGCAGCGCTGGGGCAATCAGCACCACGGCCAAATTTTCCAGCATGGAAAATGCCACCGCGCCGGGCAATGTCTCGGGCTTGCCGGCAATTGCCAGATCTGCCTCGCCGGTGACGACTTTTTCCATTGCATCGGCCGCGTCACCGGTGGTGAGCTTGATTTCAACCGAAGGATGCTCGGCGCGAAAACGGTCGAGGATTGGCGGTAGGTGGCTATAAGCCGCGGTAACCGAGCAGAAGATATGCAGCTCGCCGGAAAGAGACGGCCCCTGCTGATCGAGGGTATGGCGCAGCTGCTGATACTGTAACAGCGTCTGCTGGGCAAACACGCGCAGCTCCTCACCGGCTTCGGTGAGCGTCACCGTGCGGTTATCGCGGACAAACAGCGGCTGGCCGAGGTCCTCTTCAAGGCGCTGAATTTGCCGGGAGAGCGTGGAGGGGCTGACGTGCATCGCCCGCGCGCTGCGGCCAAAATGGCGGCTTTCCGCCAGATGCAGGAACATTTTCAGATCGCGTAAATCCACAGACGAGTCTCCGGTTTTTGACGTTGCATAAATTGCAATATGACGTTGTGAATATATCAATTTCCGCAATAAATTTCCTGTTGTAATGTGGGTTCATTCTCGCTGAAACGCGAACCGAACAATAAGACACACAACATCACGGAGTACACCATCATGGCTAACTACTTTAATACACTGAATCTGCGTCAGCAGCTGGCTCAGCTGGGCAAATGTCGCTTCATGGGCCGCGAAGAATTCGCCGACGGCGCAAGCTACCTTCAGGGTAAAAAAGTGGTCATCGTCGGCTGTGGCGCTCAGGGCCTGAACCAGGGCCTGAACATGCGTGACTCCGGTCTGGATATCTCCTACGCCCTGCGTAAAGAAGCGATCGCTGAGAAACGTGCTTCCTGGCGTAAAGCGACCGAAAACGGCTTCAAAGTCGGTACCTACGAAGAGCTGATCCCGCAGGCTGACCTGGTGGTTAACCTGACGCCAGACAAACAGCACTCCGACGTTGTGCGTTCCGTACAGCCGCTGATGAAAGACGGCGCGGCGCTGGGTTACTCCCACGGTTTCAACATCGTCGAAGTGGGCGAGCAGATCCGTAAAGACATCACCGTTGTGATGGTGGCACCGAAGTGCCCGGGTACCGAAGTGCGTGAAGAATACAAACGTGGTTTCGGTGTTCCAACCCTTATCGCAGTTCACCCGGAAAACGATCCAAAAGGCGAAGGCATGGCGATCGCTAAAGCCTGGGCTGCGGCAACCGGTGGTCACCGTGCTGGCGTACTGGAATCCTCCTTCGTTGCAGAAGTGAAATCTGACCTGATGGGCGAGCAGACTATCCTGTGCGGTATGTTGCAGGCTGGTTCTCTGCTGTGCTTTGACAAGCTGGTGGCTGAAGGCACCGACGCCGCTTACGCAGAAAAACTGATTCAGTTCGGCTGGGAAACCATCACCGAAGCGCTGAAGCAGGGCGGCATCACGCTGATGATGGACCGTCTGTCTAACCCGGCGAAACTGCGCGCTTATGCGCTGTCCGAACAGCTGAAAGAGATCATGGCGCCGCTGTTCCAGAAACACATGGACGACATCATCTCCGGTGAATTCTCCTCCGGCATGATGGCTGACTGGGCTAACGACGATAAGAAACTGCTGACCTGGCGTGAAGAGACCGGTAAAACCGCGTTCGAAACCGCACCGCAGTTTGAAGGCAAAATCGGCGAGCAAGAGTACTTCGATAAAGGCGTTCTGATGATTGCGATGGTGAAAGCGGGCGTTGAGCTGGCGTTCGAAACCATGGTTGATTCTGGCATCATCGAAGAGTCTGCTTACTACGAATCACTGCATGAACTGCCGCTGATCGCGAACACCATCGCCCGTAAGCGTCTGTACGAAATGAACGTGGTTATCTCCGATACCGCAGAATACGGTAACTACCTGTTCTCTTATGCTTGCGTACCGCTGCTGAAAGAGTTCATGACCACGCTGCAGACCGGTGACCTGGGCAAAGCGATTGCCGAAGGTGCGGTAGATAACGCCCAACTGCGCGACGTGAACGAAGCGGTTCGTGGCCACGCTATCGAGCAGGTTGGTAAGAAACTGCGCGGCTACATGACCGATATGAAGCGTATCGCAGTAGCAGGCTAATAAAACCTCGTTATCATCCGGCCCGGTCAGCGCCTCGCTACCGGGCCGTTTTTTTATCTGCGCTTGACGGGATCGCTGAGTCCACTCTCTCATCATCTAAATTCATCTAGTTATCATGCTGATAGCTTTTATTCGTACAGATTATTTTTTCTGGGATTGCTCACACTCATCTTATGTAATATTGTAAGTTACATGAAAACAAACAACTCATTCTCAGCGACGCTGCACATCCTGCTTCATCTGGAGCAGATGGACAAACCTCTGACATCCGAACAGATGGCCGCCTTTATCGACGGCAATCCGGCATTCATCCGCAAGCTGCTTGCCGGGCTCAGGGAAAACAACATTGTCTGTGCCACGAAGGGGCACCACGGCGGCTGGCGGCTGTGCCGGCCGGTCAGTGAAATCACGCTTTACGATATCTACATGGCGCTCGGCGAACCGGCGCTGTTTGCGCTGGGCAACCGCAGCGAAAACCCGCAGTGCCTGGTGGAACAGGGGGTAAACCGGGTGATGTCAGAGACGCTCGCCGATGCGCAAACGCTGATCCTCGATCGCTTTAAGCGCCTGACGCTACGGGATATCGGCAGCGAATTTATTAGCTACTTCAACGACAAAGGCCACGACCATGATTGAAAATTTAACCACCTGCCTGATGATTGCGATGGCGGCGAGCAGTATTTCGATGACGGTGACGCAGACGGAGCTGTTTGCCGCGTTTCGTGAATGGACGACCAAAAAGAACGCGCTGATGGGGCACTTGTTCCACTGTTTTTACTGCCTAAGTCACTGGGTGGTATTTGGCGGGATGGCGGTATATCGCCCGGCGCTGTTGAACAGCGGCTTTGCGCTGATTGACTGGGTGATGACGGCGTTTATCGTGATTACTATCACCACGCTGATTAACGGCTTGATGTTTAAGGTGTTCCAGGCGGCGGTTAGCACCCATGTGATGAAACATAACGCCCAGCAGACGCTGCAATCGCAGAAATAAAAAAACCGGCGTCGCTTTGCTCGGCTACAAACGACCGGTAGCCAGGTCGAGCGAAGCGACGCCGGGATGCACCTTAGTTACGGTACAGCACTTTAATAATGTGGTAACCGAACTGAGTGTGCAGCGGGCCGGTTGGCTCCAGCACTGGACAGGAGAAGACCACCTTATCGAACGCCGGAACCATCTGGCCCTGACGGAATTCACCTAAGTCACCGCCGCGTTTGCCCGATGGGCAGATGGAGTGCTTCTTCGCCAGCTTGCCGAAATCGGCGCCGTTTTTAATCTGTTCCAGAAGATCCAGAGCCAGTTTCTCTTCTTTCACCAGGATATGCACTGCTGCTGCTGTTTTTGCCATGATCGAGCCTTTCTATAAGCGAGTCTGTAAGGCTGGCGATTTTAGCATGGCTTATCGCCGATACAGCACCTTGATGATGTGATAGCCAAATTTGGTTTTAACCGGCCCGAAAGGCTTAAGTAGCGGACAGCTAAAAACGGCGGCGTCGAATGGCCCCACCATCATCCCCTGCTTAAACTCGCCAAGATCGCCACCGTTGCGCCCGGAAGGGCAGCGGGAATAGCGTTTTGCCAGATGATCGAAGCTGATTCCTCGCTCCAGTTTGCTGAGGATCTCCAGCGCCAGTTTTTCTTCTTTTACCAGGATGTGCAGGGCTGCCGCGCTCTTTGCCATAAGGTCACTCTTATCGTTGGTTTGCTACCCAACACTTTACCATTTGGCGGGTAAATCTCAGCCTGACTTTCTGCTACAATCCACACCCCCGTGTTTACAGATTGAGCAATGCCCCTATGCGTTTAAACCCCGGACAACAACAAGCCGTCGAATTTGTCACAGGCCCTTGCCTGGTGTTGGCGGGTGCTGGCTCCGGCAAAACCCGCGTTATCACCAATAAAATTGCGCACCTGATCCACCAGTGTGGTTATCAGGCACGACATATTGCGGCGGTGACCTTTACCAACAAGGCCGCACGCGAGATGAAAGAGCGCGTGGCGCAAACGCTGGGGCGCAAAGAAGCGCGTGGGCTGATGATCTCCACGTTCCACACGCTTGGGCTGGATATCATCAAGCGCGAGTATGCGGCGTTGGGGATGAAGTCGAACTTTTCCTTGTTCGACGATACCGATCAAACCGCGCTGCTTAAAGATCTGACCGAGGGGCTGATCGAAGACGATAAAGTGGTGTTCCAGCAGTTGATCTCGACGATCTCCAACTGGAAAAACGATCTAAAAACCCCGGCGCAGGCAGCGGCCAGCGCCAAGGGGGAGCGCGATCGTATTTTTGCCCATTGCTACAGCCTGTACGACGCGCACATGAAAGCGTGTAACGTGCTGGACTTTGACGACCTGATCCTGCTGCCGACG
Source organism: Kluyvera ascorbata ATCC 33433 (assembly GCF_000735365.1). Classification (GTDB taxonomy): domain Bacteria; phylum Pseudomonadota; class Gammaproteobacteria; order Enterobacterales; family Enterobacteriaceae; genus Kluyvera; species Kluyvera ascorbata. The sequence continues at coordinate 532 of NZ_JMPL01000112.1, read as the reverse complement.
CTGCTGCTGCAACGTAATGAAGAGGTGCGTGAGCGCTGGCAGAACAAGATTCGCTATCTGCTGGTGGATGAATATCAGGACACCAACACCAGCCAGTACGAGCTGGTGAAGCTGCTGGTGGGGCAGCGCGCGCGGTTTACCGTGGTGGGCGACGACGATCAGTCAATCTACTCCTGGCGCGGTGCGCGTCCGCAAAACCTGGTCTTACTGAGCCAGGACTTCCCGGCGCTGCAGGTGATTAAGCTGGAGCAGAACTACCGTTCTTCCGGGCGTATTCTGAAGGCCGCGAACATCCTGATTGCCAATAACCCGCATGTGTTTGAAAAGCGTCTGTTCTCCGAACTGGGCTACGGCCCGGAGCTTAAAGTGCTGAGCGCCAACCATGAAGAACACGAGGCGGAGCGCGTCACCGGCGAGCTTATCGCCCATCACTTCGTCAATAAGACGCAGTACAAGGACTACGCCATTCTCTATCGTGGCAACCATCAGTCGCGGGTGTTTGAAAAATTCCTGATGCAGAACCGCATCCCGT
>NZ_JMPL01000111.1 GCF_000735365.1 Kluyvera ascorbata ATCC 33433 | reverse complement strand
GGTAGTAAAGACGTGCACTATCAGTCATTCGCCCGCATGGCGGCGTTTTTTGGTCGCGATATGCAGGCGCATCGACACGATCAGTTTTTCCAGATGCACTTTCTTGATACCGGGCAGATTGAGCTGCAGCTCGACGATCATCGCTATTCGGTGCAGGCACCGCTGTTCGTGCTGACGCCGCCTTCGGTGCCGCACGCGTTTATTACCCAGTCGGACAGCGACGGCCACGTGCTGACGGTGCGGGAAGATTTGGTCTGGCCGCTGCTGGAGGTGCTGTACCCCGGCACCCGCGAGGCGTTCGGCCTGCCTGGGATGTGCCTGTCGCTGGCGGATAAGCCCGACGAACTGGCGGCGCTGGCACACTACTGGCGGCTGATTCAGCGCGAGTCGACGTCTGAGCTGCCGGGACGCGAGCATACGCTGGTGCTGCTCGCGCAGGCGGTGTTCACACTGCTGCTACGTAATGCGCCGCTGGACGACCACGCCGCCAGCGGTGTGCGGGGCGAACTGAAGCTGTTCCAGCGCTTTAACCAGATGATTGATAACCACTATCACCGTCACTGGACGGTGCCGGACTACGCCAGCGAACTGCACCTGACGGAGTCCCGGCTGACGGATATCTGCCGTCGGTTTGCCAACCGTCCGCCGAAGCGGCTGATTTTCGATAGGCAACTGCGCGAGGCCAAGCGGCTGCTGCTGTTTTCTGATAGTGCAGTGAGCGAGATTGCCTGGCAGCTTGGGTTTAAGGACCCGGCCTATTTTGCCCGCTTTTTTAACCGCTTAGTGGGGTGTTCGCCGAGCGCGTTTCGCGCGCAGAAAGTACCGGTGTCGTAGGTTTCCCCGGGGTCGCTTGCGCTTGGCCGGGCTACAAGCGTATGTAGCCCGGCCAAGCGAAGCTCCGCCGGGAACGGCACCAAACCCCACCCAGATCACAGAACCGCCCCTCGCCCGAAAAGTACCCGCCGTTGACCCAAAAGTCTCTTCACCGCTCACCCTTTAAACGCTTCAATTAAGAAACAAGAACAAAACATAAATTTAACAAATCCGATGAATACTGGAGCGTACCCGAATGAAACCTGAAGATTTCCGCGCAGACACCAAACGCCCGTTAACCGGTGAAGAGTACCTGAAAAGCCTGCAGGACGGCCGTGAGATCTATATCTACGGCGAGCGCGTCAAGGATGTCACCACCCATCCTGCGTTCCGCAATGCGGCGGCCTCCGTTGGCCAGCTCTACGATGCGCTGCACAAACCAGAAATGCAGGACAAGCTGTGCTGGAACACCGATACCGGCAGCGGCGGCTACACCCACAAATTCTTCCGCGTGGCGAAAAGTGCCGACGACCTGCGTCAGCAGCGTGATGCCATCGCCGAGTGGTCACGTCTCTCCTACGGCTGGATGGGGCGTACGCCAGACTACAAAGCAGCTTTCGGCAGCGCGCTGGGGGCGAACCCGGCGTTCTACGGCCAGTTTGAGCAGAACGCTCGCCACTGGTATTCCCGCATTCAGGAAACCGGCCTGTATTTCAACCACGCCATCGTTAACCCACCAATCGACCGCCACAAGCCGGCGGATGAAGTAAAAGATGTCTACATCAAGCTGGAAAAAGAGACCGATGCCGGGATTATCGTCAGCGGCGCAAAAGTGGTGGCCACTAACTCGGCGTTGACCCACTACAACATGATTGGCTTCGGCTCCGCGCAGGTGATGGGCGAAAACCCGGACTTCGCGCTGATGTTTGTCGCACCAATGGATGCCGAAGGCGTGAAGCTGATTTCCCGCGCTTCCTACGAGCTGGTGGCGGGCGCAACCGGCTCACCGTACGACTATCCGCTCTCCAGCCGCTTTGACGAAAACGATGCGATCCTGGTGATGGATAAGGTGCTGATCCCATGGGAAAACGTGCTGATTTACCGTGATTTCGATCGCTGCCGTCGCTGGACGATGGAAGGCGGTTTCGCCCGTATGTATCCGTTGCAGGCGTGCGTACGTTTGGCGGTGAAGCTCGATTTCATCACCGGCCTGCTGAAAAAATCGCTGGAGTGCACCGGCACTTCTGAGTTCCGCGGCGTGCAGGCGGATCTCGGTGAAGTGGTGGCGTGGCGCAACATGTTCTGGGCGTTGAGCGACTCCATGTGTTCTGAAGCGACCCCGTGGGTTAACGGCGCGTACCTGCCGGATCACGCGGCGCTGCAAACCTACCGCGTGATGGCCCCGATGGCCTACGCCAAGATTAAAAACATTATTGAACGTAACGTCACCAGCGGCCTGATCTACCTGCCGTCGAGCGCTCGCGATCTGAACAATCCGCAGATCGACCAGTATCTGGCGAAGTACGTGCGTGGCTCCAACGGAATGGATCACGTTGAGCGCATCAAGATCCTCAAACTGATGTGGGACGCCATCGGCAGCGAGTTCGGCGGCCGTCACGAGCTGTATGAAATTAACTACTCCGGTAGCCAGGATGAAATTCGCCTGCAGTGTCTGCGTCAGGCGCAGACCTCCGGCAATATGGACAAAATGATGGCGATGGTCGATCGCTGCCTGTCTGAATACGACCAGAACGGCTGGACGGTGCCACACCTGCACAACAACGCTGATATTAATCTGCTGGATAAGCTGCTGAAGTAATTCGCAGCAGGAGGTCAAAATGCAATTAGATGAACAACGTCTGCGTTTTCGCGATGCTATGGCCAGCCTGTCGGCCGCCGTTAACGTCGTTACCACCGAAGGGGAAGCGGGCCGCTGCGGGATCACCGCCACCGCCGTCTGCTCGGTTACCGACACGCCGCCATCGGTAATGGTCTGTATCAACGCCAACAGCGCCATGAATCCGGTGTTTCAGGGTAACGGCAAGCTGTGCATCAACGTGCTCAACCACGAGCAGGAGATCATGGCGCGCCACTTCGCCGGGATGACCGGCATGGCGATGGACGAGCGCTTCGGGCTTTCCGGCTGGCAGCGTGGCGCGCTGGAACAACCGGTGCTGAAAGGGGCGCTGGCAAGTCTGGAAGGTGAAATTCGTCAGGTACAGACCATCGGCAGCCATCTGGTCTACCTGGTGGAGATTCAGAACATTGCATTGGGGGAAGCGGAGAGCCACGGGCTTATCTATTTCAAACGCCGTTTTCATCCGGTGATGATGGAGGCGGAAGCACTGGCTTAAGGAGTCCGTCGATTCCCCGGTGTCGCCGCTCACGCGTCTCGGCCTGGCTACGATTTGAGGGTAGCCCGGCCGAACGCCGTTACGGTTTAAAGCCGAGGCTTTCGGAAAGCGCAGCCGCCTGCTGGCAAAGCAGGGCAAGGGTAGGGCTGTCGGCATCGAGGTTCAGTATCTGCGTCTCATCAAACAGTGTCAGCGCAAAATAGATAGCGCCGCTTAGTTCAAACACCGGCGCGCTAACCGAGCTGATGCCCGGCACCGGTACGTCATGCTGCATATCCAGGCCGAGCGCGCGGATCCGCGGAAACTCTTCACGTTTCGCCTGACTCAGCGCCTGACCGGTCGCGCTTTTATAGGCGTTGGCGATGATATCGTCAGGCATCCAGGCGCAGAAGGTGCGCCCGATGGACGACGACGGGAGTGACATCACTGACCCAAGGCGAATTTCGCTATACAGCGTATGGCGAGGCTCGGTAAAGCTAATCACCGTCGGGCCGTGGTTGCCCCACACGCTTAAGGCCACGCCGTGCCCGGTGCTTTCAGCAAGCAGTCGGGTAACGCGTTCCCCTTCGCGCTGCGGATTCAGATAGTGCAGCCCTAAAATCCCCAGCTCCTGCGACAGCGAACCTGCGCTGTACAAGCCGCTCTGCTCGTCTTTGCTTACCAGGCCCGCGCGCACCAGGCTAATCAGGTAGGGGAAGACTTTGGCCGAGCTCATCTGTGCGGTACTGGCAATCTCTTTGAGGCTCTTGCGAGTACCACTGGCGATAAGCGATTCCAGAATATCGGCGGCAACTTCTACCGACTGTACCCGACGCTGTGATTTTTCGCTCATTGGGAATCTCCACTCAGGGCCCGGGCTTCCGCTTTTAGCAGGTTGCCGATCGTCACGAGTTTCTGTTCATCCAGTTGATGAGAGGCTGAGAAGGCACTGATTGCCAGATGCAGGTTGCCGTTGCCGTCTAGCACCGGGACTGAGAGCGCTGAGACGGAGGGGGTTGGTACGCTGCGGGAAATCGACAGGCCCTGCTCGCGGATATGAGCCAGTGTCTTCTGGAAGTCATCGCGGCTAAACAGCTGGCGGTCATCGCGGGTGAAGGTTTGCGCCCGGATAATCTCGTCACACGCGGCCTCAGGCATCAGGGCGGCAAACAGCTTGCCGGTGGCGGTGCGGGTTAGCGACAGGGCGGAGCCCTGCTTAAAGCCGAGGTTCATCACCATGCCGTATTCGCGGTAGAAAATGACCACCGGGCCAAAGCGTGTCCAGACGGCGACAAACACGTTTAACTGGTGCTGCTGGCCCAGACGTTCAACGGCGGCAATTGCCGCATTCACTTTTGGCGCGGCGTACAACGCGTTGATCCCCAGACGCAGCGACAGCGAACCGGGCTCGTACTTTTGCGTCACCGGGTCGCGCTTGAGCATGCCGGTGCGTTCCAGACTCACCAGATAGCTGAAAATCTGGGCGGGGGCGGAGTCGACCCGTTCGGCAATTTCGGTCAGGCTCATCGGCGCGGACTGTTCGACCATCATCCGCAGAATGTGCCCGGCGACCTCAACGCTCTGAATCCCTCGTTGTTCCGACTTCATGATGACGCTGCGCTCCAGATTGGCTTCTGAAAGAAGGGGATAGCTACTCTAGCATAGTCATCGGAGAGGAGGGAGTTTCCCGGCGTCGCTCGGCCGAACGACGCGACGTCGGGAGGGCACGTTAGCTGACCAGATAGCCTCCATCCACCGGCAGCACCACGCCGGTAATGTAGCTTGCGGCGTTGGAAGCAAGGAAGGTCACCGGCCCCACCAGTTCCTTCGGCGACGCCACGCGTCGGAGCGGGATGTGGGTTAAATAGCTTTCAAGCGTGCTTTTATTTTCCCGCGTAGTGGTGGTCATATCGGTATTCACTACCCCCGGTGCGATGGCGTTTACACGAATACCGTGCTCGGCCAACTCCGCCGCCAGCGTGCGGGTCAACTGCGCCAGGCCGCCTTTGGAAACGGCGTAAGAAAACGCGGTAGGGGCCGCCACGAAGGACTGAATCGAGGCGACGTTGATAATATTGCCTTTACTGGCAATCAGCGACGATAAGAACGACTTGCACATATTAAACGGCCCCAGCACGTTCACCGACAGCGTCAGGTGTAGTGCTTCGTGGGCATCGTCAGAATCAAATGGGATGCGCTTTAAAATTCCGGCGTTATTCACCAGCACGTCGAGGTGACCAATATTGGCCGTAACCTCTTCGGCCAGGTCTTCGCAGCTCTCAATATCGCTGACGTCCACACCAAAGCTCCAGACCTTCGTGCCCTGATGACGTAGTGCCGCCGCCATCTTTTCGACCGCCGCGCTATCCACGTCGACCAGCACCACGCGCGCGCCGGCCTTAGCCATGCCTTCCGCCATCGCCGCACCGTTACCACGTGCCGCGCCGGTAATTAATACCAATTTATCGTTCAGACTAAACTCGCTATTCATCGCTTCTGCTCCTGAGCTATGACGCTTTTTTGATGAGAGGCTCTGCATCGGCAACCGTCTGCCCGGCAATGTACTTCGCGACGGCATAGCCAAAGGTTAAGGCCGGGCCGAGGGCCGGGATAGTTGCCGCCCATAATGCTGGTGGCGTCGTTGCCGATGGCATACAGCCCGGCAATAGGCGTACCGTCTTCGGCCAGCGCCCGGCAGTGTTCGTCAACCGGAATCCCGTTGTAGGTGCCGATATCCCCCGGATGAATTTTCACCGCATAGAACGGCCCCCGTTCGATAGCCTTCAAGCACGGGTTCGGCTGGTGCAGGGCATCGCCTTGATAGCGGTTGTAGGCTTTCGAGCCTTTACCGAACGCTGGATCATGACCGCTGATAGCGCCCTGATTAAAGGCGGCGACCGTTTTGGCTAACCCCTGCGAGTCAATACCGGCCTGGCTTGCCAGTGCTTCCAGCGTCGCTCCTTTCAGCAGATAGCCTGACTTCAGATGTCGGCCTATCGGCAGCGGGAAGGGGGCGACGCTGCCTAAACCGTAGCGGCGCAGGGTAGGGCGATCGCAGATAAGCCACGAGCAGGTTTCTCTTTCCCCTTCACAGGCTTTGATCATCGCCTGCACGTAGTCGTGGTAGGAGTTGGCTTCATTGGTAAAACGCTGACCCTTAGCGGTGACCGCAATCACGCCGGGCTTGGCGCGGTCAATAAAGTGCGGCATCACACCCTGGCTGCCGTCGGCGCGTGTTGTCAGCGAGACCGGAGACCACGCGGCGGCATTCGCCAGATGGCTATCAATCTTGCCGCCGAGCGCCTCAAACAGCCTGAAGGTATCGCCAGTATTGGACTCCACCGTTGGGCTCCAGTGCTCCTTACCGGTAGGCGCGTGGCGATAGTTGGCTTTGCGGCGCTCGACGTCGTGTGAGAATCCACCGGCGGCCAGCACAACCCCTCTGCCGGCATAGACGGTAATGATTTGATTCTCTTTATTGACCTTCGCTCCGACAACGCGCCCGTTTTCATAGATCAGCGCCTGAATCGGTGAATTGCGCCAGATAGGGATGTTTTTATCCAATGCTGATTTTGCCAGACGGCCCATCAGCGCATTGCCGTTGGTCAGCAGCATCCCGCGGCCTAACGTCAGGGTTTCCCAGAAATGCTTCGACAGGCGCTTCGCGGCGTAGACCGCTGACTGCAGCGAGCGAGTGGCGTTCATCAGATGGCGAATATCTTTGCCGGAGCCAATCATCATGCCGAATACCGTCAGCTCAGGCAGCGCTGGCTCCAGGTGTTTGAGGTTGTCGCCTAGTTCGCGGGCATCGAACGGTTTTGCCACCATTGAACGTCCGCCCTGCATCGCTCCTGGTGCTTCTGCGTGATAGTCGGGGAAGGTCAGCGGCATTTCAAAATCGACCGCTGTGTTTTGCAAGAAAAAGTCCACCGCCTGCGGGCCATGCTGCAAGAAGGCCGAGACGCGTGCTTCGTTGTAGCCCGATCCTCCTTCGTGGCGCAGATAGGTTTTCACTGCCTCCGGTGAATCATCGTGCCCGTAGGCTTGTGCCAGCTTCGTGCAGGGGATCCATAGCCATCCGCCTGACCGCGCTGCCGTGCCGCCGAAGCGGTCACGTTTTTCGATCATCAGCACATCGAGCCCCTGATGCGCCGCCGTTACGGCGGCAGACATCCCCGCCGCGCCTGTACCTACTACCAATAGATCACAGTGAAATTCTTTAGCATTTGACATGACGTTCTCCGTTTACCACCGACGGCCATTTTCTGGTCAGTTGCTATGCAAGTTAGCAACTGATTTGATAATGATCAATTGATTTGCATTTATATAATTTAAAAATGCGATCGCGGATCGGATTTTGTGGGATCGAACGAGGAGACGACCTTCAATGTTGATCGTGGTTGGGCTGGCAATGTGTGGTGATGGAATGAGCGGTGGACGGAAGTTTTTTAAATATTGAATGGATTAATAATCAGGAATTATTCGAAAATATTTTGTATTAGCCTGACGTTATTTATTGCAATAGATAATTAATTAGTACCATTAATCAGTCTAAGCACGTATGGCAATGTTATTGCGAGGTATGCTTTTTTAATCGTGATAACGCGAGATTTATCATCTCTTCTGCATGCTGGCGGGCAAATTTTGTCAGCGTTGTTTTGCTAAAATGCTGACCGCATCCGGCGCAGGATAAAGGATATTCGTCGGCAGAATTCGTTATTTTTTCAACATCAGCGATTTCTGTTGTATGTTTGCATTTAGGGCATGAATATTTAATTAAAATCACAAACCGGCCTCCTTTATTCTTGCTCTAAAATAATTCAATAGCACATATTGTTAAAGCACTTGTGATTATTAAATAGCCACTCATTAGGCATTGGTTGATGAATGGGTTGTTTTTTGACCTGTCCATGAGGCGAGTGGCGCGCTAACGGAAAAGGACGGGAAAGCGATGGATAAGCAATTCGTACAGGGGAGTATAAGTGAAGCCGATAAGCTCGCGGATATTCTCAACCGCAATTCGGATTGGGTCTGGGAAGTTGACGTGCAGGGGCGTTACGTTTGGGTGTCCAACGTGGTGAATAACCTGCTGGGTTACTCGCCTGAAGAGGTCCTTGGCCGTTCGCCGTTTGATTTTATGGCGCCCACTGAATCGGAGCGGGCGCAGAAATATTTTGGCGATGTACTGGCGTCTCAGCAACCGTTTAACGGCATGATTAACCGCAACCGTCGGGCAGATGGCAGCGTGGTAATTATCGAAACTAGCGGTATTCCGCTGTTTGATGCCCAGGGGCAGTTAACCGGATATCGCGGTATTGACCGCGATATCTCGCAGCTTGGCGAACGGGTATTGCAGCTGGAGTCTATCTATCAGAACACGCCGCTGGCGCTGTGCGTGATTAACCGTTTTGGACAGCTCACCAAAGCAAATAAAGCGATGGGCGAGCTGCTCGGCCAGCCGGAAGATACGCTGATTGGTCAATGCCTACGGGACATTATGCCGGAGTGGAATCTCTTGTTTCAGCAGGATTTCATCTTGCTTGATGCCGGGGAAACGATAGCCAGCAAAGAAGTTTTCCTCTACGGGCGCTATTTCTACATTAAATCGATGCCGGTATATGACGCGGGCGGCAATGTGGCGGGGATCTCCTCCGCGTGGATGGACATCACCGACCGCAAGATGGCGGAACAGCAGGTCGCCAGCGCCAACCAGGTGCTGTTGCAGTACGCCGAACGGGACCATCTCACCGGGCTTTTCAATCGTCGCTATATGGACGAGCGCCTGAACTATGAAATCACCCGCGCCCAGCGCGAGGGCTCATCGCTCTCGCTTTGCATGGCCGACCTCGATTTTTTCAAACGCTATAACGATACCTACGGTCATCAGGCGGGTGACCGCGTACTGCGTGCGGTGGCAGATGCGCTCAAAAGGGGAGTGCGCCCGGACGATAGCGTCAGTCGCTACGGTGGTGAAGAGTTTTTGATTATGCTGCCGGATACCGATGCTGAAGGCGCACGGGCGGTGGCAGAACGTCTGCGGGAGCGGGTGATGGATCTCAACATTGCGCATGAAACCAGCCCGATTGGCGGCGTGCTGACCATCAGTCTTGGCGTGATGACCTGGGATGCGCCGCGGTATGTTTGCAGCATCCAGAGTCTGGTTGATATAGGTGCCGAGCTTATCAGCAGCAGCGATGCGGCGCTCTATCGCGCCAAACAGACGGGACGTAACCGCGTCGTGGCGGCGTAAGCTGAACGTTCGGCAATTGATTCACCACAAAGAGGCTCATCACGAGCCTCTTTATAATCGAGCCAACTCCTCTACTGTGATGGTATCGAAACATGGCTTATCAGCTGAACCTCAACTGGCCGGAATTTTTAGAAAAATACTGGCAGAAGCAACCGGTTGTCCTGAAGAACGCTTTCCCGAACTTCGTTGACCCGATTACCCCGGACGAACTGGCCGGTCTGGCGATGGAGATGGAAGTCGACAGCCGCCTGGTCAGCCACGCCGACGGAAAATGGCAGGCCAGCAACGGCCCGTTTGAAGATTTTGACCATCTGGGCGAGGAAAACTGGTCGCTGTTGGCGCAGGCGGTGAACCACTGGCATGAGCCTTCCGCTGAACTGGTGCGCCCGTTCCGCGTGCTGCCGGACTGGCGTCTGGACGATCTGATGATCTCCTTCTCGGTTCCGGGCGGCGGCGTGGGGCCGCATATCGACCCGTACGACGTATTTATTATCCAGGGCATGGGGCGTCGTCGCTGGCGCGTGGGCGATGCCCTACCGTTAAAACAGCACTGCCCGCACCCGGCGCTGCTGCACGTTGAGCCGTTTACGCCGATTATCGAAGTGGAAATGGAGCCGGGCGATATTCTCTATATTCCGCCGGGATTCCCGCATGACGGCTATACCTTTGAAGCAACGCTGAACTACTCCGTTGGCTTCCGTGGGCCGAACGGTCGCGATCTTATCAGCAGCTTTGCCGATTACGCGCTGGAAAACGATCTGGGTGAGAAGTATTACACCGATCCCGATCTCACCTGTCGCGAACATGCGGGTAAAGTGGAAGATCATGAGCTGGAACGTCTGCGCACCATGATGATCGATATGATCCGCCAGCCGGATGATTTTAAGCAGTGGTTCGGTAGCTTTATCAGCACGCCGCGTCATGAGCTGGATCTTGCGCCAGCCGAGCCGCCGTATGAGCCGGAAGAGGTTGCTGCCGCGCTGGAAGACGGTGAAACCCTGCGTCGTCTGAACGGGCTGCGGGTGCTGAGCATTGGCGGCTGCTTCTTTATTAACAGCGAGCGGGTGGAAACCTGTGCGCCGCAGGCGATGGATGCGCTGAGCCGCTTTACTGAAGTGGATAAAACGCTGCTGGGTGAGGCGCTGCAGAATCCGGCGTTTGTGGTGGAACTGACGGCGTTGATTAATCAGGGGTACTGGTTCTTTGACGAGTAAGCTGTGAGGGTGCGCGTTGTGCCCTCACCCCGGCCCTCTCCCTGGAAGGGAGAGGGAGAAAACAACCCGCACCCTCCCTCATTTCTAGTGGTCCCCTCGCTTTGCAATTGACGCACATTCGTTGTATAACCTTCTTCTTATTTGGATGTTTAGATGTCCATACGTTTAGAAGGTAATAATGCAAAACACAACACAACAACAAGGTGGGCAATTAAAGCGCACCATGAAAACCCGTCACCTGATTATGCTGTCGCTGGGTGGCGTTATTGGCACAGGGCTGTTCTTTAATACCGGCTATATCATCTCCACCACCGGCGCGGCAGGAACGCTGCTGGCCTACCTGATTGGCGCACTGGTTGTCTGGCTGGTGATGCAGTGTCTGGGCGAGCTGTCGGTAGCTATGCCGGAAACCGGCGCGTTCCATCTGTACGCTTCACGTTATATTGGCCCAGCTACCGGTTACACCGTGGCGTGGCTCTATTGGCTGACCTGGACGGTGGCGCTCGGTTCGAGCTTTACCGCCGCCGGATTCTGTATGCAGTACTGGTTCCCGCAGGTGCCGGTGTGGATCTGGTGTCTGCTGTTCTGCGTGATGATTTTTGGCCTCAACGTTATTTCGACGCGCTTCTTTGCCGAAGGGGAATTCTGGTTCTCACTGGTGAAGGTGATTACCATCATCGCGTTTATTATCCTTGGCGGTGCGGCTATTTTTGGCTTTATTCCGATGCAGGACGGCTCACCCGCGCCGGGGCTGTCGAACATTACCGCTGAGGGCTGGTTCCCGCACGGCGGCCTGCCGATTCTGATGACCATGGTGGCGGTGAACTTTGCGTTTTCCGGCACCGAACTTATCGGTATTGCCGCTGGCGAAACCGAGAACCCGCACAAGGTGATTCCGGTCGCCATTCGTACCACCATCGCGCGGCTGATTATCTTCTTTATCGGCACCGTATTTGTGCTGGCGGCGCTGATCCCGATGCAGCAGGCGGGCGTGGAAAAAAGTCCGTTCGTGCTGGTGTTTGAGAAGGTGGGGATTCCCTACGCGGCAGATATTTTCAACTTCGTGATTCTGACGGCGATTCTGTCGGCGGCGAACTCCGGGCTGTACGCCTCTGGCCGTATGCTGTGGTCGCTTTCTAACGAGCGTACGCTGCCACGCTGCTTCTCGCAGGTGACGAAAAACGGCGTGCCGCTGGTGGCGCTGTCGGTGAGTATGCTTGGCGGGCTGCTGGCCCTGTTTTCCAGCATCGTCGCGCCGGATACCGTGTTCGTCGCGCTATCGGCGATTTCTGGCTTTGCGGTGGTGGCGGTATGGATTAGCATCTGCGCCTCGCACTTTATGTTCCGCCGTCGTCATTTGCAGCAGGGGAAAGCGCTGAGCGAGCTGCACTACCGCGCGCCGTGGTATCCGCTGGTGCCGGTGCTGGGCTTTGTGCTCTGCCTGGTGGCCTGTCTTGGCCTGGCGTTTGACCCTTCGCAGCGGATTGCGCTGTGGTGCGGGATCCCGTTCGTGGCGCTGTGTTATGGTGCCTACTATTTAACGCGTTCGCGCCAGAGCCAGCAGGAGCCACAGCATGCCGCAGAATAATCCCTTAACGTCCATTCTGACCGATCGCCCGTTTGTACTGCTCGACGGGGCGATGGCCACCGAGCTGGAGGCGCGCGGCTGCGACCTGGCCGACAGCCTGTGGTCGGCGAAAGTGCTGATGGAAAATCCACAGCTGATTTATGACGTGCATCTCGACTACTTCCGCGCCGGGGCGCAGGTGGCGATTACCGCCAGCTATCAGGCGACGCCGGACGGTTTTGCCGCCCGTGGGCTGGATGAAGCGCAGGCCCGGTCGCTGATTGCCAAAAGCGTGGAGCTGGCGAAGCAGGCTCGCGACTCGTATTACGCGGAAAATCCGGCGGCAAAAGGGCTGCTGATTGCCGGCTCCGTGGGGCCGTACGGGGCTTATCTGGCGGACGGTTCGGAGTATCGCGGTGACTACCAGCGCAGTGCGCAGGTGTTCCAGGATTTCCATCGCCCGCGTGTTGAAGCACTGCTGGAGGCGGGCGTTGACCTGCTGGCCTGCGAAACGTTGCCGTCCTTTGATGAAATTCGCGCGTTGGCGCAGCTGCTGGAAACGTACCCGGTAGCGCAGGCGTGGTTCTCGTTTACCCTGCGCGATGCTCAGCACCTGAGCGACGGTACGCCGCTGCGCGATGTGCTGGCGCTGCTGGCGGACTATCCGCAGATTCTGGCGGTGGGCATTAACTGTATCGCGCTGGAAAATACCGTCGAGGCGCTGTCCTACCTGCACAGCCTGACCCCGCTGCCTTTGGTGGTTTATCCGAACTCCGGCGAGCACTACGACGCGGTAAGCAAAACCTGGCATCACCACGGCGAAGCCTGCGCCACGCTGGAAGGCTATCTGCCGCAGTGGTTGGCGGCCGGGGCGAAGCTGATTGGCGGTTGCTGCCGAACTACGCCGAAGGATATTGCGGCGCTGAAGGCGCACTGCTGATTCTGTGCTTTCCCGGGGCAAATGTAGGCCGGATAAGCGAAGCGCCATCCGGCAATGTTCGCCGGGCTGCCTGATGGCGCTTCGCTTATCAGGCCTACGATATCCCCGGGATTTCTCCGGGGGAATCCCACTCCCCAACTATCTTTTGCCACTTTTTTTCTAAAAACGAATTGGAATTAACAAGCATTTTTAATTCCTTTATCAAATACCCCGCGCCGGAAATACTGCCTCCATAACAAGACATGGGAGCAGGACATTATGGCAATCGCATCGCGTTTCACCGTTATCGCCGCTACGCTGGCACTGTTGGCATTCCAGGCGCAGGCCGTGGACGTCACCATCGCCTACCAAACCTCCGCCGAGCCCGCCAAAGTGGCGCAGGCGGATAACACCTTCGAAAAACTGAGCGGCGCAAAGCCGGACTGGCGCAAGTTTGACAGCGGCGCGAGCATCGTCCGCGCGCTGGCCTCCGGCGACGTTCAGATTGGCAACCTCGGTTCCAGCCCGCTGGCGGTGGCCGCCAGTCAGCAGGTACCGATTGAAGTTTTCTTGCTGGCCTCAAAGCTCGGCAACTCTGAAGCGCTGGTGGTGAAAAAAGCCATCACCAAGCCTGAAGACCTGATTGGCAAACGCATTGCCGTACCGTTTATCTCCACTACTCACTACAGCCTGCTGGCGGCGCTCAAACACTGGGGCATTAAGCCGGGTCAGGTACAGATCCTGAACCTGCAGCCGCCAGCGATTATTGCGGCCTGGCAGCGAGGTGACATTGATGGTGCTTATGTGTGGGCACCGGCGGTGAACGAACTGGAAAAAGACGGCACCGTGCTGACCGACTCGTCCAAAGTGGGAGAGTGGGGCGCACCGACGCTCGACGTGTGGGTAGTGCGTAAAGACTTTGCCGACAAACATCCTGAGGTAGTGAAAGCCTTTGCTAAAAGCGCGATTGACGCCCAGCGCGGCTATATCGATAACCCGGACAAATGGCTGGCTCAGCCGGAGAACATCAGCAAGCTGGCGCGCCTGAGCGGCGTACCGGAAGCGGACGTTCCGGGGCTGGTGAAGGGCAACACCTATCTCACCGCCGAACAGCAGGCGCAGGAACTTAATGGCCCGGTGAATAAGGCGATTGTCGACACCGCGCAGTTCCTCAAAGAGCAGGGCAAAGTACCGGCGGTGGCGACCGACTACAGCCAGTACGTTACCGACCGTTTCGTGAAGTAAGGAGGCCATGATGCTGCAAATCTCGCATCTTTCCGCTGACTACGGCGGTAAACCGGCGCTGGCGGATATCAATCTCACGCTGGAGCGCGGCGAACTGCTGGTAGTGCTGGGGCCGTCGGGCTGCGGCAAAACTACGTTGCTGAACCTGATTGCCGGATTCGTGCCGTATCAGCACGGCAGCATCATCCTCGATGGAAAATACGTTGATGGCCCAGGCGCCGAGCGCGGCGTGGTCTTTCAGAATGAAGGGCTACTGCCGTGGCGCAACGTGCAGGATAACGTTGCGCTAGGGCTGCAGCTTGCCGGGGTAAACAAAACTGAGCGCCGGGATATTGCGGCGCTGATGCTGAAAAAGGTCGGGCTGGAAGGCGCTGAGAAGCGCTTTATCTGGCAGCTCTCCGGCGGCCAGCGTCAGCGAGTCGGCATTGCCCGCGCGCTGGCGGCCAACCCGCAGTTGCTGCTGCTGGATGAACCGTTTGGCGCGCTCGATGCCTTTACCCGCGAGCAGATGCAAACCCTGCTGCTCAAGCTGTGGCATGAGACGGGCAAAAAAGTTCTGCTGATTACCCACGATATTGAAGAAGCGGTGTTTATGGCAACCGAGCTGGTTCTGCTGTCGCCGGGGCCGGGCCGTGTGCTGGAGCGTTTATCCCTGATTTTGCCCGCCGGTTTGTGGCC
>NZ_JMPL01000110.1 GCF_000735365.1 Kluyvera ascorbata ATCC 33433 | reverse complement strand
CAGGCTTTTTTGTAGGCCGGATAAGGCGAAGCCGCCATCCGGCAATCACGATACGATTACAGCGCCATGTCGTGCTGCGGTGACGCGCTCGCTGGCTGTTCTGCCGGTTTTGCCTGAGCAACCGGTGCCGCTGGCATCTGAATAACCGGCGGTTTGGTCAGCTCCAGCGTGGCGGCGGTGTCATCCCAAACCTGCTGGGTCAGCGCGACGTTGCCGTTCAGGTTCTGGCCAAAGCTCGGTACGATATTGCGAATTTTGCTCTGCCATTCCGGTGAGTTGAACTGCTCCGGGAACAGCTTCTTAATCACGTTCAGGGTGATTGGCGCTGCGGTAGACGCACCTGGAGATGCCCCCAGCAGCGCGGAGATGGTGCGCTGTTGGTCAACCACCACTTCGGTACCCAACTTCAACACGCCGCCTTTGTCGGCATCTTTCTTGATAATCTGCACGCGCTGGCCGGCCTGAATCAGCTTCCAGTCTTCTTTACGCGCCTCTGGGTAGTACTCTTTCAGCGCAGCAAAGCGGTCGTCGTCGCTCAGCATCACCTGGCTTACCAGGTATTTCACCAGGTCGAAGTTATCCAGACCTACGTGAGTCATCGGCATGACGTTGCTGGTCGTGGTGGTGCTTAACAGGTCGAAGAACGAACCTTGTTTGAGGAACTTGGTGGAGAAGGTGGCGAACGGCCCGAACAGTACCACGCGTTTACCATCAATAAAGCGCGCATCGATATGCGGCACGGACATCGGCGGTGCCCCAACGGAAGCCTGGCCGTACACTTTTTCCATATGCTGACGCGTGACGTCAGGGTTTTCCGTCATCAGGAAGGAGCCGCCTACCGGGAAGCCCGCATAGTTATCCGCTTCTGGAATGCCGGTTTTTTGCAGCAGTTTAAGCGCGCCGCCGCCTGCACCGATAAAGACGTATTTCGCGTCGATAGCGTGCTGCTTGCCGCTGTTGACGTCTTCAATGGTCACATGCCAGGAGTTATCGCCGTTGCGTTTAAACTCGGTCACTTCAGAGGAGGTTTGCAGCGTGAAGTAGTTGTTCTTTTGCAGGCTGCCGATCAGCTGACGGGTAATTTCACCGTAGTTAACGTCGGTGCCTACTGGCGTCCAGGTAGCAGCCACTTTTTGCTGCGGGTCACGACCAGCCATGACCAGCGGCGCCCACTGGGCAATTTGCTGATGATCGGTGGAGAATTTCATACCCTGGAACAGCGTGGTTTTCTGCAGCGCATCGTAACGTTTACCGAGGTAATCAACGTTTTTGTCGCCCCAGACGAAGCTCATGTGCGGCGTGGAGTTAATAAAGCTATGCGGATTATTCAGAATGCCGCGCTTCACCTGCGAAGACCAGAACTGGCGGGAAATCATAAACTGTTCGTTAATTTCTAGCGCCTTGGTCACGTCGATGGTGCCATCTGGGCGTTCCGGCGTGTAGTTCAGTTCCATATTGGCGGAGTGACCGGTACCGGCGTTATTCCAGCCGTTAGATGATTCCAGCGCGACTTTGTCGAGCTTCTCAACCATCACCTGTTTCCAGTCAGGCTGCAATTCCTGCAACCAGGTGCCCAGAGAAGCACTCATAATACCGCCGCCAATCAGCAGGACATCGGTTTTTTCGGTGGTATCAGTATTTGCGTAAGCCGCTGAATTGACCAGCAGCGCGATGGTCGCCAGAGAAAATAGTTTTTTATTAATAGCAGGCATAATGATGATATTCGCATAGCTAAATGTAATGTGTGCGCCAATAGTAGCGCACTTTTACATTATTTTAAAATACCACTCACTTTCCACTTAGAGTTATTAACAAATCACCACTTTGCTTTTTTTAATTAAAAAAAGCATCCGTATTATTTGCGTGGAAATAAAATTTAAATAATTTCAGTTTAATTCACGCTATTAATGCAGACCGAATTCCGCCATAAGCTGCTGGCGCAGCAGGACAAAATCCGTGCTGCTACGTTCGCGCGGCTGCGGCAATGTCACTTCAATGATGCGAATCGGGTCGCCTTTAATTTTCGGTAAAATAATCACGCGGTCGGCGAGATAAATCGCCTCTTCCAGATCGTGTGTGACCAACACCATCGTCATCTTTTCCACATCGCGAATGCGGGCCAGCTCCTCCTGCATGGTGATTTTGGTCATCGCATCGAGCGCCCCCAGCGGCTCATCCAGCAGCAGGATCTCCGGCTGGATGGTCAACGCTCTGGCAATGCCGACACGCTGGGCCATGCCGCCGGAAAGCTGGTTGGGCAGTGCCTGTTCACAGTGGCTGAGCCCCACCAGCTCAATCGCCTCTTTCGCCCGCGCTCTGGCCTGCTTACGCGGTACGCCCTGGACATCCAGGCTGAAGCTGACGTTTTCCAGCACCGTCAGCCACGGTAGCAGGCGCGGTTCCTGGAAAATCACCGCTCGTTCGCGGCTCATCCCATGCACCGCCTGACCGTCAATCACCACATCGCCCGCGTCCGGCGTTTCAAGCCCCGCGAGGATTCGCAGCAGCGTGGTTTTCCCGCAGCCGCTGGGCCCGACGATAGCAATACTCTGCCCGCTTTCAATCTGTAAATTAAGGTCGCGGAAGACATCAAACGGCTTCCCCTCAAGGGAGAAGGTCTTACGTAAGCGGCGAATAGAAATATCACCGCGGGCGGTCTGCGGGGTTGATGTCATCATACACCTTCCGTTTTCAGCAAAATATTTGACGCTTTGAGCTGGCCTTTTTTCAGCACGCCGTCGCGCTCAAGAATATCCAGCCAGAACTGCACGTCATGAGGCTCTGATAGCCCGCCTTTACGTACACCGTAGCCGGTGAAGTACTGTGCCACATCCGGGTTTTCACCGCGTTCTTTGAGGATCTTCGCCATGATCTCACGCACCTGCGCAGGGTTCTCACGAGCGTAGTCCAGCGCACGCGCCGACTCCACAACGAAGATACGTGCCGCGTCCGGATGCTGCTTCACGAAGTCTGAACGCAGTACCGTAAAGCCCCCGGCAATCGGCCCCAACACGTCGGCGTCGTTGAAGATTGGACGCAGGCCACCGTGGCTGCGTGCAACACCTTCAAACGTCGTCTGCCAGTAGCCAAAGGCCGCAACGTCAACCTGCCCAGAACGCAGAGTTTGCTCAAGCTGCGGGCCCGGAACCGCTACCGGTCTGGCGGCGTTTTCCGGCAGATTCGCCTGGTGCAGCGCTTCACGCAGGGTGTAGTCCAGATGGGCGCCCAGGGTGTTTACCGCCACGCTTTTTCCGACTAAATCTTTGATGGACTTAATCGGGCTGTCCTCCTTCACGTAGAAGATGGATTTGGTGGTCTCGTTGATACCGTTGGTGGGATAAGCCGCCACAAAGTCGTTACCGTTGGCGATAGCGTTGATAACCGCCGGTGTGGCAGCCGACCCGATATCAATGCTGCCTGAGGCCAGAGCAAATAAAGACTCCGGGCCGCCGCTGGCATAACCGGCGTTTTTAATCGACACCCCGGTGCCTTTAAAATATCCCAGCGCTTCCGCTAGTTCATGAGCGGAAATACCGCCGTAGCTCGCCATATAACGCATCGTCACCTCATCCTGAGCGCGAACCGACGCACTAATACCCAATAAAAAAAGCACCGCAACCCACGCAGAATAGAACTGTTTTTTCATTATAAAAATTCCTTTATGGCGATAAGTAAAAACGCAAAATAACGTGCAAAATTAACGGCTACGGATATTCCATCGACACAAGCGACGTTGAAGTACAACCAGAATCGCGTTAGCTAATAGTCCGGCAAAAGCCAGCAGAAATATCGCGGCAAACATCATGGGTATTTGGAAGTTATATTGCGCATTCATCACCCTAAAACCGATCCCCTGATTCGCACCGATCATTTCGGCGGCAATCAACAGCAGCAATGCCGTAGTGGCCGACAGGCGCAGACCGATAAAAATAGAGGGCACGGAGGCGGGAACAATCACCCGATAAAACAGCGTCATACGTCCGGCACCAAAGGTGCGCGCCATCTCCAGCAGTTTGGTATCCACCTCTTTCACGCCGCTGATGGTCGACAGCAGAATCGGGAACAGCGCCGCCCAGAAAATCACGAACACTTTAGATGTTTCTCCGAGCCCTAACAGCAGAATAAAGATTGGATACAGCGCCAGCGCCGAGGTTTGGCGGAACAGTTGTAAAATAGGGTCCAGCGCCTGTTCCAGCGGGCGAATCTGCCCCATAAACAGCCCCAGCGGGATCCCCACGACGATGGCGGCGGCAAAAGCCAGCCCGGCGCGCTGGAGACTGATAGTGATATCGCCCAGCAATGCGCCTTGCGTTATACCGTTCCACAGCGCAATAAAGATTTTATCCAGCGGCGGGATAATCGCCGCGTTCAGCCAGCCGGCGGTGCTGGCGATTTGCCAACCGGCGAAGAACAGCACCAGCAGGCCGTAGCGCGCAATCAGCGACAGGCTGCGCTGGTACCACAGCAGATACGCAGGCTTATTCTGTACACGCGCCTTCAGACGAATGCGGGTCGTGGAGTAGAACATGGTGCCTCCTTAAGCCACTTTGCTGTCGCGCACGGCGCTATAGCGATTGCTGGCAAACGGCAGCCCCAGATTTTCACGCAGCGTTTTGCCCTCGTACTGAGTACGGAACAGGCCGCGTTTTTGTAAAATCGGCACCACCAGCTCAATAAAGTCATCCAGTCCGCCCGGAAGCCACGGCGGCAGCACGTTGAAGCCGTCCGCGGCTTCGTTTTCAAACCACTCCTGCAGCGTATCCGCCACCTGCTCGGCGCTGCCCACCACGGTGAAATGACCGCGCGCGGTCGCCACCCACTGGTAGAGCTGGCGAATGGTGAAGTTGTTTTCGTCGGCAATCTGGCGAATCAGCTCAGGACGCGATTTCATGCCTTCAGTGACCGGCAGCGGCGGCAACGGGCCGTCAGGGTCAAATTTACCGAGGTCGATACCACCACCGGCCAGCCCGTTCAGCAAAGCGATACCGTCAGCTTCCACAATCAGTGAAGTGAGCTTGTGGTACTTCTCTTTGGCTTCTTCCTCGGTACGGCCAATAAACGGCGCGACGCCAGGCATAATCAGCACGTGGTTCGGGTTGCGACCCACGGCGCGGGCACGCGATTTAATATCGCGGTAGAAGTCCTGCGCGGTGTTGAGATGTTGGTGTGATGTAAAAATAACCTCGGCGGTGGCAGCAGCCAGCGTGCGGCCGCTTTCAGACTGCCCCGCCTGCACGATGACCGGCTGACCCTGGGCTGAACGCGGCACGTTCAGTGGCCCGCGCACCTTAAAGAATTTGCCTACGTGATCGGTGTTATGCACCTTACTGCGATCGAAGAACTGGCCTGAGGCTTTGTCGCGCAAAAACGCGTCGTCCTCAAAGCTGTCCCACAGTTTTTTCACCACCTCAACGTGCTCTTTCGCCCGCTGGTAGCGGTATTCATGCGGGTGTTGAGTGTCCAGATTAAAGTTGTGCGCCGCGGCTTCAGTGGCGGTGGTCACCACGTTCCAGCCAGCACGTCCGCCCGAAATCAAGTCCAGCGAAGCGAACTTGCGCGCCAGGTTGTAGGGTTCTTCATAGGTGGTGGAGGCGGTGGCGATAAAACCAATGTTCTGCGTCAGCGGGGCCAGCGCGGAAAACAGGGTGACGGGCTCGAAACCTGCAACTTTGGCGGTGCCGCCATCGGTGACGCCGGAAGCGGGAATCGCCAGGCCATCGGCCAGGAAGTAGGCATCAAACAGGCCACGCTCGGCGGTCTGGGCAAGCTGTTTATGAAATTCGAAGCTGGTTGCGCCATCGGCCGGGGAGTCCGGGTGACGCCACGCCGCAATATGCTGGCCGCCGCCGGGAAGGAAAGCCCCTAATTTGATCTGTCTGCTCATTCTGGTTTCTCCTGATTCGATGCCGAAAGTGGGCTGAAATCAAGATAGCCAGAATGCGCAGTCATTCTGAAATAACAAATATTGAGTTAGTTATTTACATTTTTGCAATGAAGCCACGAGTCATGATGCTTTCGTATCCTCAACGACCGCTTCCGGACGACGATTTTCACGCTGCCAGGCAGGAAGCTCCGCCAGCTTTATCCCTTCCGGCACAATGCTGTGTTTCAGACAGGCCACCCGCTGAGAGCGATAAATACTGGTGTAACCTGAAACCAGATAGGCCACCACGCAGGCCATCGCCGCGTAAACGCCGACGTCAGCACCGAACAGTTCAATCGCCATCAGCGTCGAGGCGATCGGCGTATTTGCCGCCCCGGCAAAGACCGCGACAAAGCCCAGCCCCGCCAGGAAGGCAAACGGCAGATGAAGCAGCGGTGCGAGCGCGTTCCCAAGCGTTGCCCCCACATAAAAGAGCGGCGTCACCTCTCCACCTTTAAACCCACTGCCGAGCGAAGCAACGGTAAAGATAAGCTTACCGAGGAAGTCCCACGGTGCCAGTGGATGCTGAAAAGCATCGACAATAACGGGGATCCCCAGACCAATATATCGATCGGCGTGCAGCAAGTAGACCGCCGCCGCGACAACGGCCCCGCCGATAAACGGGCGCAGCGGTGCGTAGGCAATCCATTTTTTCATCATGCCCCCGACCAGATGCGTCGCATCAGCAAAAACGCGAGCAGCCAGACCGAAGCAGCAGCCAGCGACGATAACCGCCGCCAGCGTCCAGGCTGATACCGCCGGGATGGATGACATCGCGTAGTGCGTATGGTGCACGCCCCACATCAGGCCAACCTGGTCTGCCACCACTGCGGCCACCAGGCAGGGAAAGATCGCGGTGTAGTGCATGCGGCCAATCGCCATGACCTCGAGACCAAAAATCGCCCCGGCGAGCGGGGTACCGAACACAGAGGAAAAGCCCGCGCTAACGCCTGCCATCAGCACCATACGACGCGCATCGTTATCAAGCCCGAGCAGCGGCGTGAACCGATCGGCAATCGAGGCGCCCATTTGTACCGCCGTCCCTTCGCGGCCGACCGACGCGCCAAACAGATGAGAAACGACCGTGCCGATAAACACCAGTGGCGCCATCCGCAGCGGGATAGTGTTAGCCGGGCTATGCACCTCTTCCAGAATCAGGTTATTTCCCGCTTCAACCGAGCGGCCAAGGCGCAGGTAAATCCAGCCCACAGCAAAACCGGCAAAGGGCAGCAGCAGGATAAGCCAATGATGTTGCAGACGCGTGGTGGTTGCCCAATCCAGGGAAAAGAGGAACAGCGCAGATGCAGAGCCAACCAGCACGGCCATCACGACAGCCAGCAAGAGCCACTGTATCAGGAAGAAAAGCGAATTTTTACGAGCGAAGTGTTCAGAGAGCATTGACGCATCCTCAGATGAATTAATCATCCTGGACGCGATAGAGGTGTGCCTGTTCATTCCCGGTCCAGGAATACAAACAGGCATCATCAGCCACACGGCGGTTCAAGGGGGAATGCCATCCCCTACGCATAAATATTAGCACACGAATCGTTTCAGCCAAATACATGGCAACTGAAATTATTTCAGCGTCTCCAGCGGGAAAGGCCGGTCCTGCACCACCGTTTTCATCACCAGCGTTGAACGCAGGTGCTGCACGCCCGGCATCGCGGATAGCTTTTGATCGTAGAGCTTCTGGAACGAAGAGAGATCGCGCGTCACCACCTGCATCAGATAGTCCGGATCGCCAAACAGACGCTGGGCCATCACGATCTGCGGGATCTCTTCCACCGCCTCTTCAAACGCGCTGACCGCCTTTCTGTCGCCCTCTTTCAGCGTCGCAAAGACCAACGCCACAAAGTTAAAGCCCATTTTTCCTGGGTCCAGGTTGGCGCGGTAGCCGGTAATCACCCCTTCCTGCTCCAGCACCCGCAAGCGTCGGTGGCACGGTGATAAACTCAGATTCACCCGTTCAGCGAGCTCGGTGATAGATAAACGGCCATCGGCCTGTAGTTCAGCAAGAATTTTTCGATCAATGCTATCCATTTAGAAGATTCTCTCATTCCGACCGGGTTTTCAGCATAACATTGAAAGCTCATTGCGCGGCAATAACGATATTCTTTCCTGACATTCAGTACGGTTTTTAAAGGCTAACGTCATGGGTAAGCGCGGAGAGTATCGGGCATGGAGATGAGTTTGGTTGCGGGATTCTGGCTGGTTTCGTTTTTGCTGATCATGACGCCGGGGGCCGATTGGGCTTATACCATCAGCGCCGGGATCCACGGGCGCAGCATCGTTCCAGCAGTGGCGGGGCTGATGTCTGGACATTTGCTGGCAACCGTCGTAGTGGTGGCTGGGGTGGGCGTGCTCATTGCCGGACATCCGCTGGCGCTATCGGTCATTACCCTATTGGGCGCGTGCTATCTGCTGTGGCTCGGCATATCACTGTTGCGCCATCCGGCAACGGTCGCCAGCGCTTCTCAGGAACGCGGTGGCTGGAACCAGTGGGCATTAAAAGGTCTGTGCATCAGCGGCCTGAACCCAAAAGTATTTTTACTGTTTCTGGCGCTGCTGCCACAGTTCACCGACCCACACGGACGGTGGTCAGTGGCTATGCAGATGTCGGCACTTGGGGTGATGCACCTTATTACCTGCACGATTATCTATTTACTGGTGGGCTACGGTTCACGCGCGTTGCTGGCGAGTCGCCCACAGGCGGCACGGGTTGTCAGCCGTATTTCAGGCGGTTTGATGGTGCTTATCGCGGTTGCCCTGTTAGTTGAACAGCTCCGCTAATAAAGGTGCGCCAGCCTAAGCTGGCGCCACATTTCAGGCACGAATGTCGTCATACTCGCGGGTATTATCAAACTCATGCCTGGCGAACGGGCACAGTGGAATGATTTTGCGCTGTTCCTGACGCATTTTCTCAACCACTTTTGCCACCAGTTGTTTACCCACGCCCTGCCCCTTCAGGCTCTCATCAACATCGGTATGTTCAATAATGCTCAGGTGCTCACCGGTGGGAACAAAGACGATTTCCGCCACCTGGTTACCATCGCCATCGTTGACGTAAAACTTGTTATGCCCTTCCAGAATTTCCATGTATCCCTCGCTTAATCATGATGACGGTATTTCAGCGCCCCGCTTGGGCAGGTGTCGATAACGCGTACTACCGTTTGCGCGTCGACTTCATCCGGGATGATCCACGGTTTGCGCTTCAGGTTGAACAGCTTGCTGCTTCCGCGCACGCAGTTCCCAGAGTGCTGGCAAATCGCCGTATTGAAGTAGACGTCAATCTTCTCCCCGGTATAGACACGATAACCTGCGTCCAGTAGTTCCTTATCCATGACATTGCCTCTAATTTTTATATAGGTTCGAGACTAAGCATAGACCTGTCCAGGGGGATGAATCATCACCTATTGCGAAAAAACGCAGCGAGAAAGTTTTTATCCGTTGGAGATGGAGGAGTATCGATACGATGCCACAGAATTAAAAATAGATGGCAGCAGAAGCCGCATAATAAAGACTCTGCATTTTCATATCTGACGATATGGAAAAAGAAAAGGTGCAGCCCCGACATTTATGCCGGGGCTATTGCTAAGAGAGATATATTAGAACGAGTATGCCACACCTACACGGAAACGGGTCTGGCGGTCGTCACGATCGTTTACGCCTACGTTACCCACTTCGCCGTATGGCGCCCAGTTTTTATCGATTTTGTACGCCACTTTGACGTTATATTCCTGGGAGTACGGTTTATTGTTGTTACGTGCATTACCTTCTGAACTGCGCGCATAAACGTAGTTCAGCTCGGTACGCCAGTCGCCGAACACATAACCTGCCCATGCGTCACCACGGTTCACCTTATCATCGTCTTTGTTAGCATTTGACGGGTAACGGGTGTAGTCGTAGCGGTAACGTGCGGCGACGTAGAAGCCGCTATCGAAGCTGTATTGTACGCGCAGATTCGGCTTATAAATAGAACGGCTATCGTTACTTTCGATATTAAAGCCTGGTTGAATAGAGAAGTTTTTATTGAATTTGTATTGGTAGCTAATCGATTCTTCATGGCCGTTGCCGACAAAGTCGGAGAACGGTTGATCGGTATTATCCCCGCCTGATTTCCATTTCGCTTCTACCGAGAAACCAAACCCGTTCGCGAAGCGGTGAGAAACTGAAACACGGTCTGCGTTAGTTTTATCTGTTTTGCCACCATCAATAAATTCATGACGGAGATCGACTGTCACTGCGGATGCTGCGAAGGATGCGCCACATAAAGCAATCATGACCAGAGATTTCTTAAACATTCAATAACCCTCAATTGGAATTATGTTTCATTTTTATGAAATTGCATTTTATTTTTTTAAGAAAGATATTTTAGTGATCAAGATCGTAAAGATTTATTTCATGAATGTATCGAATTGAGAGACGTGACAGAGCTCAAAAAATGCACGGTTGACTAATCGAAAATAGCGTTTTAGATCACACAAAAGATTAATTTACATTAGACTTACATATCTTTATAAAACTATTTTATTCATTAAAATCAATACAATAAAACAAAATAGTTTCGTTGGTTACTTATTTTTCAACAATAGTTACGATGCCTAATAATATTAATATAAAGAATAAACTTACGAATTAAGCAGAAATCGAGCGAAGGCATTAATGATTAGAAATATAAAAACAACCATTTTTAGTAGCTTATTTCCCCTCTTTACGCACATCCCGTAAGACGGTATTCCCTCTCAGGTAATGCCTTACGTTGCCCTCATCCCACGAGGAACCATCACTCGCGCATCACGAGATAGTTTTTCTTTACCGCTTAGCGATATCTTCTGATTCGTCACCCTCTGCACTCGCTGTCATCATGCCCCCACAGCAAACGGCATGTCGCCGTTGAAACGTACATGACAAATGAGGTCCGCAATGAGCGCATTATTCTCCGGTAAAAAATTGTTAGTGGTTGGCGGTACAAGCGGTATGGGCTTTGAAACCGCAAAATTGGTACTGAAAAATGGCGGCAGCGTCGTACTGGTCGGGAATCGTCAGGATAAAGCTGAACAGGCTCGTCAGGCGCTGATGGCCGACGGTCAGGTCTCTATCATCATTGCCGACCTGATGAAGGAAGAGGGAATGCAGCACGTCATCAACACCATTAATGCGGAACATCAGGACATCAGCCTGCTGGTCAACGCCGCTGGGGTATTCTTCCCAAAAGCGTTCACCGAGCACGAGATGGCGGACTATGACATGTATATGAGCATCAACCGCGCCACCTTCTTTATCACCCGTGACGTGGTACGCAACATGGTGAATGCCGGTATTCACGGCGCTATCGTCAATATTGGTTCGATGTGGGCGCAGCAGGCCATTGGCGCCACGCCTTCTTCGGCTTATTCGATGGCGAAAGCGGGTCTGCACGCGCTGACTAAAAACCTGGCTATTGAGCTGGGCGGTAATGGGATCCGCGTCAATGCGGTTTCTCCAGCGGTGGTACACACGCCAATTTACGAAGGCTTTATCCCGAAAGAAGAGGTTGGTTCAGTGATGAATAGTTTTGACAGCTTCCATCCGATTGGTCGAGTTGGCACCCCTGCTGATGTTGCAGAAGCGGTCTCCTTCCTGCTTTCCGATAAAGCGAGCTGGGTGACAGGCGCCATCTGGGACGTTGACGGTGGCGTGATGGCCGGTCGCAACGCCTGATAGCCGCGGCACGGGAAAACGTGGAGAGACAATGATGGGCGACGAGGCGGTGATATTCGATATTTTCACCGCCTGGCGTGGTGGTATGGCAAGTGAGTCCATTGCCATATGCGTCTTCGCCGTCTCTTCAACGCGCCATAATATCCGTGCCGATGAGACTCGCCTTCCAGGAGGGGGCAATATCCCCACTCCACATAATAATATGAATTTATTAATAAAATCAGATGCAATACAGGAGAAGCAACAACACGTACTACTTAAGATCGCGGATAAGTTTAAGTACCTCTTTTTTGACAGAATCTTGTATTCGCCCTGAGTGAGCGATCAACGTGAGCGCTTCAATACTTAAACCATCCCTGATCACTTTTCGCGCTTTACTGATACGGGTCCGACAGCTCTTCTCTGTATATCCCTCGCATGAGTGCATTTGCTCAATGATGTCAGCGCTTGATAAGTTTGAATCGGCAAAATGAGGGTAGTAGTTTACGAAACACTCCATTCCGATAGCCTTGAGGTGCTCAGCCAGCGTAGCGTGGCCTGTTATCCTCTCTTGCTGCTCCAAAACGTTCTCCCCAGCTTCTAAGCAAGAAGTTTGGATAGATGCTTCATTTGCTGACGCTGAGTTGCTAACCGCCAGGTTTTCCTTGATGGAGATGACACGAGGATCAGAAAGAATCGCGCCCTTGAGATTAATGATGTGGGCGTTAACGTGATCGCTATGCCGCGCGTAATCTCGTATTACTTCATGCGGAATTTTGTACCCATCAAGAACGTTGTAAGCTTCATCGAAAATAACCGCGATTAAATAATCAAAGTCGGCTGCTTCATAGTTACGTAGGGCACTAAGCTGCCGTGAAGGATTATCCGGCGTAACTCTCCTCGCTTTGATCTGCACTTTCAAACCATCAGAATCGATGGCATCAGCGCCCGCCGACGAATTACTGAGAAGAGTCATACCTAGTGCTTTAGAAACCAGCCATTCAGCATAGTCACCGACAGGATTATTCTTGGTTCGTATAACCTCTCTTGAACGTAATTCAGTTAAAATTCCGGAATGAAGCGACAGTAATTCAAGAACACTCAGCGAGGTTAGTAACCCATCTGATATTAAAGGATTATTTTTCAAATCTGCTCTCCTTTGCTGAGGTAAAACGCCACTTAAAAACCTATGTAACGCACCCGTCGTTTAATATTATAAGAATGTCATTACCAGATAGAACATGAGGTCATCCATTGCACACGGTAACTATTTATTCAGTAATTTAAAATCTAAAAATTATAACTTCTCTTGTTCTTAATCCTGACCTGCCCCAGAATCAGAAACAAACCACGAAGCGAGTTAAGAATATCAGACAGTTAGAACCTAACTGACGCCCTGGCATTTACTGCAAGGAGAAACCAGATACGCCAGTACAGGAAAGACTGATATTCATATCCGTGTTCCGTCTCCAACTGAAAGCCCTGCTTGATTACATACGGGCATTGAAAGCATGATCTGAGGGTGCAACAGCCCCCTTTATCTTTAGCAATCCTTAACTAAAATTTCAGCATCGCTAACCAACTCTCACTTTGTTACGAAACGCAGTTTCACTTAGGTCTAATACTCGTTGCTCATATGGTTATTGCTTGTAAAATGACCACCGTGATTATTTCCATAACAAGTAGAGGGATTTATGAAACAGTACACCAATGACCTTACACCAGAAATGCTGGCAGTTTTTGACGAATCACCATTCACAGCCGAACAACTCGCCGGAATGAATGATGAAGCCCGCTCTCTCATCGAGAAACAAAACGCCTACAATCTCGCTCATCCAGTTACAGCAGCTTATCTGATCGCCACAGAGGATAGCTTAACCCGCGATGGTGGAACGGTTTTCAGTGAATACAGCGGACAGCAGATCGAAACCGTGGACGGCAAACGGCTAAATGTTTCGCGTGTAGGTGATGAAGTTCGTTACCCAGATGGAACTACGGCGAAGATTAACACTGGAGTGGGAAAAACTTCTGGTGACTCTGCCGCGCTTGTTGGTAACACACTCGATAACGGCGACGAAATAATCAGCAGTCCTCAAGAAAGTATCAGGAGAGTAGTTCGAGCCGGGGAATCACTGCCTGAAAACTTTCTGAAATAAGGCAGTTGCTATGGCATCAGTAAATAGAGGCTGCACAGTTCACGGTAAGAATGTGGGCTTAGACGGAGATAAAACCTCTACAGGCTCCCAGTGTATCGCCGCTCGCCCCGGAATGTCTGTTATGGGCAAGTGGAAACTCTACATTGGTGATAAAACAACCCCTTGCCCTAAATGCGGTAAAGTAGGAGTCATTGCTTCCGGGGATGTCCGGCATTCAAACGGCGGCGTGGCTGTTGCAGTTGACGGCTCCCCTATAGTTTGCGGTTGTCCAAGTGGAACAAACTTCCTGATCGCCCCTGCTACCGTTCAGGTTAATACCCCATCCAGGGCAACTGCGCCCGTAGAGCCAGTGCAACACGCACAGGTAGCGAAGAAGCAAAACAGCTTTGCTGACACATGTAAGCCAGAAGATAACCCGCTATTGAACGGCGTTTACATCTGGACTGAAACCACGAACGCAGGACACGCCTTTGTATCCGTACATCAGGATAATTCGATTTATCTCTATACCTATGGTCGGTACGGCAGGACAGGCCCAGGGAATTTAACTGGTGATGGGATTTTAAACTTTCTGCAAGGTGAAGATGCGAGGGTTTACTATAGAGCAGAACTGTACCGGATGGGCGCAAGAGCGTTTCGAATAGATGACGCTGACCCGGCGAAAACGAGGCAGTTCTTTGAAGATCTTTGGAACAAGGGTGAACAAGCGATCCGAACAGTGGAAATGAAAGAAACAACCCAACGAAGAGGTCGCACAATCGATGAATATGACGTAACAGGGAATAACTGTACCACTCATTCTGTTGAAGGAATCAAATTTGCTGGTTCAACGGTATTCGAGCACAACTACACATCCCTCACGACGCAGATTCCTATCGAATCCGATGAAGATTTCGCAATCCCTGTGTCATTGCAGCGTTATCTTGAGTCAAAAAGTTCTGACTTCTCATCAATGACAGTTATTGAAATGACGGACGACTTTAAAAAAATGTATCCCAACAAGGACAATTTACCGAGTTACCAAGAGTCACCAAAGGGTAAAATGCAGCACATCGCAGCCGAAGCCGCCGCAACTGGCGATTCATTATCACAATATTCCAGCGGTACTTTTGGCGGTGTATTAGGTGGATCTTATGACGTTGACGAGTAGGACTAAAACCATTCTCCGATGGGGAGGGATTTGCATTGTCAGCTTGGGTTACTTCCTCGGACTGTTTGTTGCCTCGCAAGCATTCGCGGTATTCTCTGAAAATCAGACCCTTGTCTCAAACCCTGTTCCATTAAAAGAGTATTACCAAGCTGTTGATTCACTGGCTCAGGCTACAAATGGTATTTTTGATGCGGCAATTTACGGTTTCGTGATCGGTGTACCTCTCATCCTACTGATCTTTAAAAAGGTGAGATGATTTGGAGGGCCGCATAGCGATGACAAGTAGAACAAAGGCAATTCTTCGGTGGGGAAGCATTGCTTTAGTATTCGCCATCTACTCTATCGCCCTGATGATTCCAGTGCTTG
>NZ_JMPL01000109.1 GCF_000735365.1 Kluyvera ascorbata ATCC 33433 | reverse complement strand
AGTTCACGGTAGCAGACAGAATTTTAGGCATCCAACCTGCCCCCTCACCCTAGCCCTCTCCCCACAGGGGAGAGGGGACCCATTGTGCCAGGCAATTAACGGCACCATTTTTCCTGCTGAAGCTCCAGTAATAGCAGCATCATCAGCGCCTGGGCGTAGGGTACCGGGGCCATAGCGATATCGCAGTAATATTGCAGATCCGGCCCGACCATCGTCCCTTTTGACGCTTCCAGTAAGATCCCATCGTCGATCCTGTCGCGCAGCGCATGCCAGGCGCGCATCGCGTGATCGGCCACCTTCTCGTCGAGGATCCCCATTCTGACGCCGCGCAGCATGCCGTAGGCGATCCCGGCGGTGGCGGAAGATTCTTGCGGCGATAAAGGATCGTCGAGCAGCGTGTGCCACATGCCGTTGTCGGCCTGAAGCTCGCACAGGGTATTCACCTGGCGCGCGACCACCACCGAGAGGTAGCGCTTCACGCTGGCATCGAGGCTGTCGCCGAGCAGGGCGATAAATTCCGGGATCGCCACGGTGATCCACGCGTTGCCGCGCCCCCAGAACGCTTCGGAGAAGTGATGTTTACCGACAAAGGTCCAGCCGTGGTACCACAGCCCGCTCGCCGGTTCGCACAGGTAGCGGGTGTGCAGCAGGAACTGGTACGAGGCTTCGTCGATCAGATCTTTGCGCTTCAGCACCACGCCTGCGGTACCGAGGAACAGGCAGGTCATAAACAGCGTGTCGTCCCACAGATGACCGGTGTTCGGCTGCTCTTTCACCACATGCTGGAAGCCGCCCTCTTCGGTTTTTGGCAAGGTGCGTAACAGCGCGTCGGCCCAATCGTTCACCACCTTCAGCAGATCGTCCCGCCCGGTGTGCCCGGCCACCAGCGCGAGGGTGATCATCGGCGCGGTGGTGTTGATCTGGATTTCCGGCAGCCCTTTCGCCAGCTGATCTTCATACCAGGTGAGGATCGACTGCTGGAGGCGAGCGTCATTCTGCTGGCGCGCATACTGCCAGAAGCCGTACAGGCCGACGCCCACTTCCCATTCCCACTCTTCGAAGTGGATGGCAAAACCTTCACCTCCGCGGGTGCCGACTTCACCCATATTTTTCAGGCGGCAGAAGCCCTGAACCACCTGCTCCAGCAGGCCATTTAATGCTGCGTTGTTCATTGCGCGTCTCCTGACACCGTGACCTGAATTTCATTGCCCACCAGCGTCGGGAACGCGGCAGCATTGCCGTTGTGCTGGCAGTTGCCCTGCCCGTCGAGCTGCATCAGCGTGTGCTGGCTATCCATCACCCGCGCGACGTCGCCTTGATGTTCAATGCGCAGCGCCTGGACGCGCTGGCAGAAGGCGCTAAAATCACCCTCGCCCACTTCCAGCCACCACGCCACGCGGCGGCCTTCGGCGCGCACTTCATCGCCGTTGACGGTGAGCGGCTGCGAGCACAGCACGGCGGCAAACGCGTTGCCCGACCGTACCACCACGCCCTGTGCCAGCGGGAGCACCTCATCAAAGGCTTCGGCGTGAAGATGCAGATGTGTCCAGCCGAGCGCATCGCGTTCGTCCAGTTGCCACAGCAGCATCGCCTGATTTTCTACCTGCATCACACGCGGCAGCACGCCGTTGCCCGCCCAGAAGGAGGGACGCGCTTCGCTGCCCGGTGCCACATCACCCGGATGGTTCACCCACAGCCGCGCCTCGGGACGTGCGGCAAACTGCACATCCACCAGATGCTGCTGATGCCCGCGCTCGCCGCTGTGGTGATCCACGCAGCTCGAGAGACAGACCGTTGGCTGCTTCCACGCCACAATGTTGCCGCCGCCGCACTGATAGTGGGCGCTGAGCGTACCGTGGGTTAAGCGCGCGTAGCGTGCCGATTCTAACGGTGGCACGTAGTCGCTCAGGCAGAAGAACGGCAGCGAGGCGCACTTACGATTGACGTGCCCGCCGCCCCAGGCGACGTGGCCGAAGGCGGAAAGCTCGGTCATCTGGCCTGCCAGCAGCTCTTTTTCATACACCCGGCCCATGGTGCCCGCGGCAATGCCGGATTGGTAATGCAGCGAACTGGTTTGCATCAGGCGGTCAATCAAGCGCTGGGCGCGCTGGCGCAGCGTGGCATCGTCGGCTAGCTGGTAGAGCGCAAACAGGCCGATGTAGTCCACCGGGTAGTAAGGCGCGGAGTTCCACTCAACAAAGCCCTGCTGCTCGACCGCATCGAACCAGGCGTTCAGGCGTTGAGCAGCCACCGCCTGTTGTTCGCGGCCCGTGCGGCCAGAAGCAATAAAGCGTTCCTCCGGGAACATTTGCCCGGCAAGGTACTGGGCGGTGTGGAAGCACAGCGCGTGGTTTTCGCTCCAGTACCACATCACGTCGTTGCCCAGTTCGTCGTACCAGTAGCGATAGCCGACAATGGCGGAGCGCACGCGCTTCCAAAGCACCGCCGGGAAGTGTTCGCCGTGAAAGTCGCGCCAGATCCACAGCAACGGCACCATCGAGAAATCCGAGCAGTCCTGGCGGGCGCTGATACGTTGCAGGGTGCGAATCAGTAATTCCTGCGCCTGCGGGCCGGTATCGCCCACGTGCAGCATGGCCAGCAAGCGCCCGGTGCGCGGTACGCCGTGCTCGGCGATGTAGCTCAGAGCCACGCGTTTGCGGGTCTCCAGCACCCCTTCGCCGCCGGGCAGCGCCTCATGGGGCAGCACGGTGACGCTAAGATGGCGGCTCATGGTGACATCACCCAGCGAGGCGGTCAGCGTCAGGCGGTAGTGGCCCATGCCGATTGAGGCCGGAAGCGGGAGCGTTAGCTCGCCGCTGCCGGTGGCGAGCAGGCCGAAATCCAGCGGCGTCGTCGGGATGCCATCGTTGCCGAGGCTGTGGACCGCGCCGCGCAGCGTCAGGGTCATATTGGCCTGGCAGCCCAGCATCAGACGCTGGTCGCGGGCGGTGAGGGTCGCGGGTAGCGAGTCCATAAACTGCGCCAGCGCTTCCACATACACCGTATCCATCGTCGGCAGCCCTGCCTCAAGCGGATGCTCACCAAGATAGATCATGCGAAAAGCAAAAATCGTGTCGCGTTCAAATAGCTCGTCAAGGTGGATCAGCAGCGCGTTCTCCCCCTGCTGAAGCGGAATCTCAACGGCCTGCGTTTGCAGCGTATTGCGCGTGAACGGCGTGAAGCAGGCGACCTGCTCGCTGCCGTTCCAGATACGCACGCCGCCACAGGTGGCAATCTCGAAAGGATAGCGGCCGGTATGCGGCGCACGCAGCGTCACGCGCAGCCAGCGCTGGCTGTGGGTGGCAACGGGCTGCACGCCCGAAAAGGTGACGGTATCGCAGTGTCCGGTCCAGGTGACCTCGTTTGCCGGTAACGCCTTCTCTGGTGACACGGCGCGCCTGGCGAAATCGCGACGGAAGATGCGCCGACAGAATGCGTCCCCCGCCGGGCCTTTACCGTTAGCGAACCGATAGTCCATCGGTTCATCGACCGCTTCGCCCGTGAAAAACTCTGCAAACCGCTCATTGTGCGGCATTGACACCGTAAAACGCGTCAGCGCTTCGCCCGCAACCAGCCTCATCATGCTTTCCTCAATAACCGCTAAGTAATGGCTCGTTATTTTCTGGAAACGGTACGCCACAGGCTATGCGGATAAGCGCGGGGTTTTGCGGAACTGCCCGGTCATTCACAATCCTGACCGGGCGCGGGGATAAAACGTGATGAATATCACATGAGAATAGCTACCAGCCCATGGTGAAACGGGGAAATTCACGTTTTCCGGCAGTAGAGCGCGAAGGTGAAGTGATCGTCATCACACTTTACCCCTTCAACTGCGTCAGCTCGTGGCTCAGGCTGTCGGCCAGCATGCGCACGCGGGTTGGATCGAACATCACGTGCAGCCCCGGTGAGGCATCGGTGTGCTGGGCACAGAAGCTGTCCATCTCCGCTGCGCAGCGGTACAGCTCCTGAATATTGACCTGGCAAATCTCGCGCATGCTCCAGCTGTTTTCTACCAGCCGCGCAAAGTGGAGGGTGAAGAAGGCTTTCTGGGCGTGGCGGAACAGCAGGCAGTAGAGGTCAAAGCCCTGCCACTCCTCCTGCCAGCGTTTTTGCAGCGAATACGGGAACGCCGCGCGTTCGGCAAAGGCGAGCGCCTGCTCGCGTAGCGTCACCGCCGCCTGCCAGGCACCGTCTTTCTCTTCGGCAATCAGCGACAGGTTGCGCCCGGAGGTCTCAACATCGCTGGCGCTGAAGAAGATGTCGCGCTCAGAGCCCGGCAGCCAGTGGTTGCGATTGAGCTGGCCGTACAGGCTCCACACCGCCTGACCGTAGCTTGCGGGTACCTGGCTGTGGCGATGGAAGACGTGGTCGCGTACGTAGATGGCCTGATACAGCACCTGCCCGGCCTGCGCCATCAGCGACTGAAACTCTTCAAACGTTGCCTCATCGGGCCGCCAGCCGTAGCATTCATCCAGCCAGTGGGTCAGCAGCGCCGCGCGGGTTAGATGTTCATCTTCGCGGGCGAGGATCTGGCTACAGGCTACCAGGTTGCACTCGCTCAGCGTGCCGATGATCCAGTGGTTATCGACTCCTTCCCAGCTGGTTTTGCACACCGCGCCGTTGATGCTGGTGTTGCCACGGCACCACAGCAGGCGCCCCTGTAGCTCGTCGATGCGCGGGAACGGAAACACGCCCCAGCCCACCTCTTCGCCCACCAGATCGAGCTCCACCCAGACGTCGCGGTTTTCCACGTCGAGCAGCGCTGGGTTATTGGGAAACGTTGGCCAGAAGCGTTCCGGCGTGAGTTTGATCGACACCGACACGCATTCCGGTAGAGTGCGAACCGCCTCCATCACGTTAGCGATATCGTGGTTGCCTGCCGGGAAGGCGCGCAGCACCAGATGTTTATTCTCCCGCATCATCGCCCGCGCCATGGCGCTAAAACACTGGGTGTAACGCGACAGGCTGCGTGGGTCGATATGCGGCGAGGGGTCGTCCTGACCGGTCAATTCCCAGTTGGGACGAGAGACCGGCAGCAGGCCGTCGGTATTGGAGAGCGCCACCAGCAGTCCACTCATGGCGGGAATTTGCTGGCACAGTAGCGTGAGTTTATCCGCCAGATACTGACACCAGAATTCCACGTCAAAGCGGATGCTGCCGTCTTTATCAATCAGCTGCGGGTGCGCCGCCAGCAGGTCGGCGGGGAAGCTAAGCTCTTTAGCCTGAAGATAGAAACGCAGCCCCTGCTTGTGGCAGTAGGCCGCCAGGCGGTTGAGGTAGACGCAGCGGGCACGCTGCTGGCTGGAGAGGCGATCGTTGTACTGGTGCGGCGTGTAGCCCTTCGGCGAGACCAGCTTGTCGAACAGGTCAACCTGCCCGACAATCACGGTATTAAAATCATGGCGGGCCGCCCACTCCACCAGTTCGCAGGCTTTCTCCCAGTTCCAGAACTCTTGATTATTCAGTTCCAGCGCACGCGTTTTCCACATCGTCTTCTCCCTCACGCCACCTCGGCGAGCGGCTATTGTTAGCACAAATAGGGGAGAACATTCAGCGTCCTGAAGTGCGCTACTTCACAATAAAACGCGTTGGGGCGAAACAATTGAGCAGGCGATGCAGGATAAACACCATCGTCAGGGTCGCCAGCAGCGAGATAGTCACCGAGGTGGCGCGATACACATCGCTGAACACCAAATCACCGTCCGGCTGTAGGTTCTGACCAAACATAATGCCGATGGTGGTGATACTGGCGAATCCGACGCCCGCCCCGACCTTCTCCATCACGTGCAATCGTGCGCTGAACGCTAGCCCTAAGCCGATAAGCGGCATCATCAACAGCATATGGCTACTGTGATCGTAGAGGATCAGTTGTATCACCAGAATGTACAGACAGGCCAGCACCACGCCCACTACGCGCCAGATTGAGCTGATCACCGCGCCACGATAGTGCATCGGGAAGAGGATCAGGATCCCCGCCATCAGTGCCGAGAGCGAGTCGCTCAGGTCGCTCACCTGGAAGACGATAAAGATAATCGTCGCCACCGTGCCCGACAGCAGCGATTCATGGCGCACCCGCGCCGCGTCCTTTTCAATCAGCGGCGGTGGCTTACGCGGTTCGGCATCCGGGATCAGGTAATGCATCAGCGCGCTCAATGCCACCGCCATCACGCTGGCCTCAATATTCGAAAACAGTAGCGTGTGCCAGTTCGCGGAAGGGTAGCTCATAAAGTTGAGCATCACGCTCTGGCAGACCACGCCCATCGAGCCAAACAGGAACAGCGGCCCCTGGCTCATAAAACGAAAACGCACCACGTACAGCGCAAACACTACCGCCGTCATGATGACCGGCCATTGGCTGAGATAGCCGATGATCAGTACCATTTCGAGGCAGTTCAACGACGCACTGAAGATAAACTGCTTGGCGACGTGGCGGTTAAATACCGGTACTAAAGACATTAACAGCAGCGGGTAAACGACGAAAAACACGCCGTAGTGAGTATCGTAAAACGTCGAGATACTCAGCGCCACCATACCGGCAAAGGCGATGCGCAAGGTCTGACGGAAATCATTCGCCGTGTAGACGATGTTGCCGTGAGGGGTAAAGACCTGCGCGAGGGTTTTAATAGACATAGTGCAGCCAGCTAATCAGGTGGATTTGCAGCCCTGAGAAGAAGCGGGCGAAGCCGCCCTCGCTGTTATACAGCTGTACCGTGGCGCGCGCGCCGGTCGGCAGGGTTTTATCCAGCGGTTCGTCGAGCGCCACGTGAATGCGCATACGCTGCGCGTCACGCACCCAGCGCGTGGATTGCTCCGGCTGCGACAGCTCACCGTTTACCGCTTCCTGGCCTGCGAGGATCCCCGCATCGCTGCTGGTCACCTTCGCGGCAAACACCTGGCCCGGCAGTGCATCAAACACTACCGCTGCGTCGGTACCCTGTTTGGTATGACGCAGGCTCTTCTCACGGAAGTCGGCCACGATATCGGTTTTCTGATTCACCACCGCCATCACCGCGCTGCCCGCCGAGGCATAAAGGCCAGGGCTGAGCTGGAGGTTACTGACGGTGCCGTCCGCTTCGGCGCGGATTTTCGTCCAGTCGAGATTGAGCTGCGCTTCCCGCAGCGCCGTTTGGTACTGCTGAAGGGTAACGTTGCGATTATCGTCACGCTCGCCGCGCTGAATTTGCAGATTGTGGATCGACGCACGAAGCGCGCTGACCGACTGCTCGCTGGTCTGCCAGGTGGTGCGGACTTTATCGAGGTCCGACTGCGAGACGTTCTGCATGCGGCTCAGGCTCTGGTAGCGATCGTAGGTCACGCGGTCGTTGCGGGCCGTGAGCTGCGCGGTCTTGAGATTCGCTTGTGCTGCGGCAATCTGGGCATCAAGCTGCTGATTGCTCAGCTTAGCCTGTGCCAGCGCCAGCGCGGCGGAATCAACCTTGTTCTGGAATGGCGTCGGGTCCAGCTCATACAGCAGGTCGCCCTTTTTCACCGTGCTGTTGTTATGCACGTAGACCTGCGAAACGTAGCCGGAGACGCGCGAAGAGATAGGCGTCACGACGCGCATCACCGTGGAGTCCGGCGTCAGCGGGATCCAGATGTCGGCAACGATAAAATAGAGAAACATCAGCAGGAAAGAGGCAATACTGACCCTTACCCAGCGGGCAAACTTCTGTTCTGGCGTCATCATGGTGTTTAGTCGGTTTTATTATTTTCTTCGCGGATATTCCGCAGATTGCAGGCAATTTGATTCAGGGTGTCGCTAAACTTCGCGATGTCGTCGGCGGGAATGCCGTTAGCGACGCGAGTCTGGAAGGCTTCAATCACCTGGTTTAGCGTTTTGAGTACGGCCCGACCTTCGTCGGTGAGCGTCAACAGGCGGATGCGTTTGTCGTACGGTGAGACGGTGCGCTGCAGGTAGCCCTGCTGTTCCAGTAACGTGAGCGTACGCATCAGCGGCGGCAGTTCAATGCCCTGCATCTCCGCAAGCTCACTGACCGAAACGTTGTCACCCAACTGATGAAGCTGCATCAGCACCGTCCAGCTAGACTGGGTCAAGCCGGTATCGGTAATCGCGTGATCGATGATTGAACGCCACTGGCGTACCACCATCGCCATACGCATACCCATTGGGCGGCGGGCAAACAGTTCATCTTCGGTCATGACACTCTCCGATCGTTTCGTATCACTACGATAATACTTACCATGATAAGTATCAAGGAACGAAGAGGCTAAACCGCATGGATTGTAAAACGGGGCTATCTGGCCGCCATGTATTCCACGTCCATAGAAACGCAGTTAACAAAGCCAATACGCGCCAGCGACGTAATGGGGCCTCGTGCGGTGAAAGGAACCCGGTACTCTTCATCTTCGATAGTCACCTCACCGAAGCGAAGTTCGGGGGTCATCGTACCGAGCTGGCTTTTTTCCTGATACCAGCGCGGGAAGCGGCCGCGTAAATAGTCCTCTTTCACCCGCAAGAGCGCTTTACGGGAAAAATCCGGACGACAGGCCGACGTCGTATCGGGGAAGGCTTCATGGACAACGCATATCGTCGAAATGCCCGCAGTCAGCAGGCCACAAAATAGTGCAATCACTAATAATGTCTTTTTCATGCTGAAGGTAGGTTATGTTGAGTTAATGTATTATCACGTCGGAGTATTCTAGAAACATAAGGGGGTATGTAAACCCGCTCGTTGGTATTGTTGCGTAAATATCGAATAAATAACTCAGTAAAAAAGATGAGTCACCGTAATATATTCATACTGATTGTCGATAATCTCCTTTAATTGTTTTATGTCGCCTCCATTCATAATAATTCCATTTATTTTTACACCATCAAAATAACGAAGTCTAATAACTCAGAAAGACAATTTTTATCTATTTCTGGGCACCTGCATTCAGAAATAACGTCGTTTCACGGTGAAGGGGTAGACAGCGCAGGCGGTTTGGTGGCAGGATAAAAAGATGAACACAAACGTGACCGTTATCCGCTCCAACCGTTGGTGGCTGCCTTCATAACAGGCGGCTCGGGTTACGTTATCTTTTTTCAAAGCCGCCGAAAGGCGGCTTTGTTGTTTCTCAGTCTCGTCTTTCGGCTTTATATCTCATAAGGAACGACTGATGAACACCACCCATACTATCCTGACCGGCGACCGTCCTACCGGCCAACTGCATCTCGGCCACTATGTCGGCTCTCTGCGCCAGCGTGTGCAATTACAGCATGAGCATCAGCAGTTTATTCTGATTGCCGACCTGCAGGGGCTGACCGACAACGGCAGCAATCCGCAAAAAATCAGCCACAATATTCTCGAAGTCATGGCCGACTATCTGGCGGTAGGTATTGACCCGAGTCGCACCACTCTCTGCCTGCAATCTGCTCTGCCTGCGCTGGCGGAGCTGACCGCGCTGTATATGAATATCGTTACCGTGGCCCGCGTGGAGCGTAACCCGACGGTGAAAAACGAGATTGCGCAGAAAGGTTTCTCCCGCTCGCTACCGGTCGGCTTTATGGCCTATCCAATTAGCCAGGCCGCCGATATTACCGCTTTTAACGCCGATCTCGTGCCGGTAGGTGACGATCAGCTACCGATGATCGAACAAACCAACGAGATCGTGCATAAGATGAATAGCCTGACCGCCGACCCGGTGCTGTGCCACTGCAAAGCATTGCTGAGCGACGTGAGCCGCCTGCCGGGCATTGATGGCAGCGCGAAGATGTCGAAATCGCTCGGCAATACGCTAACTCTTAGCGCCAGCGAGTCTGAAATCCATCAGGCGGTGAGCGCCATGTACACCGACCCCAACCACCTACGCGTAGCCGACCCAGGGCAAATCGACGGCAACGTGGTCTTCACCTACCTCGACGCATTCCATCCCGATAAAGCGCTGGT
The DNA here is from genome assembly GCF_000735365.1 of Kluyvera ascorbata ATCC 33433. Classification (GTDB taxonomy): domain Bacteria; phylum Pseudomonadota; class Gammaproteobacteria; order Enterobacterales; family Enterobacteriaceae; genus Kluyvera; species Kluyvera ascorbata. Next base: position 5,479 of record NZ_JMPL01000109.1, on the reverse strand, counting down.
CGCGGACATGAAGGCGCACTACCAGCAGGGCGGACTGGGCGACCGACAGTGCAAAAACGTGCTGGAAGCGTGCTTACAGGAACTGCTGGCCCCTATTCGTGAACGCCGTGCGACCGTGATTCAGGATAAAGGCATGCTGCTGGAACTGCTGCGTCAGGGCAGCGAACGGGCGCACGAGGTCACTCAGCAGACGCTGCACGCGGTCAAACGCGGGCTTGGGCTGCCGGTACTGTTCTGAGCGCCATGAGGGCACGGGAGCAGCCGCGCCCTCTTCTACTTTGATTAATTGTGTTAAAGCTTTCGCAAACCCATGTTAACGGCATGGACATAATGAATGTCGGTGTTAGTATGACATTGACAGTAGCTATATTTATGCGTGTTTCATTTACGGCCAGGATTGCTGACGATGACCACATGAGTAGCACTCTTCACAGCATCCTTTCCTTTCTTTCAAGACGAAACGCGCGCACTCAGCAACAGGGAACAAAGCGGGTAGCGTATGGACAAATTCAAGCAGCATTGGGCCTGGTATATCGTCGGTATCGTGGTGGTGATTGCCGCCGTAGCGTGGTGGATGCTTCGCCCGCCGGGGCTGCCGGCAGGGTTCGCCAGCAGTAACGGCAGAATTGAAGCCACGGAAGTGGATATCGCCACCAAGACCGCCGGACGTATCGAGTCGATCGTCGTCAAAGAGGGGCAGTTTGTCCGCCAGGGTGACGTGCTGGCCCGCATGGACACGCGGGTGCTGAACGAGCAGCGCCTGGAAGCCGCCGCGCAAATTAAAGAAGCGCAGAGCGCCGTCGCCGCAGCCAAAGCCTTGCTGGATCAGCGTCAGAGTGAAATGCGCGCCAGCGAAGCTATCGTCAAACAGCGCCAGGCGGAGCTGGACTCCACCGCCAAACGTCACGCCCGTTCCAGCACGCTATCACAGCGCGGCGCCGTTTCCGCGCAGCAGCTTGACGATGACCGCGCCGCCGCTGAAAGCGGCAGGGCTTCACTCGAGTCCGCCCGCGCACAGGTCTCTGCCGCCCGTGCGGCAATAGAAGCCGCCCGCACCAGCATCATCCAGGCGCAAACCCGCGTCGAAGCCGCCCAGGCAACCGAACGCCGCATCATGGCCGATATCGACGATAGCGAACTGAAAGCCCCGCGCGATGGGCGCATTCAGTACCGCGTGGCCGAGCCGGGCGAAGTACTGGCCGCCGGTGGGCGCGTGCTGAATATGGTCGACCTTGCCGACGTCTACATGACCTTCTTCCTGCCCACCGAGCAGGCCGGGCTTCTAGCCATAGGCAGCGAGGTGCGCCTCATCCTCGATGCCGCGCCGGATCTGGTGATCCCCGCCAATATCAGCTTTGTGGCAAGCGTTGCCCAGTTCACGCCGAAAACCGTCGAAACCAGCGATGAGCGGCTCAAGCTGATGTTCCGCGTCAAAGCGCGCATTCCGCCGGAACTGCTGGCCGAACACCTTGAGTATGTGAAAACCGGCCTGCCGGGGATGGCCTACGTGCGTCTGGATAACCAACAGCCGTGGCCTGCCACGCTGATGGTGAGGTTGCCGCAATGAAACAGGATATCCACCCCGCCGTCGCCAGACTGGAGCACGTCGGCCAGCATTTTGGCGCCACCGTCGCGCTGCGCGATATCTCGCTGACCATCCCCTCCCGCCGCATGGTGGGGCTGATTGGCCCGGACGGCGTGGGAAAATCGAGCCTGCTGTCGCTGATTGCCGGCGCGCGGGTAATTGAGCAAGGCAACGTGATGGTGCTGGGCGGCGATATGCGCGATGCTCGGCACCGCCGCGATGTCTGCCCAAAAATCGCCTGGATGCCACAGGGGCTGGGGAAAAACCTCTATCACACGCTGTCGGTCTACGAGAACGTTGACTTCTTCGCGCGGTTGTTTGGTCATGATAAAAGCGAGCGTGAAGCGCGCATCGACGAGCTGCTACAAAGCACCGGGCTGGCACCGTTCCGCGACCGCCCGGCGGGGAAACTCTCCGGCGGAATGAAGCAAAAGCTCGGCCTGTGCTGTGCGCTGATCCACGACCCGCAGCTACTGATCCTCGATGAACCGACCACCGGCGTTGACCCGCTCTCGCGCGCGCAGTTCTGGGAGCTTATCGACAGCATCCGCGAGCGCCAGCCGGAGATGAGCGTGCTGGTCGCCACCGCTTATATGGAGGAGGCCGAGCGCTTCGACTGGCTGGTGGCCATGAACGCCGGGGAAGTGCTGGCCACCGGCAGCGCGGAACAACTGCGCACCCACACCAATAGCCAGACGCTGGAACAGGCGTTTATCGCCCTGCTGCCGGAGGCGCAACGTAATGCACACCAGCAGGTTGTCATCCCACCGCGCGATACCCGCGAGGAGGAAATCGCCATTGAAGCGCGTGGGCTGACCATGCGCTTTGGCAACTTTGTCGCGGTGGATCACGTGAACTTCCGTATCGCCCGCGGCGAGATTTTCGGCTTTCTCGGCTCAAACGGCTGCGGTAAGTCCACCACCATGAAGATGCTGACCGGGCTGCTGCCCGCCAGTGAAGGGGAAGCCTGGCTGTTTGGTCAGCCGGTCGATCCAAAAGATATCGAGACTCGTCGTCGGGTCGGTTATATGTCACAGGCCTTTTCGCTCTACAGCGAGCTGAGCGTGCGTCAGAACCTGGAGCTGCACGCGAAGCTATTCCACATTCCGGATGACGAGATCCCCGCACGAGTTGCCGAGATGAGCCAGCGCTTTATGCTCACCGAGGTGGAAAACGCCCTGCCCGCCGCGCTACCGCTCGGTATTCGCCAGCGCCTGTCTCTGGCGGTGGCGGTTATCCATCGACCTGAAATGCTGATCCTCGACGAACCTACCTCCGGCGTGGATCCGGTGGCCCGCGATATGTTCTGGCAGCTGATGGTTGACCTGGCGCGGCAAGATAAGGTCACCATCTTTATCTCCACCCACTTTATGAACGAAGCGGAGCGCTGTGACCGCATTTCGTTAATGCACGCGGGCAAGGTGTTAGCCAGCGATACGCCGCAGGCGCTGGTTGAAAAGCGCGGTACGGCCACGCTGGAAGAGGCGTTTATTGCCTATCTGCTGGAGGCTTCCGACCCTGTTCCGATTACGGAGATGGTGGAAGCCCCCGTTAAACCCGAGAGCGATCCACCGCGTCAGGCCTTTAGCCTTCGCCGTCTGTTCAGCTACAGCCGGCGTGAAGCGCTGGAGCTGCGGCGCGATCCGGTGCGATCGACGCTAGCGCTGCTGGGAACGGTGATCCTGATGTTTATCATGGGCTATGGGATCAGCATGGACGTGGAGGATCTGCGCTTTGCGGTGCTCGACCGCGATCAAACGGTCAGCAGCCAGGGCTGGTCGCAGAACATTGCCGGTTCGCGCTATTTTATCGAGCAACCGCCGCTGCATAGCTACGATGAACTGGACCGCCGAATGCGCGACGGGGAGCTAGCGGTCGCCATCGAAATACCGCCAAACTTTGGCCGTGATATCGCCCGCGGTACGCCGGTGCAGATAGGCGTGTGGGTCGACGGCGCGATGCCAAACCGCGCGGAAACGGTACGCGGCTACGTGCAGGCGATGCACCTTTCGTGGTTACAGGAGATGGCCGGGCGACAGCCTTCTGCCAGCCGGGATACGTCGTTGATTTCTATTGAAACGCGCTATCGCTATAACCCGGATGTGAAGAGTCTACCGGCGATCGTTCCGGCGGTGATCCCATTGTTGCTGATGATGATCCCAGCGATGCTTAGCGCGCTGAGCGTGGTGCGGGAAAAAGAGCTGGGTTCGATCATCAACCTGTACGTGACGCCCACTACTCGCACCGAGTTTTTACTCGGTAAGCAGATGCCTTACATCGTGCTCGGGATGTTCAACTTCCTGCTGCTCTGCGCGCTGTCGGTGTTCGTTTTTGGCGTGCAGCATAAGGGAAGTTTCCTGACACTGACGCTGGCGGCGCTGCTGTACGTGACTATCGCCACCGGGCTGGGGCTGTTGATTTCCACCTTTATGAAGAGCCAGATCGCCGCCATCTTTGGGACGGCAATTATTACGCTGATCCCGGCTACTCAGTTCTCCGGAATGATCGATCCGGTCGCGTCGCTTGAAGGGCCGGGGCGCTGGATTGGTCAGATTTACCCGACCAGCCACTTCCTGACCATCGCCCGCGGCACTTTCTCAAAAGCACTGGGGTTAGGTGACCTGTGGGCATCGTTTATTCCGCTGCTGATTGCCGTACCGCTGGTGCTGGGATTAAGCGTGTGGCTGCTGAAAAAACAGGAGGGATGATGCGCGGATTACGCAATATTTATAACCTCGGCGTGAAGGAACTGCGCAGCCTGTTGGGCGATAAGGCAATGCTGACGCTGATTGTGTTTGCCTTCACCGTTTCGGTCTACTCTTCGGCAACGGTGATGCCGGGCTCCCTGCATCTGGCGCCGATTGCTATCGCCGATATGGATAAATCGCAGCTCTCATCACGGATTATCAACGGCTTCTATCGGCCGTGGTTCCTTGAGCCGGAGCTGATAACCGCCGATGAGATGGACGCGGGGCTGGATGCTGGGCGTTACACTTTCGCCATCAATATTCCTCAGAATTTTCAAAGAGATGTGCTGGCAGGAAGGCAGCCGGATTTGCAGGTTAACGTCGATGCCACCCGCATGAGTCAGGCATTTACCGGCAATAGCTATATCCAGAATATCGTGACCGGCGAGGTGAACAGCTTTGTGGCACGGTATCGGGATAACAGCGCGTTGCCGGTGGAACTGGCGGTGAGGATGCGCTTTAACCCGAACCTTGAGCAGGCGCGTTTTGGCGCGGTGATGGCGATTATCAACAACATTACGATGCTGGCGATCGTGCTCACCGGGTCGGCGTTGATCCGCGAACGCGAGCACGGCACGGTCGAACACCTGCTGGTGATGCCGGTGACGCCATTTGAGATTATGCTCGCCAAAGTCTGGTCGATGGGGCTGGTTGTTCTGGTGGTGTCAGGGCTGTCGCTGATGCTAATGGTGCAGGGGATCCTGCAGGTGCCGATAGAGGGATCAGTCCCGCTGTTTATGCTGGGGGTTGCGCTGAGTCTGTTCGCAACAACGTCGATCGGCATTTTTATGGGGACGATCGCGCGATCGATGCCGCAGCTTGGGCTGTTGATGATCCTGGTGCTGCTGCCGCTGCAGATGTTGTCCGGTGGTTCGACGCCGAGAGAGAGCATGCCGCAGCTGGTTCAGGACATTATGCTCACTATGCCTACGACGCATTTCGTGAGCCTGGCGCAGGCTATTCTCTATCGCGGTGCCGATTTTGCTATTGTCTGGCCGCAGTTTTTGACGCTGCTGGCAATTGGCGGGGCATTCTTCGGGATTGCGCTGGTGCGTTTTCGTAAGACGATTGGGGAGATGGCGTAAGGTTTGTAGGCCGGATAAGGCGTTTTCGCCGCCATCCGGCAGCGTGCTTTCCTTTTCCACAC
>NZ_JMPL01000108.1 GCF_000735365.1 Kluyvera ascorbata ATCC 33433 | reverse complement strand
TGGTAGCGCAGTGCGGAACGCGAAACAGTATTTGCAGGTTAACGTGCAGGCCATGGGCGAGTATGTGGTGGCCGCAGCGCCTATCGTGCGCGGTACACCCATTGAAGCGCAAAGCGTGACGCTGATGCGCGGACGGCTCGATCAGCTGCCGCCACGAACAATGCTCAACCTTTCTCAGGCCCAGGATGCTATCAGCCTGCGCGACGTCGCTATCGGCCAGCCGCTTCAGCTGTCGATGGTGCGCCAGTCATGGCGAGTGAAAGCAGGACAAAAAGTGATGGTGATTGCCCAGGGCGAAGGCTTTAGTATCAACGGCGAGGGGCAGGCAATGAACAACGCCGCCGTCACGCAGAATGCGCGGGTGCGGATGCCGTCGGGCCAAATTGTGAGCGGACAGGTCGATACTGATGGGAATATTCTGATTAATCTATAAACGTTATAAAGAATATGTGTCGCTTGCCGATAGATAATTAACATTTAAGAGAGTCGGCGCCTGCGCCATACAAGAGCCTCAATGAGGAAAGAACCATGAGCATCGATCGTACATCTTCTCTGAAAGCGGTTACCAGCGTCCAGCAGCGTGAAACCCCTGAGACCAGCGCGCCAAAAGTGCGTGCGGAAAAAACAGCCACAGCGACTAGCGCCAGCGTAACGTTAAGCAACGCGCAAACTGCATTAACCCGTTCTTCTGCCGGTGACATTAATATGGCCCGCGTGGAAGAATTGAAAACCGCTATTCGTAACGGTGAATTAAAAATGGACACCGGCAAAATCGCCGACGCGCTTATTCAGGACACACAAGATTATCTGCAGAGTAAATAAGAGATGAGCGGTTTGTCAGCCATACTGGACCAAATGACCAGCATCCTGAACTCGCTGAAAGCGGTGATGGATGCTGAACAGCTGCAGCTCTCCGCAGGCAACGTCAACGGCCTGCAGCTTGCCAGCATCACTGAAGAGAAAAGCTCTCTGCTGGCAACGTTAGACTATCTGGAGAAGCAGCGTCGCGTCGAACAGGACGCCCAGCGAGAAACGCATGACGATATTGGCGACCGCTGGCAGGTGATTACCGAGACCACGCAGCAGTTGCGTCGTCTCAATCAGCACAACGGCTGGCTGCTGGAAGGACAGATCCTTCGCAACCAGCAGGCGATTGACGTGCTTAAGCCATTCCAGGAAACCGGACTTTACGGCAAGGATGGTCAGGCGGCTGGTGCCCCAGTAGCGCGCAGCGCGAAGAAATATTCAGTCTGAATTGCGGCGGGGCCACAGAATGTGCCCCGCGCAGTGCCTTTCTTTTACGCCGTCCGGCGTGCAAACTCTTTAATCTTAAAGCCCAGAATCGCCAGCGAGGCGAAATAAGCCACGATCCCGGCAACCACGACGCCAAGCAGGCGTAGCAGACGGTAAGGCATCGTTCCCTGCGACCATTCAGGCATGACGTGCATCAAGCCGAGCAGCGCCGCCGACATCACCAGCACCGAAATCACCAGACGAACTAAGAAAGCCGTCCAGCCCGGCTGAGGCGTGAAGATCTTTTGCTTGCGCAACTGCCAGTAGAGCAGCGCGGCGTTCAGACAGGCCGCCAGACCAATCGACAGCGACAGCCCCGCATGCTTCAGCGGGCCGATAAACGCAAGGTTCATCACCTGCGTCATAATCAACGTGACGATAGCAATTTTAACCGGCGTTTTGATGTCCTGACGTGAGTAAAAACCCGGAGCCAGAACTTTAACAATAATCAGCCCCATCAAGCCCACAGAATAGGCCACCAGCGCCCGCTGGGTCATCGCGGCATCAAAGGCGGTGAATTTACCGTACTGGAACAGCGCTACCGTCAGCGGCTTCGCCAGAATACCCAGCGCAACGGCACTCGGCAGCGCCAGCAGGAAGCACAGACGCAGCCCCCAGTCCATCAGGCGACAGTATTCATCATGATTGCCGCTGGCAAAGCTTTTCGACAGCGACGGCAGCAGGATAGTCCCCAGGGCAACACCCAGCACGCCGGACGGGAACTCCATCAGACGGTCGGCATAGTACATCCAGGAGACAGAACCTGACGCGAGGAAGGAGGCGAAAATGGTGTTGATGATAAGCGAAATCTGGCTCACCGAGACGCCCAAGATCGCCGGGCCCATCTGTTTCACCACGCGCACGGCACCGGCATCTTTAAAGTTGATACGCGGCAGCACCAGCATGCCGATTTTTTTCAGATGCGGCAGCTGATAAGCCAGCTGCAACACGCCGCCGACGGTCACCGCCCACGCCAGCGCCAGAACCGGCGGATGGAAGTGCGGCGCGGCAAACAGCGCGAAGCCAATCATGCTGACGTTGAGGAACGTCGGCGCAAATGCCGGTACGGAGAAGCGGTTCCAGGTATTGAGGATAGCCCCGACCAGCGAGGCCAGCGAAATCAGCAGAATATAGGGGAAAGTAATGCGCAGCAGTTGGGTCGTCAGCGCAAACTTATCCGCGGTGTCGGCAAAGCCCGGTGCGGTAATGGTAATGACCCACGGTGCCGCTAGCATCCCCAGCACGGTAACCAGCGCCAATGCCAGCGTCAGCAGTCCCGAAACGTAGGAGACAAACACGCGCGTAGCGTCTTCGCCTTGCTTGCTTTTGTATTCAGCCAGAATCGGTACGAACGCCTGCGAGAAGGCGCCTTCAGCAAAAATTCGACGCAGTAGGTTTGGCAGTTTAAAGGCCACAAAGAAGGCATCGGTTGCCATGCCGGCACCAAACACCCTCGCTACGATCGCGTCACGCGCAAATCCCAGTACGCGTGAAAACATGGTCATCGAGCTGACGGCTGCCAGCGATTTTAATAGATTCATTAACTTGTGATTCCACAACCCGGATTAAAGCGCCCGTAGGATGAGCGCTAAAAAAGTGGCGTTAGTCTACCGGGTTCAGAGTGAATTGCTACTGCCAGATGTTACAGCTGGTTGCTCTGGGAAGCCTACGGACGGCTTACTCGCGGATTGCCTCGCGCCACAGCCCCTCAACCACCCGCTGCGCCGCAATCGCCTGCTCCCCTGCGGTTTCCGGAACCGTCTGATTTTGCACGCACTGAATAAAATGATGCGCACAGCCGGTAAACCCACGCTGCTCAAGGGTCGTCTGCCAGCCCGGAATAGGCCGGGTCACGATGCCAGAACCGCGCTCTTCTCGCCATTCACGCATGTCCGTCACCTCAAACAATCCACCGTCGGCCACCGCTTGCACCCATTCACGCTGACTGCCCGCACGACGGTGCATACTGGTGGTAATTTGCAGTCCCGGCTGGCTGAAATGGTGTTCGGCGTAAAACATATGCCCTTCGTCGGTGGTTTGCAGAACACCATCGCGAAGCGTCGCTTTGCCGTCCGCCAGCCACAGCGCGGTATCGACCACGTGCAGATAATCATCAAGCAACGTGAAGCGCAGATCGTGCGGGCCAATGCTGTCGGCACGATGTTTATCCATGCGCAGCGACGACATCTCCCCGGCGCGCTTTTTCAGCTCGCGGTAAAGCGGCGAGAAGCGACGGTTGAAACCCACCATCAGCGTCAGATTCTTGCGCGCCGCCAGCGCCACCAGCCGCTCCGCATCGTCGAGCTTATCGGCAAGCGGTTTATCTACGCAGACATGAACGCCGGCGTTTAGCAGTTCGCTCACTACCGCGTAGTGTGAGGCCGTCGAGCTGTGCACAAAGACCGCGTCGCACTGCGCCGCTAGCGCGGTCAACGAGTCAGCGTAGGGCAGACGATAGGTTTCGCATACTTTCAACGCTTTCTCTTTGCCCGGCGACCAGGCGGCCTGGAGTGTCCAGTCCGTTGCGGCGCTTAATACCGGTAGCCAGGCTTTCTGGGCAATACCGCCAAGCCCAACGACACCAATGCGAATCTTCGCCATAACGCTTACTCCCCGAGGTGCGCCAGCAGTGAATCCAGGCGCTGTTTAATTTCGGCAACCTCACCTTCAAGCATCTCGACGCGAGCCAGCAGGCTCTCATCTGCCACCGGCGCATCGCTTTGCGCCGCTATCGCCTGAAGATCAATTTCCCCGCTGAACAGATGCATATAACGGCTTTCGCGTTTGCCCGGCTCACGCGGTAACCGCACCACAAAAGGGCCATCTTCACGACTTGCCAGGCGTTCCAGGGTATTTTCGACTTCCGCCATATCGGCAAACTCATGCATACGCTGCGCACGGCCACGCAGCTCACCCGGCGTTTGGGCGCCGCGCAGCAGCAGCGCCGTCACCAGCGCCACTTCCGCCGTCGACAGCTTCAGGTCGCCAAACTCCGAGTTGCAAAAGCGCTGCTCATACTTGGTCACGCGGTTACCAAAACCACTCACCGTACGCAAATAGTGGCGCTTTACCAGCGTATCCAGCTGATCCTGCACTTCCGCTTCACTGAGTGTCATCACCGGTTCACGGTTGGTTTTCTGATTACAGGCCGTCACGACGCCGTTGATAGAGAGCGGATACTGCTCCGGAGTGGTGACCTGCTTTTCCAGCAAGCAGCCAATCACGCGGGCTTCCAGCGGGCTTAGTTGATATTTCATTCGGGTCTCCTTATCGACCTGCAGTCCATTGAGGGGTGGTCAACGCGGTCAGAACGTGATCGCGCCATTCGCCGTCAATCAGTAGGTAGTCCTTCGCGTAGCCTTCTTTTTCAAACCCCAGTCGCGCCAGCAAATCGCCGCTGCGTTTATTGTGCGGCATGTAGTTGGCCATAATACGGTGAATGTGCTGGGTACGCTGCATATAGCGAATAGCGCTGGTCAGCGCTTCATACATCATCCCCTGCCCCTGCCACTTCTGGCCGATGGAATAACCGAGGTAGCAGGCGTGGAACGAACCGCGCACCACGTTAGAAAAGTTCGCCACGCCGATAATCTCTTTTTCTTCCGGGTCAAGGAGCGCGAAATAGAAAGCGGTTCCCTGCTTATGAAACTCATTGATCATCGACAGCCGCGCCTGCCAGCCGGACGGATAGCAATGGCTGTCATCCCGAATAGGTTCCCAGGGTTTTAAAAACTGCCGATTCTCGGCGTAATAATCCGCCAGACGCCAGGCGTCCCGGTCGTGAATCAGACGCACAACCAGCCGGTCTGTGGTCAACCGAACTTTCGGCACATTACTGCGATAGCCAAACATCTCACTACTCCTGTACCCAAGGCAGCCCATGAAAACAATACTCTGTCATGATGCATTGTGATCAAAAAGGACTATCGCTGGCAATACAAGAAAAAGTGAAGCCAGTCAGCAAATTGTGCAACCCGTTGCGTATCTGCGCGCCTGACCCATCACCTGCAATACGCAGAAGATCGGCCGGGATTATATAAACGATAGGTATTCTCATATCTTTATCTCTAAAATAAATATACGTAGACATGGCCAATGACAATATTAACGTTGTTTGTTAGATAATTTATTAATAACTATTTCATAGAAAACAAAACCGACACACTTTCATACAAAGCTTTTTAAGCAATTCGTGTGATGGCTTCATTTATGTCAAACAGTAACGGATTGCCTTGTGTATTATCGACAACTTCAAACGGCATCAAATATTCAGCAAAAATATGAATACATCATCTCAGGAGATGTTGCTTTATCGCAACACGCCCGTTGCCACCCTATGGCATTTAACGGGGTTAGTATTACGCGACTTTTTTCACGCCGAAAATAGCGATTCCATGCGTTCAAGCCTGGGTGAAATTAGTCATTTTTTTGATAAAAAACAACAATATGACATTGAATCTATCGACTGGTTGATGGTCGAGTACGAGTTCAATCGTTTATTTGTCGGCCCGGCTAAATTACAAGCAGCGCCGTATTCTTCAGTATATAACGATCCCGATTCCATATTAATGGGGAAAGGCGCTCAGCAGGTTAAAGAGGTCTTAAATGCGCTTGGCCTTAATATTGAAAATGAGAATCAAATCCCCGAGGATCATATTTCTTACGAAATAGAACTATGTTTATTACTAGTCGATAATGCGCAACAAAATGATAACCAAAAACTGCTTCATCGATTTGTGACGGACCACGTCAATTTATGGCTGCCGCTGTTTCTCGAAAAGATAATCAGCAACGCCAAAACACAGCCTATTCAGCTGGTAGCCACCCTGCTTTCCGATTGGTTTAGTGAATTAAAAACGAGAGTGTGATTATGAGTAATGATGCAGGACATCTGAACAGACGTTCCTTCTTAAAAGGGCTAGCCACGCTGGGCGCGGTGACCACCTTACCCGGTGGATTACTGACCTCCCGCTGCGCGCAGGCGCAGCCGCCGATCCCGTTTAAGCCGGAAACCTACAAAATTTTCCGTAACGCCTGCCCACGTAACTGCTACGACACCTGTAGTCTGAAAACCTGGGTCAAAGACGGCGTAATCACCTACGTTGAAGGGGCAAAAGAGTCCACCTACACCCACGGCCAGCCGTGCGTGAAAGGGCTGACCTACCCGCGTCGCGTCTATAGCCCAGACCGCATTAAGTATCCGATGGTGCAGGACGTGCGCGGTAGCGGCAACTGGCGTCGCATCTCCTGGGAAGAGGCGATGAACCGCATCGCCACCAAGATGCTGGAGATCAAGAAAAAAGACGGTTCAATGCTCGGCCTGGCGTTGACCAAATATTCCGGTAAGTTCGGCGTACTGAACTATGCGGTAGAGGGGATGATGTCCTCTCTCGGCTACACCACCCGTTTCGCGGGTACGCCATGCTGGCCTGCAGGTATCGATGCCCAAAACTACGACATGGGCGATATGTGGTGTAACGACCCGGAAGATATGGTGAAAGCGAAGTACATCATCGTCTGGGGCGCTAACCCGGCATGGTGTTCCATGCACTCCATGAAGTACATCTACGAAGCACGTGAGAAAGGCGCGAAAGTCGTGGTTATCGACCCACTGCTGTCGCAGACCGCCGCGAAAGCCGACCTTTACCTACGCGTACGTCCGGGCTCCGACGGCGCGCTGGCGCTGGGTATGGCGCGTCATCTGGTCGACAAAGGGCTGGTTAACCAGGACTTCGTTAACCATTACGCTCACGGCTACCCGGAATTCGAGCAGTACCTGCGTAGCAATGTGACCGTTGAGTGGGCCTCCGAAATTTGCGGTCTGGATGCCGATATCATCCGTACGCTCGCTGAAGAGTTCACCGCGGTCAACCCGGCCACCGTCTGGATCGGCTACGGCATGCAACGTCACGTCAACGGCGGCGCTAACGTTCGCGCCATCGACGCCTTCGTCGCGATGACCGGCAACATCGGCGTGGAAGGTGGCGGCGCGCGTTACGGTCAGTTGCGCACCTGGGGCTACAACTACAACGCGATGATGCAGAAGCCGCCAGAAGGCTCTATCGGCATCGCTGGTTCTGCGGGCACCACCAGCGAATTCGGCGCCAGCGCCGACAGCGCGGCGGTAAAGTATTCCGACCGTTCACTGAACATCAACAAAACTGCCGAAGGCATTCTGGACGCCAACGAACCGCCGGTGCGCATGCTGTGGGTCGCCTGTAAGAACCCGTTCTCCCAGGATTTCGACCGCAACAAGATGGAAAAAGCGTTCGCCAAGCTGGAGATGGTGGTCTGCGCCGATCAATTCTTCAACGAAACCGTTCAGCACGCCGATATCGTTCTGCCGGTGACGACGGCATTTGAAGAGTGGAACGTCGACGCCTCTTACTGGCACTACTGGCTCTCCATCAACCAGCCAGCGATCAAACCGATGTACGAAGCCAAGTGCGATCTGGAAATCGCCACCCTGCTGTCGCGCACCATCAATAAGATGCAGCCAGGTTCTTGTACCTTCCCGCAGGAGTTCGACCATAAGCGTTGGCTGGACCTCGAGTTCAACGAAGGCATGGCAAAAATGTTCGGCATCAAGTCCTGGGACGATCTGCTGGACGGGCCGAAAAAAGCCATCATGCCAAGCACCGCGGCCTGGTACGACCGTAAGTTCCTGACGCCGTCAGGCAAGTATGAATTTAAGTCTGAACTGGCGGAGAAAAACGGTCACACCGCCCTGCCGGAATATCTCCCGGAAGCACAGAGCACGCTGCCGTTCCATCTGTTCACCCCGCACGTTCAGTTTGGTCTGCACTCGCAGTTCATCAACCTGGACTGGATGCAAGTGTTCTATCCGGAACCGTTTGTCTATATGCACCCGGATTCTGCGGCGAAAAAAGGCATTAGCGAGAACGATCTGGTCAAGGTGTTTAACACCGTGGGCGAGGTTGAACTGCGCGCCAAAATCACCACCAACGTACCGGAAGATTTCCTGGTGATGTATGAAGCCTGGTTCCCGAAACGTAAGTACAACGTTCAGAACGTCGTTGCCGATACCCCGGCCGATATGGGGCTGATGAAAACCGGTGCACCAGGTGCCGCCATCCACAGCCAGTTTGCTGACATCATGTTGATCGGTAAAGGAGAGTCTGCCGTATGAGACGCGCATTTCTAGTTAACAGTGACAAATGTATTGGCTGCCGCGGCTGCGCGATGGCCTGTAAAAGTTTTAATCACCTGGAGCCAGATAACTTCTGGCGCTATGTCTACCCGCTGGATAAAGAAATTTTCCCGCACGAAGAACGTGCGTTCTATTCGCTGGCCTGTAACCACTGTGAAAACCCAGCCTGCGTAGCCGCCTGTCCGGTAGGTGCCTACGAGCGTCGTGAAGACGGCATCGTGGTGCATCACCAGGAGCTGTGCATCGGCTGTAAGAACTGTATTCGTAGCTGCCCTTACGGCGCGCCGCGCTTCAACGAAGAGCTGAAAAAGAGCGAAAAATGCAGCATGTGCTACGAACGTCAGGATATTGGCATGAATCCAGCATGTGTGGACGCCTGCCCGGTCGGCGCGCTGACCATTATCGACCTGGAGAGCGATGACCTGCCGACCAACGCGGTGCAATATCCGCCGGGCTTCCCGAAGATGCCGAAGCTGAACCCAGGGACGCGTTTTATTCTGGCGCATGAGCCAAAGCAGCCGGGAGACAAGTAATGGAAAAGTATGAATTACCGTTAGTCATCTTCACTCTGTTAAGCCAGACCTCCGTTGGGATGTCGCTGGTTCTGACCTGGCGCACCTTTAAAGGGGAAGTTGAGGGTAACCGCATCAACTGGCTGATTACCGGGCTGATTCTCGGCGTCGCCTCCATCGCGGCGGTGCTGCACCTCGCACACCCAATGTACGCCTATAACGCGCTGCGCAACCTGCAGCATGCGTGGCTGAGCCGCGAGATCCTCGGCGCAACCCTGTACGGCGCAGCGATTGGTGTCACCTTCCTGGCTAAAGGCCATAAAGTACCCGCGCTGATAGCATCCATTCTCGGCGTGCTGCTGGTGGCGGTTCAGGGAATGACCTACGCCGCGCCGGCGATGATGGCTATCGCCAACGGCGTAACCATGCTGTTCTTCTTCCTCACCGTCTGGGTGATGGGCTGTGCAGCCATTCCGCTGCTGAAGATGAACGCGCTGGTCCCGTCGCTGCGTCAGGGGATCCTGATGTTCATCATCGCTATGGTCGTCGCACCGCTGGTATGGACCAGCGGCGGTACCATCATGCAGATGACTGCGCAAACCTGGTTCACCTCGCCGCTGTATCTGGCAAGCCTGGCGTGCTTTGTCGTCGCCTTCGTGCTTACGCATAAGAAGCCGCAGATGCTCAAATCTACAGTGGCCCTCATGCTGGTGGCAGTGTTCCTAAGTCGCCTGACTTTCTTCGGCGATACCATCAGCGCCATCGTCAATATTGGTCATCTGTACTAATTACTGGCATCGCCCGGTAACGCTTTGTTTGCCGGGCCTCAGTCTCTTATCTGCTGCCCCCGGGAAGGCGAAAAAATGCATGAGCTAACGCTGGCGCTCAATATCGTGCAGATCCTCGAAGAGAAGGCGATAGAACACCACTTTAACCAGGTGAAGCAGGTGTGGTTGGAAATGGACGCACTGAGCTGCGTCGAAGAGAGCGCCCTGCTGTTTGGTCTGCACTCTGCCGCGCGTCATTCGCTGGCCGAGGGGGCTGAATTTCATATCGACCTGAAGCCAGCTAACGGCTGGTGTCACCAGTGCGGCGACGGTTTTACCACCCACCAGCACACCACTACCTGCCCGGCTTGCGGCTCGCCCGAGATCCATTGCGAGCGTAGCGATGCCCTGCGCATCCGCGAGCTGGAAGTGGAATAACAATTTAAATCACTGTTTTATTTTGGGAAATACGTCATGTCTGACTCGTTCTTTAGTGAAGGAATTAGCCGCCGCAGCTTTATTACGCTGTGCAGTGCGCTGGCCGCGTCCATGGGATTAAGCGGCAAAGCCTCTGCGCAAATCGCCGAGGCGATGACGTCACCTTCGCGCCCGCCGGTCATCTGGATCGGCGCTCAGGAGTGTACCGGCTGCACGGAATCACTGCTGCGCGCCACCCACCCGACGGTGGAAAACCTGGTGCTTGACGTCATCTCGCTGGAGTACCACGAAGTGCTCTCTTCCGCCTTCGGCATGCAGGCGGAAGAAAATAAGCGCAACGCCATTGAGCGTTACAAAGGCCAGTACGTGCTGGTCGTCGACGGCTCAATTCCGCTGAAAGACGGCGGCATCTACTGCATGGTGGCCGGTAAGCCGATTGCCGAGCACATTCGCGAAGTGGCGGCCCACGCCAGCCACGTCATCGCTATCGGCTCCTGCGCGGCCTGGGGGGGCGTGCCGGCATCCGGCGTTAACCCAACCGGCGCCGTTTCGTTGCAGGAAGTGATCCCGCATATTCCGGTGATCAATATTCCCGGCTGCCCACCCAACCCACATAACTTCCTCGCTACCGTGGCGCACCTGATTACCTTTAACCGCGCGCCAAAGCTGGATGACAAAAACCGTCCAAACTTTGCCTATGGCCGGTTGATCCATGAAAACTGCGAGCGCCGTCCACACTTTGACGCGGGGCGTTTTGCCAAAGCGTTTGGCGACGAGGGGCACCGCCAGGGTTGGTGCCTGTATCACCTCGGCTGTAAAGGCCCGGAAACCTACGGTAACTGTTCAACGCTGGAGTTTTGCGACGTCGGCGGCGGCATCTGGCCGGTGGGTATCGGCCATCCGTGCTACGGCTGTAACGAGAAAAACATCGGCTTTGCCAAAAGTATCTCGCAGCTCGCTAACGTCAGCCAGCCAACGCCGCACGCTCAGGTGCCGGACGTAAATACGCGCGAAGGGGGTAACATCTCCCTCACCGCCGTTGGCCTGCTGGGCGCCGTCGCGGGCGCGGTAGGCGGTGTCAGCGTGATGGCGGTCAAACAGCTGGGGCAAAGCGATAAAGAGAGCGACAAGGGGGAGCGGTCTTGAACAGACGCCATTTCTTTAAGGTCGCTTCCGGCGGGCTGCTGCTGGCGGGCGTCGCCCCAACGGTACGCGCAGACAGTCTGCCGCCAACCGCCCCGCCCAATGCGCTGGGCATGCTGTTCGACTCGACGCTGTGCGTCGGCTGCCAGTCCTGCGTCACCAAATGCCAGCAGATTAACAATCCAGGGCAGGCCGACTATCGTCCACAGGCCAATATCGAGGGTAACGATACCTCATCGGTCAACGCCAAGCTGAGCGCCCGGACCAATAACATTATCCAGATCTGGCGAAGCGGCGCAGGCGAGCATAAAAACCAGCTTCAGGACGGCTACGCGTTTATCAAAAAGCAGTGTATGCACTGCCTTGAGCCGAACTGCGTCGCCGCCTGCCCGGTTTCCGCGCTGCAAAAAAACGCCACGACCGGCATCGTCGAGTATAACCCCGACGCCTGCACCGGTTGCCGCTACTGCATGGTCGCCTGCCCGTTCAACGTGCCGAAATATGACTACAGCGACCCGTTCGGCGCCATTCACAAATGCGAGTTGTGCAACCAGAAGGGCGTGTCCCGTCTCGACAACGGCCAACTGCCCGGCTGCACCGAAGTGTGCCCAACCGGCGCGGTGATTTTCGGCACCCGCGAAGCCCTGCTGAAAGAGGCGAAAGCGCGCGTGGCGTTAGCGCCCGGCACGCTGTACGACTACCCGCGCCAACGCGTCGGCAGCAAGGACACCTACAGCCAACCGGCGGCGCAGTATCAGTCATCGGTGTATGGCGAAATTGAAGGCGGCGGTACCCAGGTACTGGTTCTGTCGGCGATTCCATGCAGCGAATTTGGTTTACCTGCACTGTCAGCGGAGTCGACCGGTATGCGCACCGAAAAGGTTCAGGGCACGCTGTACAAAGGCATGATGCTGCCCGCGGCGGCGCTAGCGGGTATTACCTGGCTGGTACACCGCAACGGCAAACAACATGAGGAGAACGATCATGAGTGATCATAGCCACGTGCTGCGCCCGCTCGGCGGGAAGCTGTTCACCCGCGCGGTGTATATCTTTGCGCCGTTTGCGGTTATCTGCGCCCTGCTGATCGTCAAACGTCTGGTGATGGGCATCGGCAACGTCACCGCGCTGAACGGCGGCTATCCATGGGGTATCTGGATCTCCTTCGATCTGCTGATCGGCACCGGTTTCGCCTGCGGCGGCTGGGCGCTGGCGTGGGCGGTGTACGTCTTTAACCGCGGCGAGTACCACGATTTAGTGCGCCCCGCCCTGCTCGCCAGCCTGTTCGGCTACGGGCTCGGCGGCCTGTCGATCGCCATCGATCTGGGCCGCTACTGGAATATGCCGCACTTCTTTATGCCCGGCTATTTCAACCCGCATTCGGTGCTGTTTGAAACCGCGGTCTGTATGACCATTTATATCGGCATCATGACCCTGGAGCTGCTTCCCGCGCTGCTGGAGCGTCTTGGCTGGCACGTACCGCTGCGCAAACTCAACAAGGTGATGTTTTTTATCATCAGCATCGGCGCACTGCTGCCGTGTATGCACCAGTCGTCAATGGGTTCGCTGATGATGGTAGCCGGCTACAAGATCTACCCGCTGTGGCAAAGCTACGAGTTCTTGCCGCTGTTCTCAGTGCTGACCGCGTTTCTGATGGGCTTTTCGATCGTCATTTTCGAAGGTTCGCTGCTAAAAGCCAGCTGCACGCTCAACCTTGATGAGACGCCGTTGTTCAGCAAACTCAGCAAGGTGGTTAAAGCGCTGCTGTGGCTGTTTGTGGTGCTGCGCCTCGGCGAGATTATCTGGCGCGGCAAAGTTGGGCTGGTGCTGGCGGGTAACGCCTATTCCTGGCTGTTTATCGTCGAAATCACGCTGTTTATTCTCCCGCTGATCGTCCTTCACTCGTCCACCTTGCGCCAGAGCCCGCGTGGGCTGTTTCTGTGCGCGCTGTCGGTCCTGCTGGGCGCGGCGCTGTGGCGTATCGACTATTCGTTGATCGCCTTTAATCCCGGCAACGGCTACCACTATTTCCCGACGGCCAGCGAACTGCTGATTTCCATCGGTTTTGTGGCGATTGAAATCGTCGCCTACGTCTTAATTATTCGTCTGCTGCCGATTCTTCCGGCCAAAGCGGCAAAATCTGAGGTAAAACCATGAGTCAACGTATCACGATTGACCCCATCACCCGTATCGAAGGCCACCTGCGCATTGACTGTGAAATTGCCGACGGCAAAGTCGTAAAAGCCTGGTCATCCGGCACCATGTGGCGTGGAATGGAAGAGATTGTTAAGGGCCAGGATCCGCGCGATGCGTGGATCATCGTGCAACGAATCTGCGGGGTGTGCACCACCATTCACGCCATCGCCTCAGTGCGTGCGGTGGAAAATGCGCTGCAGATGGAGATCCCGGTTAACGCCCAGTACATCCGCAACCTGATCCTCTCCGCACACCAGATCCACGACCATATCGTGCATTTCTATCAGCTGTCGGTGCTGGACTGGGTAGATATTACCGCCGCGCTGAAGGCCGACCCGGCGAAAGCGGAAGGCATGCTGAAAGGCGTGTCAAACTGGCCGCTGAACAGCGCTGCCGAATTCGCCAAAGTGCAGCAGAAAATACAGACGCTGGTCAACAGCGGTCAACTAGGCATTTTCGCCAACGGCTACCAGGGCCACCCGGAGATGAAACTGTCGCCGGAGGTGAACCTGATTGCGGTAGCTCACTACCTGCAGGCACTGGAGTGCCAGCGAGACGCCAACCGCATCGTGGCGATTCTCGGCGGCAAAACGCCGCATATCCAGAACCTGGCGGTCGGCGGCGTGGCAAACCCGATCAACACCGATGCGCCCGGTGTCCTCAACCTCGAGCGTCTGATGTACGTGAAGTCGTTTATCGACAAGCTGGGCGATTTTATTGAGCAGGTCTACAAAGTGGACGCGGCGATTTTTGCCGCCAGCTATCCGGACTGGATGCAGCTTGGCAAAGCGGCTGACTACTATCTCGCCGTACCGGACATGCCGGTTGATCGCAAAGGCGCGACCTTCCGCATTCCTGGTGGCTATATGCAGGGCGTCGATTTCAGCACCTTCCGCCCGATTACCTCGCACAACGACGCGTATCTGATCAACGGTATTGAAGAGAGCGGCAAACACGCCTGGTATAAAGACAACGACCCGCAGGCGCCGTGGCAGGGGACGACTATCCCGCAGTACACCGGTTGGCAGGAAGACGGCAAGTATTCATGGGTGAAATCCCCCACCTTCTACGGCAAAACCGTCGAAGTCGGCCCGCTGGCATGGCTACTGTGCGGCGTAGCAGCAAAACACGAAGGAACGGTGGCCCACTATGAAAGCATCCGCGCCCAATACCAGACGCTGACCGGCAAGACGTTAGCTACCGAACAGCTACAGTCAACCTGGGGGCGCATTCTGGGCCGCGCAGTGCGCACGGCGGTGCTGCACGATGAACTGCAAGCGCAGTATCAGCTGCTGGTAGCCAATATAGCTAAAGGCGACACCGAAACCTTTATCAAGCCGGAATTCCCGCAGGGCGAGATTCGCGGTGTCGGCTTTGAAGAGGCGTCGCGCGGTATGCTGTCGCACTGGATTGTGATTAAAGACGGCAAAATCGCCAACTATCAGGCGGTGGTGCCATCCACCTGGAACGCGGGCCCGCGTAACTTCAACGACGAGCCAGGGCCGTATGAACGCGCGCTGATCGGCACACCGGTGGTCGATGCCGAAAAACCGCTGGAAGTGGTACGCACCGTTCACTCTTTCGACCCGTGCATGTCCTGCGCCGTCCATATGGTCGACCTGCGCGGCAAGACGCTGAGTAAGGTGAAAATTCTCTGATGAACACCCTGTTACTGGGGGTAGGTAACCTCCTGCTCAGCGACGAAGGTGTCGGCGTCAGAGCCATTGAAGCGCTGGAACAGCGATTCATCTTCCCTCCAGAGGTGACGCTACAGGACGGCGGTACCTCCGGGATGGAACTGCTGGAAGTGATGGCCAATCGGGAGCTGATTATCGTCGTCGATGCGGTGAGAAGCGATAGCGCGCCGGGCAGCCTGTTCATCCTCAAAG
>NZ_JMPL01000107.1 GCF_000735365.1 Kluyvera ascorbata ATCC 33433 | reverse complement strand
GTGCTTTACCGGTGCGGCAACGCGCCTGCGCCTGTCAACGCTGGGCTTCTTCCAGTACATCGGCCCTACGCTGATGTTCCTGCTGGCGGTAACGTTCTACGGTGAAGTGCCTGGTGCGGATAAGATGGTGACCTTTGCGTTTATTTGGGTCGCGCTGGCGATATTCGTGATGGATGCGCTGTATACGCAAAGACGGGGACGTCGGAGCTAAAGCAATGCCGGATGGCGGCTGCGCCTCATCCGGCCTACATTGATGTGCTGCTGTAAGCCGGATAAGCGAAGCGCCATCCGGCACAGCCATTACAGCCAGTTCTTGCGCTTAAAGTACAGATACGGCGCAAGCCCCGCCAGAATCATAAAGATAATCGCCCCAGGATAACCAAAACTCCATCTCAGCTCCGGCATAAACTCAAAGTTCATACCATAGCTGGAAGCCACCAGCGTCGGCGGCAGGAAGACCACGGAAACCACCGAGAAGATCTTGATGATGCGGTTCTGCTCAATGTTGATAAAGCCCATCGCCGCCTGCATCAGGAAGTTAACCTTCTGGAACAGCGATTCGTTGTGCGGCAGCAGAGATTCGATATCTCGCAGGATTTCTCGCGCCTGCTCAAGCTGATTCGCTGGCAGACGCGCCTTACGCACGAGGAAGTTCAACGCGCGCTGGGTATCCATCAGACACAGGCGTACCTTCCAGCCGATATCTTCCAGTTCAGCCAGCGTCGAGAGCGCTTCGTCGTACTCGTCGCCCTGATGCCCTTCCATAATGACGCGGCTCAGCTTTTCGAGATCGCTGTAGATGTTTTCGATTTCATCCGCCAGCTGTTCGATTTTGGTTTCAAACAGGTCGAGCAGCAGCTCGTAGGCGTTACCGTCCGCCATCTCCTGATTACGCGCACGCATGCGGTAAAGGCGGAATGCCGGCAGCTCACGTTCACGCAGGGTAAACAGACGCCCTTCGCGGATGGTGAATGCCACGGTGGAGTTACCCGCGTGATCGTCCGCATCTTCATAAAAGAAGAAGGAGTGAATATGCAGGCCGTCTTCGTCTTCAAAAAAACGTGCGGATGCTTCGATGTCTTCCAGTTCAGGGCGCGTGGCCAGGTTCTGGCCCAAATCCTTTTGCACACGGTTTCGTTCGTCGTCGTCAGGCTCGACTAAATCAACCCAGACCGAGCTGGCAAGATGATCAATCTCATCCGCCTCAAGACGCGTTAAACGATTGTTTTCCAGTTGAAATGCGCTCAACATGACCGGGACTCCCAATGCAAAAAATTATCGGACAGCCGGTGGGCACACAGAAACTACAGGGGTTTCAGACCATTAAACAGCCTGACTCAATGCGACGGGAAATACGAGTCGCTGACAACCGCTAAGGCTATCAGCATAAGAGGATAGCCTTAGGAGTTGTTCCTGAATGACAGGAAGGTGAGCCAGCATCTACTGGGTGTGTCCAAGGCTTTGTCCTCTTAGCGTAATCGTGCGCGCATGTTACGCCAGCAAAAAAACGCCGTCAACACGCAACGAAACGCTAACCGGGATTAATTACCTTCTGTTCAGTAAGGCTAGCATATGGTTACAAAATAATGATATTTTTCTGAAAGTTATACCATTTCTAGTCTGGCGTAGGCTGCCACCAGCCATTTAATTCCTTGCCCCTGAAACGCCACCTGCAAACGGCTATGTTCACCGCTGCCTTCCAGGTTGACGATAGTCCCTTCACCAAACTTCGCGTGACGTACGCGCTGGCCGAGTTTATAGCCGGTATCATTCTCCGCCATTGGCGTGCCCATCCGCTGATGGCTCACCGGACGGCTGACCGTGGCGCGCAGACGAACCTCTTCCACGCAGGCTTCCGGCAGTTCGCCGATAAAGCGCGACGGACGGTGATACACCTCTTTGCCGTACAGGCGGCGCGTTTCGGCGTAGGTCAGCGTCAGTTTTTGCATGGCGCGGGTGACGCCAACGTAGGCCAGACGGCGCTCTTCTTCCAGGCGACCGCCTTCATCCAGCGACATCTGGCTCGGGAACATGCCTTCTTCCATGCCGACGATAAATACCTGCGGGAACTCCAGGCCTTTCGCCGAGTGCAGGGTCATCAGCTGTACCGCGTCCTGCCAGGTGTCGGCCTGACCATCACCGGCTTCTAGCGCCGCGTGGGAGAGGAACGCCTGCAGCGGCATTAAATCTTCATCTTCTTCGTTGTAGCTGAACTGGCGCGTTGCCGTCACCAGTTCGTCTAAGTTCTCGATTCGCGTCTGGCCCTTCTCGCCTTTTTCCTGTTCGTACATCATGCGCAGACCGGAGTCCTTCACCACGCGGTCGGTCTGCACGTGCAGCGGCATATCGGCCGTTTCCTGCGCCAGCGCGTCAATCAACTCCATAAAGCGCTGTAAGGCGCTCGCTGCGCGACCGGCAAGGGCTTTCTCCTGCAGCAGTTCGCGGCAGGCCTGCCACAGCGTCAGCTGGCGGTCACGCGAGGTCTGACGCACCACGTCGAGCGTGCGATCGCCGATGCCGCGAGTTGGCGTATTCACCACGCGTTCAAACGCCGCGTCATCGTTACGGTTGGCGATAAGACGCAGATACGAGAGCGCGTCTTTGATTTCCTGGCGTTCGAAGAAGCGCATACCGCCGTAGATACGGTACGGCATGCTGGCCTGCAGCAGCGCCTCTTCCAGCACGCGCGATTGGGCGTTGCTGCGATAGAGGATGGCGCATTGCGTCAGCGCGCCGCCGTTGTCCTGCCAGGTCTTGATGCGGTTCACCACAAAGCGCGCTTCATCGAGTTCGTTAAACGCGCAGTAGAGTGAAATCGGTTCGCCGTCGGCGCCGTCGGTCCACAGCTTTTTGCCCAGACGCCCGTTGTTGTTTTCAATCAGGGCGTTCGCCGCGCTGAGGATGTTGCTGGTTGAACGGTAGTTCTGTTCCAGACGGATAGTTTCTGCACCCGGGAAATCGTTGAGGAAGCGCTGGATGTTCTCCACCTGCGCCCCGCGCCAGCCGTAAATCGACTGGTCGTCATCGCCAACGATCATCACCTTACCGGTGTCGCCCGCCAGCAGTCGGATCCACGCGTACTGGATGTTGTTGGTATCCTGGAATTCATCCACCAGGATATTAGTAAAGCGTTCGCGATAGTGCTGGAGGATATGCGGCTTGTTAAGCCACAGCTCATGGGCGCGCAACAGCAGCTCGGCAAAGTCCACCAGTCCCGCACGGTCGCACGCTTCCTGATAGGCTTGATAAACCTTCTGCCAGGTCTGTTCAACCGGGTTACCGTAGCTTTGCAGGTGATGCGGACGCAGCCCTTCGTCTTTCTGGCTGTTGATAAACCACATCGCCTGGCGCGGCGGCCACTGCTTCTCGTCAAGGTTCATCGCTTTGATCAGGCGCTTGAGCAGGCGAAGCTGGTCTTCGCTATCGAGGATCTGGAAATCCTGCGGCAGATTGGCATCCAGGTGGTGCGCACGCAGCAGACGGTGCGCCAGCCCGTGGAAGGTACCGACCCACATACCGCCCTGCGAGGTGCCCATCAGCTCAGCGATACGGTGGCGCATCTCTGCCGCCGCTTTGTTGGTAAAGGTGACGGCCATGATGGAATACGGCGAGCAGTTCTCGACGCTTTGCAGCCAGGCAATGCGATGCACCAGCACGCGCGTCTTGCCACTGCCAGCCCCGGCGAGCACCAGCATATTGGTCCGCTCCGCCGCGACGGCTTCGCGCTGTTTATCGTTGAGGCTGTCGAGCAGGTAAGAAACGTCCATTGGCACCGCCGGAAAAAAAAGAGTCCCAGAAATACACTGGGAATTTATACAGAGTTGCTGATGATTATATCAGCGAGGTCAGAGATGCCAACCGGGAAATCTCGACATGCGGCAACAAACGGCTGTCCGCGGTTTGCATCAGGTCAGCATTTTCCAGTTTGATCCAGCAGGCTTGCATGCCGCAGCGAATGGCACCCGCCACGTCGGTGGTCAGGTCATCGCCCACGTGCAGGATCTCGCCGAGCGGCACATTGAGCTTGTCTGCCGCCAGATGGTACATATCGGCGAATGGCTTCGAACGTCCGTCTGGGCCTGCACGCAGCACGAACTGGAAGTAGTCGCTCAGACCGAACAGCTCCGGCTGGGCATTACCGTTGGTGATCGCCACCAGCGGCCATTTTTGGCCTAGTTTCGCCAACGTGTCGTGGGTTTCCTGCGGTACGTCAATCCGGCTACGCCACTGGGCGAAGTTCGCCATCGCCTCGTCGGCTCCGGCTTTGGCTTCCTGAGCCGTCAGCCCAAGCTGACGCATACCGGACTCCAGCGCACGCCAGCGCCACTCGGTGACGTCATGGTAGATTTCAGGCTCTGTCTTTAACAGCTCGTCGCGCCACTGCTGTAACGTACGGGCGTCGAAGTTTGCCAGCGCCGGATGGTAGCCGCGCACAAAGGCCACCGACTCCTGCATCGTCCGGTCAATCACCGGGCGGTTATCATAAAGAGTGTCATCAAGGTCAAACGTCAGCGCGGCAATAGCGCCCAACGGCCGATAAAAACGCATTATTTCTCCCGTTTGGCGCGCGGATGCGCCGCATCGTACACCGAGGCAAGGTGTTGAAAATCAAGGTGGGTATAGATTTGGGTGGTCGATAGATTGGCGTGGCCCAGCAGTTCCTGCACGCCGCGCAGGTCACCGCTCGACTCAAGCATGTGGGTGGCAAACGAGTGGCGCAGCTTGTGGGGATTCACGTGGCTGTTCAGCCCCTGCTTAATGCCCCATTCAGCAAAGCGCTTTTGCACATTACGCGCCGAAATACGCTTGCCGAGCTTCGAGAGAAACAGCGCATCCTCGTCGCTGCCAAACAGCCCGCGCAGGTCGAGCCAGTGCTCAATCCACGTCACGGCGTTGCGGCCAATCGGCAGGCGGCGCTCTTTGCTGCCTTTACCCATCACCCACACTTCGCCGGTATCGAGATCCAGATGTTTAATATCCAGATTTACCAGTTCAGAAAGACGTAGCCCCGCGCCGTACATCACCTCCAGCATGGCGCGGTCGCGCACCGCCAGCGGGTCATTAAGATCGATATCCAGCAGGCGGTTAACGTCATCGACGTCGATATTCTTTGGCAGATGGCGCGGTGCTTTCGGCGCGGCGATGCCTTTTGCCGGGTTCGCTGGAAGCTCGCCCTGACCCACCATCCAGTCAAAGAAGCTGCGCAACGCCGACAGGCGTAGCGCCAGGCTTGCGGCGCCTAGCCCTTTGCGGCGGCTGCGGGTCGCAAAGCTGCGCACCATCGCAGCATCACATTGTTGCCAATTCTGCAGGCCCATTCCTTCGGCCAGTTCAATAATGGCATCAAGCTGACGCTGGTAGTTGAGGAGTGTGATTGGGCTAAGCTGGCGTTCTACGCCCAGATAGCGCAGAAAGCGGGTAACGGCTTGCCCTAGCCCGGTGCCGGTCATACGCGCTCGATCCAGCGTTCCAGCAGACCCGGCAGCATCAGGGCAATTTCCTGCAGCAGCTGTGTGCCCTGTCCCGGCTGATAGTGGTGCGGGTCGCGGCTGCTAAAGAGAATCACGCCTAAATCGCCGTCGCTGCCCATCATCGACATCGCCACTGAACCGACGGCTTTCGCTTCAGGAAGCACCACCAGCAACTCGGGGCCGTTAAGGGTGCCGAGATAGTGGTTGCCCTGGCCTAAGCGTTGAATGCGCAGCGGCTCAAAGGCCTGACGGGAAAGCACCAGATCGGTATGTCTGGAAGGGGCACCAAGACGCCAGCGGTCAGAGAACAGGCGCAGCGATGCGCCCGCCAGCCCCAACTCGCGCGCCCAGCGGTGGAAGCGCAGCAGGAGATCGTCCAGGCTTTCCGCGCAGGCCAGTCGGTTTTGCAGATGCAGCAGGCGATAAAACAGGCTTTCGTTCGCCGTCGCCTGTTCCATCAGCTGGCTCATGTTCTCTTCCAGCATGGCAATGTAGTTGCGCGAACGCGCCATGTGCCACTCAACCAGAGACACCATGCCCCGCACCGGATGCGGGACGCGCATTTGCTCAACGACAGCGGCATTACGTATAAAGAATTCAGGATGTTGCAACAGATAATCCACAACCGCGCCATCATTCAGCGTGGTGATAGCGTCCTGCTGTTCTTCCCCGACGTGTTTCATAAGTGAATAAATCCGTCATAGACATGTGCCGCCGGGCCAGTCATAAACAACGGTTGGCCCGGGCCTTTCCAGGCGATATCAAGTCGCCCGCCCGGCAGTTCCACGCGCACCTCTTCCGCCAACAAGCCCTGCTGGATGCCAACGGCAACCGCCGCACATGCGCCGCTGCCGCAGGCCTGAGTTTCACCGGCACCGCGTTCGTAAACGCGCAGACGGATGTGCTCCCGCTTCACTACCTGCATAAAACCAATGTTAGCGCGTTCTGGAAAACGTTCATGACTTTCCATCACCGGACCTAGCGTTTCCACCGGGGCAGTGTCGACATCATCAACCTGAATCACACAGTGTGGATTCCCCATCGAGACCACGCCGCACAATACTGTCTGCTCAGCAGCACGCATGATATAGGTCTTTTCCGCTTTGTTCGCGCGGAACGGCACCTGAGACGGCTCGAAGTTCGGTTCACCCATGTTCACGCGAACCAGTTCATCATCAGTCACGCTTAAGACCATACGGCCGTTGGCGGTGCTCACGCGGATATCGCGCTTGTTGGTCAACCCTTTCAGGCGCACAAAGCGGGCGAAGCAGCGAGCGCCGTTACCGCACTGGGAGACTTCGCTGCCGTCGGCGTTGAAGATGCGGTAGTGAAAATCCAGGTCGGGGTCATAAGGCGGCTCCACGACCAACAGCTGATCGAAACCCACGCCAAGATGCCTGTCCGCCAGTCGGCGGATAAGCTCGGGCGAGAAAAAGACATTCTGCGTTACCGCGTCGACGACCATGAAATCGTTGCCGAGGCCATGCATTTTAGAGAACTGCATCATCTACTCCAGTTGCGCGGAACAGAACGGTAATATTAGTAATTAACCTGCGTCGGGCCGCCGTTATCACCACGGTCGTTACGATCCGGAGAGCTGCTCTGAATCGGTTGAGTGACGGGTTGCGTCGGCGGGGCCGCCGTTTTATCAGCCGGAGGAAAATAGAGCGGGCCCTTCAGGCCGCAGCCTGCAAGGCTAAATAATGCAAGTAACACTGCCAGCGGTCGAAAAATCTTATTCATTCTTAAGATGCCTGTAGTTCAATGCTTTCTATTTTCTATCATCGCAGGAGGAGGCGCAAAAGCAAGCGTTAAGCACCTGACTGCAACGTGATTTGTTTCACGCTATACTGCCGCCATCACTAAATAACGGGAAACAACAATGAACGACAGTGAATTTCATCGCCTTGCCGATACCCTGTGGCTGACCATCGAAGAGCGTCTGGACGACTGGGACGGCGACAGCGATATCGACTGTGAGATCAATGGCGGCGTGCTGACCATCAGTTTTGAAAACGGCAGCAAAATTATTATTAACCGTCAGGAGCCATTGCACCAGGTATGGCTGGCGACCAAGCAAGGTGGCTACCATTTCGACCTGAAGGGCGATGAGTGGATTTGCGACCGCAGCGGCGAAACCTTCTGGGACTTGCTGGAACAAGCGGCGACGCAGCAGGCGGGTGAAGAGGTGAGCTTCCGCTAAACACAACGTAGCCCGGCCGAGCAAAGCGACGCCGGGACAGCTCAGCGCCAAACCCCGGCGTCGCTTTGCTCGGCCGGGCTACAACTTAGCGTGATTTCAGGAAAAGTACTGCTGCAACAACGGGGCGTTGTTATTGTCCTGATTGGACGGCGGCGGCACGATAGCCTGGCTGCGGAACGGAATGACCTGTGCACGCCCGTCTACCTTCACAATCTGGTAGAACTGCGGCAGGTTGAAGTTGATAAAGCTTGAGCCGTAGGTGAAGCGATCGTGTGACGACGAGTAGAAGCGGCTAACGTCACGCACCAGCTCTTCTTTACTGCCCTCACAGTGGTGATACACCTCTGCGCGGTTGCTCTCGTCCAGAATATAGATATTGAAGCCCTGATCTTCGCCCGACTCCTCGAAGAAGAACTGAATAATCCCTTCGCTCGCGAAACCGTCGACCACCTGCGGCAGCTCAACGTGGTTGGTCTCAACCTGAACGGAAAGCCCGTGCAGCTTGTTGTGCGAAATGGCGCCGTAGAACTCGATGGCGTTTTCCAGCTTCTGCACCGACACGTTCAGACGTTCAAAGAACAGGCCCCAGGTCTGCCCGGAGACGCGCAGCGCTTTAAAGCGACCGGTTTCCTGACGGGTGCTGGAAAGGCGCAGTTCGATGCACTCAGACACCAGTTGCTGTACGCGAGTACGGATTAAACCACGCAGGTGCTGGCTGTAGCAGAACACTTCCACGCTATCCGGCGGCGCGGCATCCTGGTGCATTTTACCGAGGATGGTTTTCAGCGCTTCAATCATTGCCTGCTCGCCGTTGAAGTGCAGCGTACGCACTTCGTTCCACGAGTTGCGGTACAGCAGGTCGACGCTGCCGACCAGGCATTTCTGATCTTCACCAAAGCTGAAGGTATCGAGCTTACGGAAATCAAAATGCACCACCTGATTGCGGAAGGCCGCCGTCGGGTCATATTCGAGGTTAACGATAATCGCCAGATGGCGAATTTCGCAAGGGCTGTAGAGCGCTTTCGGCGTTGGCGCAGGCAGACGCAGCGGGAAGTGGTGCGATACGTCAGCAACCATCTCCTGCAGTTTTGCCAGGTCGACAATACCGTTGCCCTTAATAAACAGGCGCGTACGCGAGGTCAGCAGGCCGTTAAACCAGGCCCAGGCCACCAGCTTATTCAGGTAGCGGTTATATTCCAGCGGCTGATGGCTGACGATGGACTCCATGTTGGGCGCGCGGTTGTAGAGGTACCAACCCGTACGGTTGGCGCGTCCCGGCGGAACATAGATAAAGGTCAGATTTGGTTCGGACAGGTCCGGGGAGATCTGCGGGTTCACCAGCGTTACTTTACCCGGCAGCGCTTCAAACGCGGCATACAGCTTACGCGTCAGCACGCCAATGTCCTGCGGGCTGGCGGAAACGCTCAGGTTGTTACGACGGGCGAAGCGGATAAGGTTACGATAGCTCTGCATCATGGCATCGAGCAGCTCGTTGTGCGCTTCGCGGACCTGGTCGATTTTCCAGTTGGCGCGGTTATCGAGCATCGCCAGACGCTCTTCGCTCCAGCCCCACTCTTTCACCAGCTGGCCAACCACTTCACGACGCCAGCCAACGCAGGCGCGTTCACGGCTGAGCTTTTCGCATACTTTCAGATAGAAGCAGCGACGCACGAGGTCGAGGCGGGTTTCATCTTCAATCGCCTTCAGATACTCGGTCACGCGCTCCAGCATCATGCAGTAGGCATCGAGACCGAAGGAGACTATCTCGCCGTCGTGCAGGCGCTGTTTAATGTCTTTTGCCAGCAGGTGCGTATTTGGGTATTCCCAGGAATAGGCTTCCAGCAGCAGGGTTTTCAGCACCGCTTTATACGGTGAGTCGATGCTCTTATAGAGCTGCCACAGGCTAGCACCGAAGTACTCTTCGGCGGAGAGCGAGCTCAATCCACCGAGGTCGAGCCATTCGTTCGGCGTCAGTACGCCCTGGGCATAAAGGGTCATCACGTAATCGTCGTAATGATCTTCTTCTTCGCCCGGCACCATATTCCACAGAATACGTTTGCCCGCGAGGCGGACCGCCGTACGGTAAAATTCGTCGAGCAGTAAAATGTGCTGCGTTGAACCGCAGTCTTCGCCGCCGAGGCTGCCACTTTCGTTATGACGGAAGCGGTTTTCGTCGATCAGGAAGAAGCTGACTTCAACGCCGAGCGATGCCGCCCAGCTTTCCAGCAGGCTGCATTTACGCTGTAACAATTGGCGTTCATCATTATCGAGCCACGACTGGTGGCAGACCCAGATATCCAGGTCGGAAGAGCAGCTTTGGCCTACCGATGAGGTACTCCCCATAGAGTAGACGCCGGTAATCGGCAGTTCACCTTTTGCGGAGGTCTGCGGCGGCATGCCGCGATGCAGCTCGAGCTCATCAAGATAATGGCGTTGGGTTTCATCAGGCGTGTAGAGGCAGATGCCCTTGGGAACGTTACCGTCGAGGTAACCCGGCATCAGCGGATGATGATAATGTAATAATGTCGGCAGTAGACTGTAAACCTGTTGGAAAGCAGGTCCCATGGCAGCAAGCGCGCGATCCACACGCAGTTGATTGATGGCATCCAGTCTCTGTTTCAGTGTCTCAATATAGAGGTACAAGACATATCGCCTGATGTTCAAAACCTCGACGTATCCTGTCAGAGCGGTACGGAGGTTTTAATATTTCAACAAGAAGAACCGTTACCGTTTTTTGTCCGCCGTTGTGATTATCGAATTTTGGACAAAAAATGGTTTAAAACGTGATCAATTTAACACCTTGCCGGTTGACCGTAAAGAATGTTGCACTACAACAAGTGTAGCATTGAATGCAGCTGTAAACCCCGGCATACGATCAAGACAGTGCCAGTAATGAACGGTAAACACAACCCCGTTTATGCTTACCTTCACAGGCTCTCAAGGCACGCTTCGTGCATACCCCTTAATTCCCAGCAAGAATTTTTACGAAGACCGTGAAAACTAACATCATTAGGGCAACAATGTTAGGATGGTCAATGGATGATAACGACGGTAACAAGCATGTTAGACAAAGTTTTGAGAATTGCCACACGCCAAAGTCCGCTCGCTCTCTGGCAAGCGCACTATGTACAAGAACGCCTGATGGCCTGCCATCCAGGGCTTACGGTGACGCTCGTGCCGATGGTCACGCGAGGGGACATCATCCTCGATACGCCGCTGGCCAAAGTGGGCGGTAAAGGGCTGTTCGTCAAAGAGCTTGAGCTTGCACTACTTGAAAACCGTGCGGACATCGCCGTGCACTCAATGAAAGATGTCCCGGTTGAGTTCCCGGAAGGGCTTGGGCTGGTGACCATCTGCGAACGAGACGACCCACGCGATGCCTTCGTCTCCAATCATTACGCCTGCATGGACGACCTCCCGGCAGGCAGTATCGTCGGCACCTCCAGCCTGCGCCGCCAGTGCCAGTTGGCCAAGCGTCGTCCGGATCTGGTGATCCGCTCGCTGCGCGGCAACGTCGGCACGCGCCTCAGCAAGCTGGATAACGGTGAGTACGATGCCATTATTCTGGCGGTCGCGGGGCTAAAACGCCTTGAGCTCAACGATCGTATTCGTCAGCCGATGTCGCCAGAAGAGTCGCTTCCGGCCGTCGGTCAGGGTGCCGTCGGCATTGAATGCCGTCTGAACGATGAACAGACCCGCGCCCTGCTCGCGCCGTTAAACCACGATGACACCGCCATTCGCGTTCGCGCAGAGCGCGCTATGAATACGCGCCTGGAAGGCGGTTGTCAGGTTCCTATCGGCAGCTACGCCGAGCTTAACGACGGTGAGCTGTGGCTGCGCGCATTGGTTGGCGCACCGGACGGTAGCGAAATGGTGTGCGGCGAGCGACGCGGCAAGCCGGAAGATGCCGAGCGTATGGGCATTGAGCTCGCGGATGAACTGCTGGATAACGGGGCTCGCGCGATTCTTACCGCCGTTTACGACGGAGACGCCTCCGTATGACCATCCTGGTTACCCGCCCCTCCCCGCAAGGTGAAGAGTTAGTCAGCCGTTTGCGCGCGCAGGGCCGAGTAGCCTGGAGTTTTCCACTGATTGATTTCACGCCCGGGCGCGAGCTGAACAGGCTGGCACCCGCGCTGAGCGAGCTGCGGGAAGGTGATTTAGTCTTCGCCCTTTCGCAGCATGCGGTGAGCTTTGCACACGCACAGCTCCAGCAACAGCACCTGAACTGGCCCACGACGCCTCGTTATTTTGCTATCGGCCGTACCACGGCGCTGGCGCTCCATCAGGTGAGCAGCCTCGATATTCGCTACCCATTAGATCGGGAAATTAGCGAAGTGTTGCTACAATTACCTGAATTGCAAACTATTGCGGGCAAGAAGGCGCTGATTCTGCGCGGCAACGGCGGGCGCGAACTGCTGGCCGAGACGCTGACTGCGCGCGGTGCCGATGTCACCCTTTGCGAATGCTATCAACGCTGCGCTATTCACTACGACGGTGCCGAAGAAGCCATGCGCTGGCAGTCGAGAGAGGTCAACACCCTCGTGGTGACCAGCGGTGAGATGCTGCAACAACTCTGGACGCTGATTCCCCTCTGGTACCGCGAGCGCTGGCTGCTCACCTGTCGGCTACTGGTGGTGAGTGAGCGTATTGCAAAACTGGCCCAGGAGTTGGGCTGGCAGGATATTCAGGTTGCCGATGGCGCAGACAACGATGCGCTGCTGCGCGCACTACAATAACTCTCAAAATTGGAAGCCATAATGACGGAACAAAAAGAAAACTCCGCCGTGGTTGAAGAGTCCGAAGATGCGGTGAAAACCTCGCCGCAGCCCGAAGCTCGTAAGCCGGAAAATGCTGAGAAGAAAAATAACGGCGGGAAAACCAGTCTGGCGCTTAGCGCCGTCGCTATCGCCATCGCGCTGGCGGCAGGTATAGGCCTGTACGGCTGGGGCAAACAGCAGGCCGTCACCCAAACTCAGACCAGCGATACTCTCGCCAATCAGCTGATTGCTCTGCAAAAAACGCAGGATGCGCAAAAAGAAGCGTTGGAAACCACGCTGAAACAGCAGGCTGAACAGCTGCAGGAAGCCAAAACCCAGCAGGCCGACATGGCAAAACAGCTGGATGAAATGCAGCAGAAAGTGGCGGCTATTTCCGGTACTGATTCAAAAACCTGGCTGCTGGCCCAGTCTGACTTCCTCGTGAAGCTGGCCGGACGCAAGCTGTGGAGCGATCAGGATGTCACCACCGCCGCGGCGTTGCTGAAAAGCGCGGACGCCAGCCTGGCGGATATGAATGATCCAAGCTTAATCGCCGCTCGCCGCGCGATCACCGAGGATATTGCCAGCCTCTCTGCCGTTTCACAGGTGGATTACGACGGTATCATCCTCAAGGTGAATCAGCTCGCCAACCAGGTCGATAACCTGCGCCTGGCAGACAACAATACCGATGATTCTCCAATGGATAACGACGACAGCGAGCTGTCGGCGTCGCTCAGCGAATGGCGCGTGAATCTGCAAAAAAGCTGGCAGAACTTTATGGACAGCTTTATTACTATTCGCCGCCGCGATGAGACCGCCGTTCCGCTGCTGGCGCCGAATCAGGATATCTACCTGCGAGAAAACATCCGCGCCCAGCTACTTTCCGCGTCGCAAGCGGTGCCGCGTCACCAGGATGAAACCTTCAAACAGGCATTGGATAACGTCTCGACCTGGGTACGCGCTTACTACGACACCGACGATGCCGCCACGAAGACATTCCTCGATGAGATAGACAAGCTCAGCCAGCAGAGTATCTCCATGAATATCCCGGAAACGCTGCAAAGCCAGCCGATTCTGGAAAAGCTGATGCAAACCCGCGTGCGTAACTTGATGGCGCAACCTGCCGTCACGACAGCGGAACCTGCTGCTCCCGTGCAGCCAGCGCCAGCTCCCGCCCCAGCACAAGGAGAGTAATCGATGCTAAAAGTTCTTTTACTCTTTGCACTGTTAATTGCTGGCGTGGTGGTCGGCCCGATGATCGCAGGCCATCAGGGCTATGTGCTTATCCAGACGGACAACTACAACATTGAGACCAGCGTAACCGGCTTAGTCATTATCATGATCCTGATAATGGTGGTGCTGTTCGCCCTGGAGTGGATTCTGCGCCGTATCTTCCGCACCAGCGCACACACGCGCGGCTGGTTCGTTGGACGCAAGCGTCGTCGTGCGCGCAAGCAGACCGAACAGGCGCTGCTGAAGCTGGCAGAAGGCGATTATCAGCAGGTTGAGAAGCTGATGTCGAAAAATGCCGATCACGCCGAACAACCGGTGGTGAATTATCTGCTGGCCGCCGAAGCTGCCCAGCAGCGTGGTGACGAAGCGCGCGCCAATCAGCACCTTCAGCGTGCGGCTGAGAACGCGGGCAACGATCTGATCCCGGTCGAAATCACCCGCGTTCGCCTGCAGCTTGCCCGCAACGAAAACCACGCGGCGCGTCATGGCATTGATAAGCTGCTGGAAGTGGCGCCGCGTCACCCGGAAGTGCTGCGTCTGGCAGAACAAGCCTATATTCAGACCGGAGCCTGGAGCTCGCTGCTGGATATCATCCCATCCATGGCGAAAGCCCACGTTGGCGACGACGCACACCGCGCCGCGCTGGAACAGCAGGCGTGGATTGGCCTGATGGACCAGGCACGTGCCGATCAAGGTAGCGAAGGGCTGCGTAACTGGTGGAAAAACCAGAGCCGCAAAACCCGCCATCAGGTCGCGTTGCAGGTCGCCATGGCCGATCACCTGATTGAATGTGACGATCATGACACCGCGCAGCAGATCATTATCGATGGGCTGAAGCGCCAGTATGACGATCGTCTGGTGATGCTGATCCCGCGTCTGCATACCAACAATCCGGAGCAGATGGAAAAACTGCTGCGCCAGCAGATCAAAACGGTGGGCGATCGTCCACTGCTGTGGAGTACGCTGGGGCAGTCGCTAATGAAGCACGGCGAGTGGCAGGAAGCGAGCCTGGCGTTCCGCGCCGCGCTCAAGCAGCGCCCGGACGCGTTCGACTATGCGTGGCTTGCCGATACGCTTGACCGTCTGAAGCAGCCGGAAGAAGCCGCAGCAATGCGCCGTGATGGCTTGATGCTGACGTTGCAGAATAACCCGCCTGCCTAAGGTAGAGCACTAATTAAGGGGCCGAATGGCCCCTTTTTTTTGGCCGCTGTGCGGCTCCGGCGGCGCTACGCTTGGCCGGGCTACAAGCTGGACATAAAAAAACGCCTGCTCCTTTTGGGAGCAGGCGTTAAACAGGTTTAATTCGACAACATAATGGGTGCTTCACTCAACGTAATGTCCATGGTGTCTGATGAGGCAAAAGCGACATCTGTCAGTGGACGATAAGCACCGTAAACGGCTCTGCGTCATTCCTGAGTTTATGAGGCCTGAGGCGAACATAAGAGGTGGAATGAGCATCTACGCGGCGCATTATGTCACAGTCAGTTACTGATAACATCCCCTTTGTTTCACAACAGGATTAATCTGTAGAGGTAATAAAAATAGATGAGATGGGGCGAAGAGAGAAAACAAAAAACCCCGCCGAAGCGGGGTTCAAAATTGGTCGGCGAGAGAGGATTCGAACCTCCGACCCACTGGTCCCAAACCAGTTGCGCTACCAAGCTGCGCTACTCGCCGAAATACTGCTTTTTGAATTATCGTTCAATTCGGTTTTTATTCAGACATCAAGTCTTGAATAAAAAACCCTGCGCTGCAGGGTCTAAAATTG